>NZ_JBSHBW010000017.1:0-175162 GCF_053612185.1 Streptomyces sp. NPDC054757
GCGCCAGGAGACTCAGGTCTCCTGGCGCCCCGCACGCGTGGTGGGGCAGGATCCGGTCCGGACCCGGTCAGGTCCGCGACCACTCCGCCCAGCCGGTCACCGCCGGTCTCAGCCCCAGTCCTCGTTGCCGTCCGGAGTGGCGACCACACCGGAACCGGAACCGGACACGGCACTGTCGGCCCGGACGGCCGCCGTCTGCCGGCCGTGGCCCTGCACCGAGTGGACCGCGGTGGCCGCGCCACCGAGAAGCACTCCGGTACCGACAAGGGTGACGAGGGTCCGCTTGGCCGAGGATCTCCAGCTGGGCTGCATGTCTCTTCTTCTCCCGTTGAGTAGGTCAGGGAGGGCGCCCGAACGGTGCGTGCCCCCCGATGAGCAGAACGTTAGGGAGCGGCGGTTTCGGTCCGCTATCAAAGCCGCTTCGCAGGGGCAGGTCCGGCGATATCGGATCTTTAACGTCAAGGTGCGGGGCGGTTTTCCTCCGCACGCGCGGAGGGATTCCGGGCTTCCCCGACGGCCCGGTACGGCCGACACTCAGAACCATGACGCCGCTGACCGCACCCGGCCGGGAGCCGGACACATCCGGAACCGCCGCCACCGGTGAGGCGACGGCCGAGTGCCGTATCTGGTCGCTGCCCCCGCTTTCCCGGCCCGCCGACTGGTTCCGCTTGCTGGACTCCGGCGAACTGGCGCGCTGCTCCGGCTTTCTGCGGGAGCGGGATCTCGCCCGCTTCGTCACCGGCCGGGTCCTCGCCAGGACCGCGCTCGCGCGGCTCTGCGGAACAGAACCGGAAGCGGTACGGCTGCGCACCCGCTGCCCCGGGTGCGGCGGCGCGCACGGCAAACCGCGGGCCCTGGGGGCCGCCGCCCGCTGGGAGTTGTCCCTCACCCACTCCGGCGACGTGGTCGCGCTCGGGGTCACCGACGGGTACCCGCTCGGGCTCGACGTGGAGCGGCTGGACGACCCGCGGCCGGGCCCGACCGGGACCACGACCGGGTCCGAGTCCGAGACCGGGATCGGGAGCGGATCCGGGACCGGGACCGAGACCGCTCTGCCGTGTGATTCCGGCCTGTCCCACGAGTCCGGCCTGTCCCACGAGTCCGGCCTGCCGCCCGGGTACGAGCTGGTGCTCACCGCGGCGGAACGCGCCGCCCTGCTGCGGCTGCCCCGGGAGGAGCGGGCCCGGGGTCTTCTGACGTACTGGACGCGCAAGGAGGCCGTCCTGAAGGCGACCGGCGAGGGGCTGAACACCCCGATGGACAGCTTCACGGTGTCCGCGCCGGACCGCGCCCCCGCCCTGCTCGGCCGGTGCGCGGACCTCCGCCCGCGCACCGCACTGGCCGATCTCGACCTGGGGCCCGGGTACCGGGGCGCGGTCGCCGTCATCGGCGCAGGCGCCGTACGGGTACGGATGCGCCCCGGCACGGAACTGATCGCGCCGCGCCGCTGACCGGGCTCGCTTCTCCTTCGATAACGAAAAGAAAACCCCGCTGGGTAGCTTCCTCTCATCGTGCTCGGCCCCTCCAGCGTGCCGAGCCAGCCGACCAGCGGAGGCATGGCGTGAGGTCAGAGATGTCACCGGTCACCACCGGCCCCCTCACCGAACTGGACCACCGGCTCGCCGAACTGGACAGGTCCCTCATCAGCCTGGCCCGGGAGCGGGTGGAGACCGCGTCCCGGCTCAGGGCCGCACGGCGGACGGCGGGTCTGCGGGAGTTCCAACTGGCCGATGAGAACGATGTGCTGAGTCGGTATCACGAGGCACTCGGCCAGCCGGGTACCGCCATCGCCCTGCACCTGCTCGCCATGAGCCGGGCCGGGCGGAGCCCCTCGGCCCTCGGCCGGTCCGCCGCAGCGGCTGCCTGATGCCTCTGTCGCCCGGGAGCGGGCCGGCTGCCTGCCGGTCCCTGCCGGGCTCACGGCGCTCAACCCCCACGAGAGGAAATTTCACCATGTCCACCTCTGTTTCGGGCTCCGGACGCATCCGGCTGCTGACCGGGCCGTTCCGGCCACGGACGTGGCGGCATGTGCTGTACGCGCTGGTGGCGGTCGGTCCCCTGCTGCTGTTCGTGCTCCCGTACGCCATGAAGTCCACCCAGGGCCACGGAGGCCAGCAGATGGGTGTGCTGGTCCTGCTGGTCATGCTGGTGGTGGTCGCCTTCATCGGGCCCATGGTCGAGCGGCTGCGCGCACAGCTGCTGCTCGGCGAGGACATCGGGCACCGCTCGGGCGTCGGCAGGGTCGGCCGAGGCCTCTTCTTCATGCTGGTCAACCTGCTGGTCAGCTCCCTCTCGTTCGCTCTCGTGGTGGGCTGGTTCATCGTGTCGGCGCGCAATCTGACGTACCCGATCTGGGGCTGGGCGCCCTACCCCGACCCGGCGTGGGGCGGCCCCAGCCCGGCCGGTGCGGTGGCGCTGCACTTCGCGGCGGGTGTGGTGGCCTTCTTCTTCGGCCCGTGGCTGATCATCGCCGTCACCAACTGGCAGGTACGGGTGGCCCGCAGCATCATCGGCAGCGGCTGAACGGGCCCGCCCCAGACGGCTCTGCCGTGCACGGCCCGCCGTACATGGCTCTGCCGTGGACGACTTCGCCGTACATGACTCTGCCGTACACGACTCTGCCCCCGGTGGTCGGTGATCACCGGGGGCAGCGTGCTGTGCCGCTCCTACGCCGCCCCGGCCAGGGTCATCCGGGGCTCGTGGGCGGTGGCCGCGCCGGGCCGGGCGGCGAGGTAGCGCAGTACGGCGAGCACCCTGCGGTTGTCGTGCCCGGTGCAGGGGATGCCGAGCTTGCCGAAGACGGCGGCGGCCCGTTTCTCCACGGTGCCGGGTGACACGTTCAGCCGCTGGGCGATCGCGCTGTTGGTGCGGCCCTGGGCCATCAGCTCCAGTACCTCCAGCTCACGGCGGCTCAGCGCCCCCAGCTCGTCCTGTGCCGTGTCCCCGGCCGCCAGCGAGCCCACGATCCGCGGGTCGACGACCGTGGCGCCCGCCGCCACCCGGGCCACCGTCTCCAGCAGGAACCCGGCGTCGTGGACCCGGTCAAGGAGCAGATACCCCACCCCGGCCCGGCTGCCCGAACCGGCGAACAGCCGGGCGGCGCAGCCGGGTTCGGGCGCAGCCGAGTAGACGAGCAGCCCGCCGAGCGGCCACCGGTGGCCGGCCGCGAGCACCGCCCGGATGCCGTCGTCCGTACGGGCGGACGGCAGGGCGGCGTTCGCGACCAGCACATCGGGCCGGTACGGGCCGGCCAGCGCGCTCAGCCCACCGGCGTCGCCGACGGCCTCCACCTGGTGGCCGCGGTCGGCGAGCACCTGGGCCAGTCCGGCCCGCAGCACGGCGGAGCCCTCGGCGATGACGATGCGCATGGGCGTCGGCCTTCTCTCGGTTCGGTGACGGGCGGCGGGGTATGCCGGGGGGCGTGCGTGCGGCGGGGGCGTGCGGCGGGGGTCAGTCGACGACGTAGCCGTCGGACGGCCGCACCGCCCGCGAACGGCGCAGATCGGTCAGGACGAAGCCGCGCCGCAGCCAGCGGTCCCGTCCGTCGTAGCGCGGCCGGAACGCGGTACGGCCGTGCACGGTGACGCGGTTGTCGACGAGGGCGAGGTCGCCCGGTTCGAGGTAGGCGGTCTGCGCGGTCAGGTCGAAGATCTCCTGGAGCTCGGTGAGCGCGTCGGCGGCCCGTCCGGTGAGCGGCCGGGTGGCCGCGAAGTCGACCCGTACGTCCGGGTCTTCGGGCGCCCCGGTCAGTACAGCGTGCGGGGCGGTGCCTCCTGCGGTGGACCCGAAGGAGGGCGGGGCCGCGGTCCTGAACTCGGGGCTGAACAGGGCCGCGCGGCCGTCCGGTGAGAGCAGCGGGAGCGCCTGCCTGACACAGGCGGTGCGCAGGCCCGCGACCCGTTCGTGGTCCGCCCGCAGGCAGAGCAGCATGACGAAGTCGGGCAGGTGCGGGTGGAAGGCGTTCTCGGTGTGGAAGGTCAGCAGCACGGAGCCCGCGTTGCCCTGGAAGTCCTCCTGCCCCGGGACCGGTACGACGTCCTGGACCAGGGCGCCGCCCTTCTCCGGGCGGAAGGCCGCCGGGTCGCCGAGCCCGGCGGCGATCATCACCAGGACGGCGGCCGAGACGTCCGCCGTGTGCTGCGCCGAGCCTCCGGCGGCGGGGGTGGCGGGCAGCACCGCCTCGTCCACCGGCAGCCCGCGCAGCAGCAGGGAGCCGGTGGGCCCGGAGTCGCGGCGGAAGGCGGCCAGCGGTCTGCGCAGCTCGGACGGGAGGTCAGCCCAGCTGTCGCGGGCCGCGGCCACCCACTCGGGGCTGTCCACCCGGCCTCCTGCGACGGGCGTGAGCCGCCGCGCCGCCTGCTCGATGGCGCGGGCGCGGTCCGGGCCGACGGTGACCGCCGGGGTGGTCGGGCTGGTGTCCAGAATCAGAGTCATGCGTGCGTTTCGCTTCCTGATCAGGCGGCTTGAAGTGCGGTCAGGCGGCTTGAACCGCGGGGTCCGGTCCGGTGAGGGGCGCCACCAGGGGCGCGGCGAGCCGGCGGTAGGCGTGCGGGGAGAGTGCGACCGAGAGGTCGAGCCGGGCGGCGTTGAACCAGATCTCGTCCTGGCCGAGCAGCTCCGGATCGGCCAGGACGGTCAGGTCGGGGTGGAAGGAGAAGGGCATGATCGATCCGCTGACGCAGCCGGTGAGGCGCTCGGCGGTGGCCCGGTCGGCGAAACCGGCCCGTACCCCGCCGGCCACGTCCGCCACGGCCCCCAGATCGACCCTGCGGTCGCCGGGGACCACGGCCAGGACGTACCGGGACTTCTTCCGTCCCAGGGCGACCCGGACCACGAGGGTCTTGGCGGCCCGCCGGAGCGGGTGGCCGCGCAGCAGGCTGGCGGCGTCGGTACGGCCCTCGGGCGGATGGGCCAGGAGCCGGTGCGGAACGCGTCCGGCGGCCAGCAGCTCCATCAGCCGGTCGTGCGCCGTGCCCGCGGCCGGGGAAGCTCCCGGCACGCCCGCCCCGGCCGCACCCGCCCGGCGGAGACGCTGCTCAGGCGGCACGGTCCATCGCCTCCGCGACCGAGCGCGGACGCATGTCGGTCCACTGCTCGTTGATCCAGGCCAGCGCCTCCGCGTGGCCGGACCCGGGCAGAGCCGTCCGCCAGCCGTCCGGCACGTCGGCGAAGGCGGGCCACAGCGAGTGCTGGCCCTCGTCGTTGACGAGTACGAGGTAGCGGCCGTCGGTGTCTTCGAACGGGTTGCTGTTCATCGGGATTTCCTCCACGGTCGGGCCGTTCAGGCGGCGGGTTCGGGTACGGCGGGTCCTGCGGTGCTGAGCGGGTCGACCGCGTCGATCACGTCGGCCGTGTTGATCACGTCGGCCGTGCCGGCCGCATCGCCGTAGATGCCCTGGACCCAGTTGGTCTGGTACACGGTGTCGAGATAGCGCTCGCCCAGGTCGGGCGAGATGGTCACGGCGGTCAGCTCACCGCGGTGCTTCTGATGGGTGCGGTGGGCCTGGTGTGCCTGGCGGGCTTCCAGCCAGGCCGCGGCCCCGGCGACGACGGTGCCGGTGGAGCCGCCGAAGAGGAATCCGCGGGCGGCCAGCCGGTGGCACATCCGGACGGTGTCGCTCTCCGGGACCATCACCACGTCGTCGATGTACGACTCGTCGAGCATCGGCGGGCGTACCCCGGCCCCGAGGCCGGGGATCGACCGGCTGCGCTGGGGCCCGCCGAAGGTGACCGAGCCGACGCTGTCGACGGCCACGATCCGCACCTCGGGCCGGTGTTCGCGGAACCAGCGGGCGCAGCCCATCAGTGTCCCGGTGGTCCCGGCGCCGACGAACAGCACATCGAGACCGGGGAAGCTGCCGGACAGCGGCGGCGCCGTCAGCCGGTAGTGGGCGCCCCAGTTGTCCTGGCTCGTGTACTGGTTGAGCCAGACATACCGCGGGTCGGCCGCGCAGAGCCTGCGGACGTGGGCGAGCCGGGCGCCCAGGAACCCCTCTTCCGGGTCGGGTTCGGTGATGGTGTGGACGCTCGCGCCCAGGGCCTCCATGAGCCGGCGGGCGGCGAGGTTGCAGCGGGAGTCGGTGACGCAGACGAAGCGGTAGCCCTTGCTGGCCGCGATCATGCTCAGCGCGACCCCGAGATTGCCCGACGAGGACTCCACCAGGACCGAGCCCGGGGAGAGCACGCCGTTGCGTTCGGCCGCCTCCACCATGGCGAGAGCGGCTTTGTGTTTGATTGATCCGGCGAAATTGAAACCCTCGCATTTCAGATACAGCGGGATTCCGAGAACCGATCGCAGATTCACATACAGATCGTCCTCGTTGAACTGGTGCGGGGCTGAAATGATCAAAGCCCCTCCTCCCGTCAGCCGTAGCGGCGCATTTCATGGAAGAACCCCTCGACAACGGCGAGTTCACCCGCGTCGCGAATGGTGTCGTGGACGTGTTTGCCGAGCGCCAGGTCCAGCACTCCGAGGCCGAAGGGCGAGAAGATCACCGGGCGGTCCTGCGGCGGGGTCAGCTCACCGGTGAGTACGTCGTAGAGCGTGCCGTCGACGAAGTCCCGGTTCCCGAGCCGCTGTTCGGCCAGGTGCAGGGAGGTGTCGGCCTTGAGGCAGTGCTCCACGTCGTCCACCACGTTGGTCGCCGCGAGCACCACGTCGGGTGACAGGTCGCGCAGCGAGATGTGCAGCACCAGCGGGTTGTGGGCGAACAGGCCGGGGTCGGTGACGTGCGGGGTGCCGGCCACGGTCGCGAAGACGACGAGGTCGCTCTCGCGGATCAGGCTCTCCGCGCTGTCGTGGACGACGGTCTTGCCGTGGTCCGCACCGGAGCCCTCCAGATAGCCGGCGAAGCCCTCCGCGTGCTCACGGGACAGGTCGAAGACGCCGGTCTCGTCGAACTCCCAGCCGGTGCCCGCCAGATAGCCGTGGATGAAGCGGGCGATCAGTCCGGTGCCGAAGAAGCCGACCCGCCGCGGGCGCCGGCGCCCGGCCGTCAGCTTGTCGGCGGCGAGTGCGGCGGAGGCCGCGGTCCGCGCCGCGCTGATGATGGAACTCTCCAGACAGGCCAGCGGGTAGCCGGTGTCGGGGTCGTTGAGGATGAGCACGGCCGACGCCCTGGGCAGCCCCGCCGCGACGTTCTCCGGGAAGCTGGAGATCCACTTGATGCCGTCGGCCCGGACGTCGCCGCCCACCGACGCGGGCAGCGCGATGATGCGGGAGCTGGGGCGGTCGGGGAAGCGCAGGAAGTACGAGGGCGGGTTGACCGTGTCGCCCCGGCCGTGGATGCGGTACGCGGCCTCGATGATGCCGACGGTCTCGCGGTGCCGGCTCTCCAGGACGCGGCTCACGTCGGCGCCGGGGATCACTGCGAAGGAGGGGGTCTGTGACATGGAGGGGTCTCCGTGGCTGGTGGACGGGGCGGGGGGCGTACGGGCGGGTGGGCACGGGCGGATGCACGCGGGCTGTTGTGTACGAGCTGGTGCGTACGCGGGGCTGTGACACGGCGCCGCGATCCGGCGGGTGCGTACGAAGAGGCCGCGTAGGGGTGGAGCCGGGTGCGTACGAAGAGGCCGCGTAGGGGCCGGGGTTCAGGGCAGGACGTGGCCGGCCGGCCGGACCGGGCCGCCCAGGATCACGACGACGTCGCGCTCGCCCTCGTACGCCTCACGGCTGTGCGCCATGCGCAGGTTGTCGACGACCATCAGGTCGCCGGCCAGCCACGGTTCACGCCGGGTGGCCTGCCGGTAGGCGTGGTCGATGGCCGCGATCACCTCGGCGGGGACCGGTGTGCCGTCGCCGTACGCGGTGGTGAACGGCAGCGAGTCCGGGCCGTACACATCGGTGAGGTACTCGCGGATCACCGGGTCGAGGGTCAGTTCGTTGAGGAAGGCGATCTGGTTGAACCAGATCCGCTCGCCGCTCACCGGGTGCCGCAGCACGGCGGCCCTGCGCTGCCTGGTGCGCAGCGCGCTGTCGGGCAGCCACTCGTGGTCGACGGCGGCCTCCGCGCAGTACTTGGCGATCCGCTCGGGGTCGTCGGTGCCGAACGCCTCGGTCCAGGCGACGCCCACCTCGCGGTAGGTGCGGGTGAGCTGCCAGCCGTGCCGGACGAAGGGGGCGACCAGCGCGTCCGGCAGGGCGCGCAGGACCTCGCCCGAGTCCGCGACGGCCGTCGCGCCGCCGGTACGGGGCGCGGTGAGGCAGCCGAACACCGCGCGGGACGGCACATCGGCGCAGTAACTCACCTCGTGGTGCATGCACATGGGCTCGTCCGGCGGCCACTCCGAGGATCCGTAGACCCCTTCGGCGTGGGTGCGCCGGGCGGCGAACCGCTCCTGTTCCCGCATCGGTGCGACACCGAGCGCGGCTGCCGCGGCGGCGACCTGTGCGGCCGAGCCGAGCCCGAGACCGCGTACCAGCACCGCACCGTGCTCGGCGACGGCCCGGCCGACGGTCTCGCGGTGCGCGGCCGCCCACTCCGCGGGGCCGCCTGCGGCGCGCAGGGCGTCGGGGGCGACGGTCAGCACCGCCACGGCGCCGGGCCCGGGTGCCGGGACGGGCTCGTTACGGTGGGCGGGCCCGGGGTGCCCGGTGGGCTCCGCGAGCGGTATGTGGATCTCCGCGACGGATGTCATGAAGCGATCTCTCCCTCGGTACGGGCGGCGAGCCGCCGCTGCAACAGATCAGCCAGATCGGCGAGTACGGGGGTGGCCGCGAGCTCCTTGACCGTGACGAGCCGGTCCAGCGAGATGGCCAGCCGGACGGCGGTCAGCGAGGTGCCGCCCGCCTCGTAGAAGTGCGTGGTGCGGCCGATACGGGAGGGGTCGGCCCTGAGGATCCCCGCCCACAGCCCGGCCAGCCGGCGCTCCATGGCGGTGCGCGGGGTGTACGCGTCCGGCAGGGCCGCACCGGGCGCGCCGCCCCCGTCCGCACCGTCCTGCTCACCGGCGGCCGCCTCCCGGGTCAGCGTCTTCCGGTCGGTCTTGCCATTGGCGGTCAGCGGCAGCGCGTCCCGGCGCTCAAGCCGGGCCGGGACCATGTAGCCGGGCAGCGCCCCGGCGAGCGCAGCCGCCACATCGGCCGGGGCCAGCTCCGCGGGACCGGTGTAGTAGCCGACCAGGTGGCGGCTCTCGGCCGCCCCCGCCACGACCACCGCGCCGTCGCGCACCCCGGCCACCTGGAGCAGCCGGTTCTCGATCTCTCCGAGCTCGATACGGAAGCCGCGGATCTTCAGCTGGGCGTCGCGCCTGCCGTGGAATTCCAGGCGGCCGTCCGGCGCCCAGCGGCCGAAGTCGCCCGAGCGGTAGAGCCGTTCGCCCGGCCGGTACGGGTCGGGCAGGAACGCCGCCCTGCTGCGCTCCTCGTCGTTGACGTATCCGCGCCCCACACAGACCCCGGAGAAGACGATCTCACCGGGCGCGCCCAGCGGCACCGGTCTGAGCCGCTCGTCGACGACGTACACGCGTACGTTGCGCACCGGCCGCCCCAGCGGTACGGAGGGGCCCGACGGGGCGCGCAGCAGCACCTCGTGGTTGGTGTCGTCGCAGGTCTCGGTGAGTCCGTAGGCGTTGACCAGCGGGACTGCGGGGAAGGTGGCGAACCAGCGCTGGGCCAGCTCCTTCTTGAGCGCCTCACCGGTCACCGAGACCCGTCGCAGGGCGGGCAGCGCGGTCCGGTCGCCGTCCAGGAAGGTGAGCAGCACCTCCAGATACGACGGGACCAGCTGGACCACCTCGATGTCCGCTCCCCGCAGTGTCTCCACGAAGCGGGCGGGGTCGAGCAGCGCCTCCTGTTCCACCAGGTGCGTGGTGCCGCCGGTGGTCAGGGCCGCCACCAGCTGCCAGAGCGAGATGTCGAAGCACTGGGGGGCGGTCTGCGCGACCGTGGTGCCCTCGGTGATACCGAGGTCGGCGGTCTTGGCGAGCAGGTGGTTGGTGAATCCGGCGTGCTCGCACATGGCGCCCTTGGGCTCGCCGGTGGAGCCCGATGTGAAGTAGATGTAGGCCAGTTGGTCCGCGCGCACCGGGATCAGGGGGTCGTGGTCGGCGAGCCCTTCGGGCAGCGCGTCGACGAGGCTGACGTCGGGGCCGCCCGCCGTGCCCGACGGGCCCTCCGCAGGGGCGGTGAGGGCGGCCAGCGCGGTGTCCAGCGAGGGACAGGCGCCATGAGCGGTGAGCACATACCGGCAGTCGCTGCGGCGCAGTACGGTCTCGATCCTGGCGGCCGGGAAGTGCGGCTCGACGGGCAGATACACCCCGCCCGCCTTGAGTACGCCGAGCACGGCGGCCGCCCAGCCGAAGTCGCGTTCGGTGACGACGGCCACCACGTCCTCGTCGCGCAGTCCCCGCAGCCGCAGCTGCCGGGCGATCCGGTTGGCGTGCCGGTTCAGCTCCCCGTAAGTGAGGCGTTGCCCGCCCCGCACCAGGGCGGTGTCACCGGGCCGCAGCCGGGCGCGCTCCTCGAAGAGCTGATGGCAGCGCAGGTCGGGCAGCGGCTCGTCGGGCCCGGCGAACTCCTCGGTCTGGGTGCGGACTTCGTCGTCCGAGAGCAGGGTGCGGTCCTGGTGGGCGCTGTCCGGACGGGCGGTGAGTCCGTCCAGCGCGGCCAGGTAGTAGCCGCCGACACGGGCCGCGGCCCCGGCGTCGAGGGTGTCCGTGCGGTGGCGCAGGACCAGCTCGCGCCCGTCGGTGGCGACCGCGAGGTTCACGCCCTGCGGCAGATCCGCGGCCAGGGCCGCCGGGTCCTCGGCGACCAGCGTGTCGAACAGGCTGGGTGCGGTGTCGGGTGCGTGCGCGGCGTGCCGCACCACGGACCGCCGGGTGCGCTCCGCCGCTGCGGCCAGCCCGGCCCAGCTGCCGTCCTGGACGCTCACCCGGGCGGCCAGCGGTGCGCCGCCGGCGGGCAGGTAGCCGCTGACCGTGTCGGGTTCGCCGGTCAGCGCGGCCAGCACCTTGGCGTGCGCGGCCAGCAGCAGGGCCGGCGTGACACCGGGGGCGGGCAGGGCCGTGCGGTGCGTGGCCGTACCGCCGGGGGCGCCGGGTCCCGTCGGTGTCCAGCGCGGCAGCGGGGTGCGGCCGACCGCGTCCAGGACCGCGTCCCAGTAACTCCGGCCTGCCACGGCGCCGTATTCCCCTGCGTCGTCCATCACGAGTGCCGCCTCCACGGAAGGTCCGTCAATGCCGTGAGCCCTCAGCCGACTTCACGTCTTCGCGGACGACACTAAGCAGCCGTCTTATCGGCGGAATATCGCTTTCCTTCTCGCGCCGGAACAGCCGGAACAGGACAGCGGAAGGCGGTGTGTACGGCCCCCCGAAAGGGCCGCACACACCGCCTTTTGGCGCTGTTCGTCAGCGCGCCGTCAGCTCTCTCCCAGCGCGATTCCGTCAGAGGTGCCGGGAAAGGATCCGGCCGATTTCCGCCGCGGGCGCGGGAGACAGCATCGCCTCGTGCGTGGTGGCCACTTCGTACCGTTCGAAGTCGCCCGAGAGATACGGCTCCCAGTCCTGCGGCCGGGCCCACTCCCGGACGTTCTCGGTCGCCTCCACGAGCAGCACCCGGCCCTTGAACGGGGCGGGCTCCACCGGTGACACCAGCCGTACATTGCCGACCAGTACGTCGAGGACCGCCCCGCGCTGCTCCTCGCTCAGGAAGCGGGACTCGCTCTCACCGCGCCCCATGTACGCCACGATCCGCTCCCGGATCCCGGCGCGGTCGGACGCCGGCGGGACCTCGTCGCCGTGCAGCCGGGCGTACGCCCGCACCATGTCGGTCATGATCTGTACCTCGTCCGTCTCGACCCGGCGCTCCTCCTCCACCGGGTACGAGTCGAGCAGCACCAGCGAGGCCACATCGGCGCCCTGCTGCTGGAGTTCGGCGGCCAGCGCCTGGGCGAGCGAACCGCCGAGCGACCAGCCGAGCAGATGGTAGGGGCCGTCCGGCTGGACGCTGCGGATCTGCGCCGCGTAGTCCGCGAGCATCGCGGGGAGCGATACGGCGGGCGCCCCGGCGCCGTCGACGCCGCGTGACTGGAGTCCGTACACCGGGCGGCCGGGGTCCAGGGTGCGCAGCAGCGCCGAGTAGCACCAGCTGAGCCCGCCCACCGGGTGCACACAGAACAGCGGCTCCCGGTCGCCCGTGGTGCGCAGCGGCAGCAGCACGTCGAAGCCGCCGGACGCACCGCCGCCGTCGAGCCTGCGCAGCAGGGCGGCCGGGGTGGGGGCCTCGAAGACCGTGCGGACGGTCATCGCGGTGCCCAGCACCTGGCCGACCAGCCCGGCGAGCCGGGAGGCCAGCAGCGAATGCCCGCCCCGCTCGAAGAAGTTGTCGTCGACGCCGACCCGTTCGACGCCGAGCACCTCGGCGAACAGTCCGCACAGCGCCGCCTCACGGGCGGACCGGGGCGGCCGGTGTGCGGCGGCCCCGGTGTCGGCGGGGGCGGCCAGGGCGCGCTGGTCGAGCTTGCCGTTCGGGGTGAGCGGCAGCTCGTCCAGGGCGACGACCGCCGAAGGCACCAGATGCCCGGGAAGCTCACCGGCCATCGCCGCCCGCAGCTCGGCCAGGTCGGCGCCCTCGTACGCGGGCACCACATAGGCGACGAGTCTGCGGTCGCCCGGCCGGTCCTCGCGTACGGTCACGGCGACCCGGGACACCTCGGGCCTGCGGGCGAACGCGGCCTCGACCTCGGCGGGCTCGATGCGGAAGCCGCGCAGTTTGACCTGGTCGTCGGTGCGGCCCGCGAAGTCGAGCCGGCCGTCCCTGCGCCGCTTCCCGAGGTCCCCGGTGCGGTACATCCGGCTGCCAGGGGCGCCGAACGGGTCGGCGACGAACCGGGCGGCGGTCAGCCCCGGCCGGCCGAGATAGCCGCGCGCGACCCCTTCGCCCGCCAGATAGATCTCCCCCGTGACACCCGGCGGCACCTGCCGCAGCGCCGCGTCGAGCACATAGGCGCGGACACCTGCCTTGGGGCGGCCGATGGACTGCGGACCGGCGGTGTGTGCCGGGTCGTTGACCCCGTGGGTGGCCTCGACGGTCGCCTCGGTGGGCCCGTAACCGTTGATCATGCGGCGGCCCGGCGCCCACCGCCCGACGAGCTCGGGTGTGCAGGCCTCACCGCCGGTGATCAGCGTACGGAGCAGAGGCAGCGGGGTCTCCGGGACGCCCGCGAGTACGGCCGGGGGCAGATGGGCGTGGGTGATGCCCTGGTCGGCGAGGAACCCGGCCAGCTCGGCGCCGACCGGCGGGCGCTCGGGGATGACGAGGGCCGCGCCGGTGAGCAGCGCCATGCACAGCTCGGACACCGACACGTCGAAGGACGGCGACATGAACTGCAGCACCCGGCTGCCCTCGCCCGCGCCGTGCTCGTGGCGGTGGGTCCCGGTGAGCCCGGCGAGGCCCCGGTGCGGGACGACGACGCCCTTGGGGACGCCGGTGGAGCCCGAGGTGTAGATGACGTACGCCGGGTGGTCGGGCAGCAGCGCCACCCGCGGTTCGGCGGCGCTCCGGGCGCGCACCGCGGCGGCCGTGGCCGGGTCGTCCAGGACGGTCAGCGGGGCGTCCGTCGCGGGCAGCCGCTCCGCTGTCGCCGTGTCGGTGAGGACGCAGACCGGAGACGCGTCGGCGAGCATCAGGGCGAGCCGCTGCGCGGGGTAGTCGGGGTCCAGCGGCAGATAGGCGGCACCGGCCTTGAGCACCGCGAGCACGGCGGTGATCTGCTGCGCCGAGCGGGGCAGCGCGATGGCGACGAACCGCTCGGGCCCGGCCCCCGCGGCGATCAGCTGGTGCGCCAACCGGTTGGCGCGTGCGTCCAGTTCGCGGTAGTCGAGGCTCTCGTCGCGGTACCGGACTGCCTCGGCGTGCGGGGTGCGGGCGGCCTGCCGGGCGAACAGCGTCGGGAAGGCGGCGGCGGCCTCGCGCGGGGCGGCGCCCTGCCATCGCTCCCGCAGGCCGAGCTGTTCGCCGTCGGAGAGGATGTCGAGCCCGCTCAGCGGGCGGGCCGGGTCGGCGGCGGCCGACGCGAGGAGCCGTGCGAACCGTTCGGCGAGGGACCGCGCCGTCTCCGGGTCGAAGAGCGCGGTCGCGTACTCCACCACACCCCGGAGACCGGCCGGTGCGCCGTCCTCGGTGTGGGTCTCGGCGATGCTGAAGGAGAGGTCGAACTTGGCGACGCCCGCGCCCAGACCGTCGAACCCGACCTCGATGCCGGGCAGCCGCAGCTGCGGCCTGTCGTTGTTCTGGAAGGCCAGCATCACCTGGAAGAGCGGGTGCGCGGCGGCGGACCGCACCGGGTTGAGCGCCTCGACCAGCCGCTCGAACGGCACGTCCTGGTGGGCGTACGCGGCCAGATCGGTCTCCCTGACACGCCGGAGCAGCGCACGGAACGACGGGTCTCCCGAGGTGTCGGTACGCAGCACCAGCGTGTTGACGAAGAACCCGGCCAGCTCGTCGAGGGCCGGATCGCCGCGCCCCGCGACCGCGGTGCCGAGCGGGATGTCATGGCCCGCGCCGAGCCTGCTCAGCAGCGCCGCGAGTCCGGCCTGCACCACCATGAAGAGCGTGCAGTCGGCGGCCCTGGCCAGTGCGGTGAGCCGGGTGTGCGCTCCCGCGTCCAGGGTGAACCCGACGGTGTCGCCCCGGTGGTCGGCCACCGCGGGACGGCTCCGGTCGGCCGGCAGCTCCAGCTGCGCGGGTGTCCCGTCGAGCGCCTCCCGCCAGTGCGCGAGCTGCTGGGACAGCACACTCGACGGGTCGTCCTCGGCGCCGAGGAACGCGCGCTGCCAGAGCGTGTAGTCGGCGTACTGGACGGGGAGCGCGGCCCGTTGGGGCGCGCGCCCGTCGAGCCTGGCGGTGTACGCGTCGGCGAGGTCCCGCAGCATCGGCGCGAGGGAGCCGCCGTCACCCGCGATGTGGTGCACCACGAGGAGCAGGATGTGCTCCCGCTCGGCGAGCCGCAGCACGGTGGCGCGCAGCGGGATCTCGGTGGCGAGATCGAAGGGGCGCCCGGCCGCTTCGCGGAGCAGCCGGTCCGCCGACGCCTCGTCGGCCTGGACGACGGACGGCACCGGGCGGGCCGCGTCCTGCGCCGCGTCGAGCACCCGCTGGTACGGGACGGCGTCGGCGTCCTCGGGGAAGACGGTCCGCAGGCTCTCGTGGCGGGCGGTGAGGTCGCCGAGCGCCGCGGTCAGTGCGGCGATGTCCAGCGCACCTGTCAGCCGCAGCGGCATGGGGATGTTGTACGTGGCGCCGGGCCCCTCAAGGCGGTCCATGAACCAGAGCCGCTGCTGGGCGAAGGAGAGCGGCACCCGCTCGGGGCGGGCGGCCGGGACCAGCGGGGGCCGCTGCGCACGGTCCAGCCGGTCCGCGCCGCTGTCGGTGCCGCCCTCGGCCGCCGAGAGCAGGGCGGCGAGTCCGGTCACCGTCGGCGACTCGAACAGGGTCCGCACCGGCAGCGCCGTCCCGAACGCGGCGCGCACCCGGCCGAGGAGCTTGAGCGCGGAGAGCGAATGGCCGCCCAGCTCGAAGAAGTTGTCGTCAGCGCCGACCGACGCCCGCCCCAGCACCTCGGCGAAGAGCCCGCGCAGGATCTCCTCACGCGGTTCCGACCCGGCGGGGCGGGGTGCGGACGCGGGTGCGGCGGGTGCGGGTGCGGTGGCCGCCCCCTCGGTGCGGCCCGGCATCCGCGCCCCGGTCCCGGCCTGCCCGGCCGCCTCCGCCGCTCGGGCGGCCGCCGCGGGCAGGGAAGCACGCTGCCCCGGGGTGAGCGCGGGCAGCCGGTCCACCCGTACCGACAGATCCCCCGCGACCGCTTCGAGCAGTGCGGTCACATGGCCGAGCAGCAGACCGGCGGCGTCCGGCCGGTAGACGTCGGGCCGGTGCTCAAGACGCAGCAGCAGCCGGTCCCCGGCCAGCCCGGCGATCAGCCGCAGCGGGTAGTGCGCCGCGTCCTTGCCGGACACGGCGGCGACCCGGAGCCCGCCGTACGACGGCGGACGGCTGCCGCCTCCCGGGTAGTTCTCCACGGTCAGCGCGGTGTCGAAGAGATCGCCGGGGCCGACGAGCCGCTGGAGGTCGCCGAGCCGCGACTGCTGGTGGCCGAGGAGGAGCGCCTGCTCGTCCTGGAGCCTGGCCAGGTTCTCCGCGAACGGCAGCGCACCGTCGAGCCGTACCCGTACCGGCACCGTGTTGATGAAGAGGCCGACCATCGTCTCGATGCCGGGCAGCTCGGGCGGGCGCCCGGACACCACCGACCCGAAGACGGTGTCCGCCGTGCCGGTCAGCTCGCCGACGACCCGCCCCCACACCCCCTGCAGCACGGTGTTGACGGTCAGCCCGTGCGCCCTGGCCGCCCCGGTCAGCGCTGCGGTCAGCCCGGCGGACAGCTCCGTGGACACGTAATCGGGCAGCACCGGCGCCCGCCCGGGATCGGGCGCGACGACCAGCGTCGGTCCGGCGAGACCCGCCAGCGCCTGCCGCCAGGCGGCGTCCGCGGCCTCCCCGTCCTGCGCGGCCAGCCAGGCCAGATAGGTGCGGTACGGGGTAACGGCGGGCAGTGCCGCCGGGTCACCGTGTTCCGCGTACAGCGTGAACAGTTCGCGCTGGAGCACGGGGGCCGACCAGCCGTCGATCAGGATGTGGTGGTTGGTCAGGACGAGCGTGTGCCGCCCGGCGTCCAGCCGTACCAGCGTGAAGCGCAGCGCGGGCGCGGCCGCCAGGTCGAAGCGGCGTGCCCGGTCCGCGTCGAGGAGCGCGTCCAGGGCCCGCTGCCGCTCAGGGGCGGCCAGCGCGGACAGATCGGTACGGGTCCACGGCAGCGGCACCTCGCGGTGCACGACCTGGATCGGGTGGCCGTTGGCGCGCTGGCGGAAGGCGGTACGCAGATTGGCGTGCCGGCGCAGCAGCGCGGCGGCCGCGGTCCGCATCCGCTCCTCGTCCAGCGGACCCTCGACGGAGAGGACCAGCTGGGTGTTGTAGACATCGGTGTCGTCGTCGCCGGCCAGCGCGTGGAAGAGCAGGCCCTCCTGCAGCGGCGAGAGCGGCAGGATGTCCTCTATGCCAGAAGTCTTCATGCGATGCTCCTCAGTTCTGCTTCCAGGTCGTCAATTTCGTCCTGGCTCAGCGAGACCAGGGAGAGATCGGACGGGGTGTAGCCGCCGGCGTCCGGCGTATCGGCGTGGGTGACCAGCTCCCGCAGCATCCGCGCCCAGCCGTCGGCCAGCTCCTGTACGCGCTCTTCGGCGAACAGGGCTTCCGGCCAGGTCCAGGTGGCGGTCAGCTCGGGGCCCGTGGGCAGGTCCTGGGTGATGGCGTTGATCTCCAGCGCGTGCCCGACCGGCATCCCGGGGTCGCGCGGCAGCGGACCGCGCACACCGGGCACGGTGGCCCAGTCGGCGGTGCCCGCAGGGCCCCCGGAGGGGAAGCGGCCCAGGTAGTTGAAGCCGATCTGCGGTGCGGGGCGACCGGCGAGCGTGTCCGCGGTCGCCGGGTTGAGATGGCGCAGCAGGCCGTACCCGATGCCGTGTTCGGGCAGCGCGCGCAGCTGTTCCTTGATGCGTTTCAGGGCCCGTCCGAAGACGGCGGATCCGCCGCTCGCGTACTCGCCGGGGTCGAGCCTGGCGGGATGCAGTGAGGTGAACCAGCCGACCGTGCGGGCGAGTTCGGCGCCCGGGACGATCTCCTCACGGCCGTGCCCCTCCAGGTCGATGAGGACGGCCGTACCGTGATGGCCGCGCTTGCCGCGGTGTTCGGCGACGGCCAGCGCGAGCCCCGTCAGGAGTACGTCGTTCACTCCGGCGTGGAAGGCCGCGGGGAGGCTGGTCAGCAGCGGTCCCGTCACCTCGGCGGGCAGCCTGACGGTGACCGAGCGCGTCGTACCGGCCACATCGCGCGCCGGGTCCGGTGCGCAGTCGCCCAGCAGCGGGTCCGGGGTGTCCAGGACGGTTTCCCACAGGGCGAGTTCGGCGGTCCGTACGGGGTCGGCCGCTGCCTCGGCGAGCCGCTGGGACCAGCGGCGGAACGAGGTCGGTACGGGGTCGGGCGCGTCCCCCAGCCAGGCGGCGGCCAGATCGGAGAGCAGGATGCGCCAGGACACCCCGTCCACCACGAGGTGATGGGCGACGATGAGCAGCACCCCAGGCCGGCCCGCCCCGTGGTCGAACCAGACGAACTCCACCATCGCCCCGGCACCGGGGTCGAGCCGCAGCCTGGCCCGCTCTCCCTCCTCCGCGACGACGGCTTCCGCGTTCTCCGGCGCCGCACCCGTCAGGTCCACCCGGCGCAGCGGTACGGCGGTGTCCGCAGCCCGGGGCACGGTCAGCCGCCATCCCGTGGCGTCGGGCACCGCGCGCATCCTGAGTACGTCGTGCCGGGTGAGCAGGGAGCGCAGGACGGCGGTCAGGCGCTCCGGGTCGGCGTCCGCCGGCACCTGGACGGCCATGGACTGGTTGAACCCCTTCCAGGGGCCGCCCAGTTCGCGCAGCCAGTGCATGATCGGGGTGGCCGTGACCTCTCCGGTCCCGTCCTCGGTGACCGTATCCGCGACGGCGTCCCGGACGACCGCATCGGCGACCAGGGCGAGGGCGGCCGGTGACTGGTGCCGGAACACCTCACGGGCGCTGAACCGCAGCCCGGCCTTGCGGGCCCGGCTCACCAGCTGGATGGCGAGGATGCTGTCGCCGCCGATCTCGAAGAAGTTGTGGCCGACTCCGACGGTCTCCAGGCCCAGCACGTCGGCGAACAGCCCGCAGAGGAGCTTCTCGCGCTCACTGCCGGGTACACGGCCGCTGGTGTGCGCCGTCGTATCGGGGGCGGGCAGCGCCTTGTGGTCGAGCTTCCCGTTCGGCGTCAGCGGCAGCACCTCCAGCGGAACGAACGCCGAGGGGGCCATGTACTCGGGGAGCCGGCCCATGACCTCGGCCCGCAGCTCCGCCGCGTCCGCGTCGCCCACGGTGTACGCGGTCAGCCGCCGGTCCCCGGGCCGGTCCTCCCGTACAACCACAGCCGCCTGCCGCACCGCCGGATGCGAAGCCAACACCGCTTCGATCTCGCCGAGTTCGATACGGAAGCCCCGCACCTTGACCTGGTGGTCCGTACGCCCCAGATACTCCAGCTGACCATCGGCCCGCCACCGCACCAGATCACCCGTGCGATACATCCGGGCACCCGCCGGACCAAAGGGACACGCGACAAACCGGCCCGCCGTCAGACCAGGACGCCCCAGATAACCCCGCGCCAGACCAGGACCCGCCACATACAACTCACCCGCCACCCCCACCGGCACCGGCTCAAGACCCGCATCCAGCACATACACCCGGGTATTGACCAACGGAGAACCAATCGGCGGAACCACCGCACCCGACAACGGACCACTCATCGTCGCGCACACCGTCGTCTCCGTCGGACCGTACGCATTGACCATCCGACGACCCCGCGACCACTCCTCCACCACCGCGGGCGGACACGCCTCACCCGCCACCACCAACGTCATCCCCGCAGGAAGCCCACCCACCGGCAACACCGCCAGCGCCGCAGGCGGCAACGTCGCATGCGTCACCCCATGCCGGCGCACCGTCCGCACCAGCCCCTCACCCGGCAACAACTCCTCCGCCGACGCCATCACCAACCGCGCCCCCGACAACAACGCCATACACACCTCGGATGCGGCGGCGTCGAAGCTCGGTGAGGCGAACTGCAGAACCCGGCTCTCGGGGGTGATGCCGAACGTCTCGCTCTGGCCGGTGGCGAGGCTCGCGATACCGGCGTGGGTGACGACGACGCCCTTCGGTCGCCCGGTGGAGCCGGAGGTGTAGATCACGTAGGCGGGCGAACGGGGATTCAGCAGGAGGCCCAGATCGGCGCGGGGCACCTCGTCCAGCGGGACGTCGTCGAGGACGAGCGGTTCGGGGATCCCGTCCACACCGGACAGCACGGAGACCGTGGCCGTATCCGTCAGCACCTGGACCGGGCGGGCGTCGCCGAGCATGTACGCGATCCGGTCCACCGGATACTCCGGATCAACCGGCAGATACGCACCCCCCGCCTTCATCACCGCCAACACCGCGACCAGCCACTCCACCGAACGCGGCAACACCACAGCCACCAAACGCTCCGCACCCACACCCCGACCCACCAACACCCGGGCCAAACGGTTCGCCCACTCATTCAGCTCCCGATACGACAGCGACACCACACCGAACTCCACCGCCACCGCATCAGGAACCCGACGCACCCACCCCTCGAACAACTCCGGGAACGCACCCACCGGCACCACACCCGCCGAGTCGTTCCACTCCTCCAGCAACCGCACCCGCTCCACCGGGGCCAGCACCTCAACTGCACCCACCCGCACATCCGGATCAGCGGCAACACCCTCCAACAACCGCACCAACCGACCCACCAACACCTCGACCGACCCCCGGTCGAACACATCCATGGCGTAGACGGCGCTACCCGCGATCCCGGCCGGGCGGCCCTCCGCGTCGTGCTGTTCGCGGAGGCTGAACGCCAGGTCGAACTTGGCTGCCGAGGTGTCCAGACCCGACGCCACCCCATCGAGACCGGGCAGGGCGACCGCTGCGGCCTCCTGGTTCTGGAGGGTGAGCATGACCTGGAAGAGCGGATGGTGCGCGAGTGACCTGACCGGGTTGACCGTTTCGACGACCTGCTCGAACGGCACATCCTGATGCGCGAAAGCCGCAAGATCCGCCTCCCGCACCCGCTCCACCAACTCACGGAACGACGGATCACCCGACACATCCGTCCGCAACACCAGCGTGTTCACAAAGAACCCGACCAGCTCCTCCAACGCCTCATCCGAACGACCCGCAACCGCCGTACCCAACGGCACATCCACACCCGCACCAAGCCGCGACAACAACGCCGCAACCCCGGCCTGCAACACCATGAACGGGGTAGCTCCCGTGGTCCGGGCGAGTGCCGTGAGCGCGCGGTGTGCGTCGGCCGAGATACGGACATCCACGTCGTCACCCTGATGAGAGGCGGTGGCCGGGCGCGGCCGGTCCAGCGGCAGCTCGATCAGCTCCGGCATCCCCGCCAAAGCCGTACGCCAGTAGTCCGTTTGGGCGGACATCACCGATGCGGGGTCAGCCGCGTCACCCAGCAGCTCCTGCTGCCAGAGCGCATAGTCCGCGTACTGCACCGGCAGCGGCTTCCACTGCGGCGCCCCACCCGAAAGCCGCGCCTCGTACGCCACCGACAGATCCCGCAGCAACGGACCCGCCGACCACCCGTCCGCCACCATGTGATGCATCAGCACCAACAGCACATGCCGCTCCACACCCACCCGGAACAACGTCATACGAACCGGGAGTTCGCCGCCCAGCTCGAAGGCATACGTGGCGGCGGACCTCAGCGCCGAGTCCAGCTCCTGTTCGAGGACCTCGGTGACGGTGAGCACCGGGATGCCCTCCTCGGGTGACCGCACCTCCTGCCGGGGCACCCCGTCCGTCTCCGGGAAGACCGTGCGCAGACTCTCGTGCCGGCCGATCACATCCGCCAGCGCGGATTCGAGCGCCGCCACATCGAGAACCCCGTCGAGGTGGAGCGCCAGCGGCACGTTGTACGTCGCATCGGCGCCCTGGACCTGCGAGAGCACCCAGAGGCGGCGCTGTGCGAAGGAGAGCGGTACGGATGCGGGCCGGGTGCGCCGGGTCGGTGAGGTACGCGCCCGGTCCGTACCGCCGAGCCGGGCGGCCAGGGCGGACGGGGTGGGCGCTTCGAAGAGCGCCCGGATCGGCAGCTCCATCCCGAACACTTTGCGGATACCGCTGATCAGCCGGGTGGCCAGCAGTGAATGGCCGCCGCTCTCGAAGAAGTTGTCGTCGACGCCGACCGTCTCCAGGCCCAGCACATCAGCGAACAGCCCACAGAGCAGTGCCTCACGCTCACTGCCGGGTGCACGGCCAGTGGTACGCACTGCGGTCTCGGGGGCGGGCAGCGCCTGGTGGTCGAGCTTGCCGTTCGGCGTCAGCGGCAGCACCTCCAGCGGGACAAAGGCCGACGGGACCATGTACTCGGGCAGCCGCGCGGTCGCATGAGTCCGCAGTACTGCCACGTCCGCCTCGCCCACGGTGTACGCGGTCAGCCGCCGGTCCCCGGGCCGGTCCTCCCGTACAACCACAGCGGCCTGGCGGATGCCCGGATGCGAAGCCAACACCGCTTCGATCTCGCCGAGTTCGATACGGAAGCCCCGCACCTTGACCTGGTGGTCCGTACGCCCCAGATACTCCAGCTGACCATCGGCCCGCCACCGCACCAGATCACCCGTGCGATACATCCGGGCACCCGCCGGACCAAAGGGACACGCGACAAACCGGCCCGCCGTCAGACCAGGACGCCCCAGATAACCCCGCGCCAGACCAGGACCCGCCACATACAACTCACCCGCCACCCCCACCGGCACCGGCTCAAGACCCGCATCCAGCACGAACACCCGGGTATTGACCAGCGGCGAACCGATCGGCGGGACGACGGCACCCGACAACGGACCACTCATCGTCGCGCACACCGTCGTCTCCGTCGGACCATACGCATTGACCATCCGACGGCCCCGCGACCACTCCTCCACCACCGCGGGCGGACACGCCTCACCCGCCACCACCAACGTCATCCCCGCAGGAAGCCCACCCACCGGCAACACCGCCAGCGCCGCAGGCGGCAACGTCGCATGCGTCACCCCATGCCGGCGCACCGTCCGCACCAGCCCCTCACCCGGCAACAACTCCTCCGCCGACGCCATCACCAACCGCGCCCCCGACAACAACGCCATACACACCTCCCACGAGGCCGCGTCGAAGCTCGGGGACGCGAACTGCAGAACGCGGCTGGCGCCGGTCACCTGGAAGGAGTCGATCTGCGAGCGGGACAGGCTCGCGATACCGGCGTGGGTGACGACGACGCCCTTCGGTCGCCCGGTGGAGCCGGAGGTGTAGATCACGTAGGCGGGCGACCGGGGATCGAGGTCCAGCTCCAGGTCGTGGGAGGGCGTCGCGTCGAGAGAGAGCTCGTTCAGGATCAGCGGCTCGGGCAGCCCCTCGATGCCGTCGAGGACCGAGACCGTCCCCGCGTCGGTGAGAACCTGGACCGGGCGGGCGTCGCCGAGCATGTACGCGATCCGGTCCACCGGATACTCCGGATCGACCGGCAGATACGCACCCCCCGCCTTCATCACCGCCAACACCGCGACCAGCCACTCCACCGAACGCGGCAACACCACAGCCACCAAACGCTCCGCACCCACACCCCGGTCCACCAGCACCCGGGCCAAACGGTTCGCCCACTCATTCAGCTCCCGATACGACAGCGACACCACACCGAACTCCACCGCCACCGCATCAGGAACCCGACGCACCCACCCCTCGAACAACTCCGGGAACGCACCCACCGGCACCACACCCGCCGAGTCGTTCCACTCCTCCAGCAACCGCACCCGCTCCACCGGGGCCAGCACCTCAACTGCACCCACCCGCACATCCGGATCAGCGGCAACACCCTCCAACAACCGCACCAACCGACCCACCAACACCTCGACCGACCCCCGGTCGAACACATCCATGGCATAGGTCAGGCCACCGCTGATGCCATCGGGTGTGCCGTCGGCCGTGTGGTGCTCATGGATGCTGAAGGTGAGGTCGAACTTGGCGGTGCCCGCGCTCAGGTCCTCGGTCTCCGTGGTGAGCCCGGGGAGCGTCAGACGGCCCGCCGCGTTGTTCTGGAGTACGAGCATGACCTGGAAGAGCGGATGGTGGGCCAGCGATCTGACCGGGTTGACGGTCTCCACGACCTGCTCGAACGGCACATCCTGATGCGCGAAAGCCGCAAGATCCGCCTCCCGCACCCGCTCCACCAACTCACGGAACGACGGATCACCCGACACATCCGTCCGCAACACCAGCGTGTTCACAAAGAACCCGACCAACTCCTCCAACGCCTCATCCGAACGACCCGCAACCGCCGTACCCAACGGCACATCCACACCCGCACCAAGCCGCGACAACAACGCCGCAACAGCCGCCTGCAACACCATGAACAGGGTGGCGCCCGTGGAGCGGGCCAGGGCGTCCAGGGCCCGGTGGGTCCCGGCCCCGATCCGCAGCTCGACCGAGCCGCCCCGGTGGGAGGCGGTGGCCGGACGCGGCCGGTCCAGCGGCAGCTCGATCAGCTCCGGCATCCCCGCCAGACGCTCACCCCAGTAAGCGGACTGACGGGCCATCAATGACGATGGATCAGCAGCGTCACCGAGCAACTCCTGCTGCCACAAGGCGTAATCGGCGAACTGCACCGGCAGCGGCTCCCACTGCGGCGCCCCACCCGAAAGCCGCGCCTCGTACGCCACCGACAGATCCCGCAACAACGGACCCGCCGACCACCCGTCCGCCACCATGTGATGCATCAGCACCAACAGCACATGCCGCTCCACACCCACCCGGAACAACGTCATACGAACCGGGAGTTCATCACCCAGCTCGAAGGCGTGCGTGGCGGCCGAGGTCAGCGCGTCCGGCAGGGCCTCGTCGGAGACCTCCGTCACCACCAGGCCGGGCACTCCGTCCGACGGCGGTAGGACATGCTGCCGGGGCACCCCGTCCGTCTCCGGGAAGACCGTGCGCAGACTCTCGTGCCGGCCGATCACATCCGCCAGCGCGGATTCGAGCGCCGCCACGTCCAGCCGGCCGGCGAGCCGCAGAACCAGCGGCACGTTGTACGTCGCGCTGGGGCCCTCAAGACGGTGCAGGAACCACAGCCGGCGCTGGGTGTAAGAGAGCGGGATCATGACGTCTCCTCGGTCCTTCTCATCGGCCGCAGGGCGGGCCGGGCCCTGTCGGCGACCGCGAGGCGGCCGACCAGGGTCTCCACCGTCGGGTTCTCGAACAGGGTGCGGATGGGCAGTTCGGCGCCGAGCGCCGTCCTGGTCCGGCTGATCAGCCGGGTGGCGAGCAGGGAGTGGCCGCCCAGCTCGAAGAAGTTGTCGTCGATGCCGACCGTCTCCAGGCCCAGGACGTCGGCGAACAGCCCGCAGAGGAGCTTCTCGCGCTCGGTGGTGGGCAGTCGGCCAGCCGGGCGGCTCACCGTGTCCGGCGCGGGCAGCGCCTTGTGGTCGAGCTTCCCGTTCGGCGTCAGCGGCAGCACCTCCAGCGGGACGAACGCAGAGGGGACCATGAAGGCGGGCAGCGTCCGTGCGGCAGCCGCACGGACCGCGGCCGCGTCGAATCCGGCGCCGCCCGCGGGGACCGCGTAGGCGGTGATCCGGCGGTCGCCGGGACGGTCCTCGCGGACCACGACCGCCACCTGTGCCACGGCGGGGTCGGCGGCCAGCACCGCTTCGATCTCACCGAGTTCGATCCGGAAGCCGCGCACCTTGACCTGGTGGTCGGCGCGGCCCATGAACTCGATCTGGCCCTCGCCGTTCCAGCGCACCAGGTCGCCCGTGCGGTAGATCCGGGCGCCCGGCGGGCCGTACGGGTCGGCGACGAAGCGGCCCGCCGTGAGGTCGGGGCGGCCCAGATAGCCGCGGGCCAGGCCCGCGCCCCCGAGATACAGCTCCCCGGTGACCCCGGCGGGAACCGGCCGCAGCCGGCCGTCCAGCACATAGGCGGTGGTATTGGCCAGCGGGCCGCCGATGGGCGGGGCGCCCGGGTAATCGTACGGGGTGCGTACCCGGTGGGCGGTGGCGAAGGTGGTCGACTCGGTGGGCCCGTACACATGCGTGACGGTGGTCCGCGGGAACCGCTCGGCCGCCCTGCGCATCGCGGCGGGCGAGCACGCCTCACCACCGGTCCACACCTCGCGCAGCCCGGCCAGCGGACTGTCGTCGCCCTCGGTCAGCAGATTGAAGAGGGCGGTGGTGAAGAACGCCGCCGTGACCCGGCCGCCGCCGAGCACCTCCCGCAGGACGGCCACATCGACCTCGCCCGGCGGGGCGATGACAACCTCGCCGCCGGAGAGCAGCGGCACCCAGAGCTCGTACGTCGAGGCGTCGAAGGCGAGTGGCGAGTGCAGCAGGACCCGCCGGTGCGGCGTACCCGCGAAGGCGGGGTCGGCCGCGAGCGCCACGACGGCGCGGTGGGTGACCGCCACCCCCTTGGGCACCCCGGTCGAACCGGAGGTGAACATCGTGTACGCCAGCCGGTCCGGGTGGATGGGGAGCAGCGGGTCGGTGTCGGCGCCGGGGTGGCCGGTGGTGCATGGGTGATGGGTGGTGCCGGGGTGGCCGGCGCCGTCCTCCTCCCCCACCCGCAGGACCGTCATGTCCGGCGGGAAGCCGACGGCCGCGGGTCCTGTCCGGTCCGTGATGACGCGCTGGGCGCGGGACTGCTCCAGAATCACCCTGATGCGGTCCGCCGGATAGCGGGTGTCGAGCGGGACGTACACCGCGCCCGCCTTGAGGACGGCGAGTACGGCCACGACGGCGTCGAAGGACGGCTCCAGATGGAGCACCACCCGGCTCTCGGGCCCGGTCCCGTCGGCGATGAGCCGGTGGGCTAGCCGGTTGGCCCGCCGGTTGAGCCCGCCGTACGTCAGGACGTCGGCGCCGGACCGCAGGGCGACCGCGTCCGGGGTGCGGGCCGCCTGCTCCTCGAACCTGGCCGGCAGTGAACCCGCCGGGACGGGAGCCCCGGTGGCGTTCCAGCCGTACAGAACGCGCTCGCGTTCGGCGGCGGGCAGCAGGGGCAGCTCCCCGATGGGGAGCGCCGGGTCGGCGACGGCCGCCTCGATGAGCCGCACCAGACGGTCGGTGAGGGTCCGTGCGGTGCCGGCGTCGAAGAGGTCGGCCGCGTAACCGAGCGTTCCGGTGATCGAGGCGGGGCGTTCCTCGACGCTGATCGTGAGATCGAACTTGGCTGCGCCCGCGCTCAAGTCCTCCACCTGGGCGGAGAGTTCCGGGAAGTCGGCCGCGCCCGCCGCCGCGTCCTGGCCGACCAGCATCACCTGGAAGAGCGGGTGGTGGGCGAGCGACCGCACCGGGTTGACGATCTCCACGACCCGGTCGAACGGCACGTCCTGGTGGCTGTAGGCGGCCAGGTCGGTCTCCCGTACCCGGTCGAGGAGTTCATGGAAGGTGGGGTTGCCCGAGGTGTCCGTACGCAGCACCAGCGTGTTCACGAAGAAGCCGACCAGCCCCTCAAGCGCCTCGTCGGAGCGGCCGGCGACCGCGGTGCCCACGGGGATGTCGGTGCCCGCGCCCAGCCGGGTCAGCAGCGCGGCGACCGCGGCGTGCAGCACCATGAACGCGGTCGTCCCGGTGGACCTGGCGAGCGCGGAGAGCGCCCCATGGGTCTTTCCGTCCAGCCGGAACGGCACGCGTCCGCCGCGGTGCGAGGCGACCGCGGGGCGTGGCCTGTCCAGCGGGAGCGGGATCAGCTCCGGGCTCCCGGCGAGCCGCTCCGCCCAGTAGGCGCCCTGCCGGGCGAGCGGGCTGTCCGGGTCGTCGGCGGAGCCAAGACGTTCGCGCTGCCACAGCGCGTAGTCCGCGTAGGCCAGCGGCAGCGGTTCCGCCGCCGGGGCCCGGCCGCCGGTACGGGCGGCGTAGGCGTGGGAGAGATCGCGCAGCAGCGGCCCGGTGGACCAGCCGTCCGCGGCGATGTGGTGGATCAGCACCACCAGGACATGGCTGCGGGGTCCGGTGCGCAGCAGCGTGAACCGCACCGGGGGCGCGGTGTCGAGTACGAAGACATGCCGGGCCGCGTCCGCGAGCGCGCCGGGCAGTTCCTCATCGGTCACGTCCAGGACGTCGAGCGCGGGGGTGTGACCGGCCACGGGCAGCACCCGCTGGTACGGCTCGCCCTCTGACTCCGGGTACACCGTGCGCAGCGTCTCGTGCCGGGCGGTGAGGTCGCCGAGCGCGGCCTCCAGCGCGGGGAGGTCGAGCGGGCCGCGGAGCCGGACCGCGAGCGGCACGTTGTAGGTGGTGGCGCCGGTGTGCAGCCGGTTCAGGAACCACAGGCCGCGCTGGGCGTGCGAGAGCGGGATCCGGTCCGGGCGCGGCCGGGGGGACGGCCGTGCGCCCGCCCCGTCCGCGGTGGGGAGCCGGGCGGCCAGCTCGCGGACCGTGGGCGCCTCGAACAGCACCCGGATCGAGAGGTCTGCGCCGAACACCGGGCGTATCCGGCCGATCAGCCGGGTCGCGAGCAGCGAGTGCCCGCCGAGGTCGAAGAAGTTGTCCTCAGGTCCGGCCGCTTCGATACCCAGCACCTCGGCGAAGAGCCCGCACAGGATCTCCTCGGCCGCCGTGCGCGGGGCCGGACCCCCGGCTGCGGCCGGGAGCTCGGGCAGCGGCAGAGCGGCCCGGTCGAGCTTGCGGTTGGCGGTCAGCGGGAGCCGGTCGATGAGCACCACGGCGGCGGGGACCATGTAGTCGGGCAGCCGCCCGGCGGCGTACGCCCGCAGCCCTTCGGCGGTCACAGCGCCCGCGTCGGCGGTGGCGTCGCCCGTACCGGCCGTGGCTGCCGCACCGGTCGTGCTGTCCGTGAGGGCCGCGCTGTCCTTGGCGGCCGGGACCGCGTACGCGACGATCCGTCTGTCGCCCGGCCGGTCCTCGCGGACGATCACCGCCGTCTGGAACACCCCGGGGTGCGCGCCGAGCACCGACTCGATCTCGCCGGGCTCGATCCGGAAGCCGCGCACCTTCACCTGGTGGTCCACCCGGCTGATGAATTCGAGCCGACCCGCGCGGTTCCAGCGGGCCAGGTCGCCGGAGCGGTACATCCGGGCCCCGGGCGGCCCGAACGGGTCGGCCACGAAGCGGCCCGCGGTCAGGCCGGGACGCCCCGCGTAGCCGCGGGTCACCAGACCGCCCGCGATGTACAGCTCGCCGGGAACCCCGGGCGGCACCGGCCGCAGCCGGGCGTCGAGTACGTACATCCGGGTGTTCCAGACGGGGGTGCCGATGGTGATCACCCCGGCGGGCACCGTCTCGCCGGGCGCGATGCGGTACTCGGTGCAGCCCACCGTGGTCTCGGTCGGGCCGTACTCGTTGATGACGGTCGCACCGGGGTGTCTGTCCCGCCACTCCTGGAGCACCTCGCCCATCAACGACTCGCCTCCGAGCACCAGTTGGCCGGAGGGCGAGAAGGTGTCGGGCAGCTCGGTGAGCAGTGGGAGGTGGCTGGGGGTGGCCTTCACGAAGGTGGGCCGCCGGGTGACGGCGTTGTCCGGCGCGCTGCCGTCAAGCCCCACCAGCTGGATGCTGCCGCCCGAGGTGAGCGGCGCGAACAGACCGGTGACGGTGAGGTCGAAGGAGACCGGCGAGTGCACCAGTGCGCGGCCCGCCACCTGGTCGTACGCCTGCCGGGTCCAGGCCAGATAGAGGTTGAGGGAACGGTGCTCGACCACCACGCCCTTGGGGCGCCCGGTGGAGCCCGAGGTGAAGATGACGAAGGCGGGATGGGCGGCCAGCAGCGGCGCGTTGCGCTCACGGTCGGTCAGGTCCGTTGCGGGGAAAGTCGTTTCGGGGCCGGTGCCGGGTCCCGTCGTTTCGGGGTCGGCGCCGGACAGCTCTTCGGCCGTCTCCGGTGCGTCCAGGATCAGCTGCGGTACGGAGTCCGGGAGCCGGCCGCTCACCCCGGCCGTGGTGATGACCGTGACCGGGGCGACGTCCTCCAGCATGAACGCGATGCGCTCGGCCGGGTACGACAGGTCGAGCGGCAGATAGGCGCCGCCCGCCTTGCCGACCGCGAGCAGCACCGCGACCAGATCGGTGGAGCGCTCCAGGGCGACGGCCGCGTACCGCTCGGGGCCGACGCCCCGCGCGACCAGCAGCCGGGCGATCCGGTTGGCGCGTGCGTTGAGCTGCCGGTAGGTGAGCGTGGCACCGTCGTGCTCGACGGCGACGGCGTCCGGGGTGCGCCGTACCTGCGCCTCGAACAGCTCGGGCAGCGTGGCGTCGGGCACCGTACGGCCGGTGTCGTTCCACGCGTACAGCAGCCGCGCCCGGTCGTCGGCGCCCAGGATGTCCAGCTCGGCGATGGACCGGGCCGGGTCGGCGACGGCCGATGCGAGGAGCCGTACGAGCATCTCGGCCAGCGCCTGTGCACCCTCGGCGTCGAAGAGGTCGGTGGCGTACTCCAGGGTGCCCGCGAGCGCTCCGTCCGCTGACTCCTGGAAGAGGAACGACAGATCGGTCTTGGCCGCCCCGCGGTCCACCGTGCCCAGCTCGGCGCCGAGTCCGGGCAGATCGAACTCCGCGCGGTCCGCGCCCTGGAAGGTGAGCATCGTCTGGAACAGCGGGTGGTAGGCGAGCGAGCGTCCCGGGTTGAGGTGTTCGACCAGCCGGTCGAGCGGCAGGTCCTGGTGGGCGAAGTCCGCGAGGTCCGCGGCGCGTACCCGGCCGAGCAGATCGCGGAAGGACGGGGCGCCCGAGGTGTCGGTGCGCAGGCACAGGGTGTTCGCGAAGCAGCCGATCAGCGGGTCGAGCGCCTCGTCGGACCGGCCGGTCGTCGCCGTGCCGAACGGAATGTCCGTACCGGCGCCGAGCCGGGTGAACAGCGCGGCCATACCGGCCTGCACGGTCATGAAGAGCGTCGAACCGGTCCGCCGGGCCAGTGCGGCGAGGCCCTGGTGCAGGGCGGCGTCCACGGTGAAGGTGGTGCGCGCGCCGCGGTTGCTCGCGACGGCGGGCCGCGGCCGGTCGGTGGGCAGCTCCAGCACGTCCGGCAGCCCGGCCAGCCGCTGCGCCCAGTAGCCGAGCTGGGCTTCTGAGTCGTCGGCGCCGTGCTGCCAGAGCGTGTAGTCGGCGTACTGGACGGGCAGCGGCTCCCAGTCCGGTGCCGCGCCGCCGGCCCGCGCGGCGTAGGCGCGGGACAGGTCGTGGCCGAGGGGGGCGAGCGAACCGCCGTCGGTCGCGATGTGGTGCAGCACCAGGAGCAGCACATGGCTGCCGTCGTCCACTGCGAACAGCGAGGTGTGCAGCGGGGGTTCGGCGGCCAGGTCGAAGCGGTGGCGGGCCGCGGCGGAGAGCAGGTCCGGCAGCGCGGTACGGGTGGCCGCGGTCACCGGCAGTTCCGGGCGGGCCTCGTCGCGTATCTCCTGGCAGGGCTCGCCGCCGTCCTGCCGGTAGACGGTGCGCAGCACCTCGTGCCGGTCGGTGAGGTCGCCGAGCGCCGCCCGCAGTGCTCCACGGTCGAGCGGCCCGGTGAGCCGCAGGGTGAGGGCGATGTTGTACGAGGTGTCGTCGGCGTCCAGCTGCTGGAGGAACCACAGGCGCCGCTGGGCGGCCGAGAGCGGCAGCCGCGCGGGACGTTCGGCGCGGGTGAGGGCCGGGCGGCCGGTGGCCGCGCCGTCCAGCCGGGCGGCGAGCGCGGCGGGGGTGGGGGCGTCGAAGACCGCGTTCGCGGGGAGCGTCACCCCGAAGATCCGGCGGACCCGGTTGACGAGCCGGTTGGCCTTGAGGGAGTGGCCGCCCAGCGCGAAGAAGTCGTCGCCGGGGCGGGCCCGCCGGATGCCCAGCACCTCCGCGAACAGCCCGCACATCAGCTCCTCGCGGACCCCGCGCGGGGCGCGGCCGGCGGCCCGGCCACCGGTGGCCTCATCCGGCACGGGTGCGGGGAGCGCGGCACGGTCGGTCTTGCCCCGGTCGGTCAGCGGCAGCGCGCCCAGGACGACGACCCGGTCCGGCACGGCGTACGCGGGCAGCAGCCCGGCGACGAAGTCCCTTACGGCGTCGGGGTCCAGGGTGATGGTGCGGGCGCTGACGGTGCCGGGGGCCGGGGTGATGGCGGGGGAGCTCACGGCGTCCGGGCCCGGGGCGGCGGCCGGGGTACTTACGGCGTCCGGGTCCGGGGCGGCGGCCGCTGCGGGCACCACGTATCCGGTCAGTGATCCGCCGTGCACGGCGACAGCCGCGCGGGCGACGCCGGGGGCCAGCAGCAGCGCCGCCTCCGTCTCGGCGGGTTCAAGACGGAAGCCGCGCACGGTGAGCCGGCCGTCGAGACGGCCGTCCGGCACCAGGGCGCCGCCGGGCAGCGGCCGGACCCGGTCGCCCGTGCGGTAGTCGCCGGCGTCCGGGCCGCCGAAACCGGCGGCAGGACCGTCCGGGCTGGCGGTGTCCGGGCGGGCGGTGTCGGCGTACCGGGCCAGATGGCGGGTGCGGACGACCAGTTCACCCGGGGCGTCGGCGTTTACGGCGGGGACGAGCGTGGCGTCGTCGTACCGCACCAGCAGTTCCACGCCCTCGATTCCGGGTCCGAGCGGGACCCGGGGCCCGGACCGTACGGCGGGCGGCGCGCCGGGCTCATGGGCGACCGCGACGGAAACGGCCTGCGGGGTCTCCGTGGTGCCGTACAGATTGAGCAGCCGGGCCCCGGGGGCGTGGGCTGCCCAGGCGTCAACCGTGCTCCAGCCGAGCACATCGCCGCCGAAGCCCACCAGCCGCAGCGCGGGCCAGGCGGCCCCGTGGGCACCGCCACCGGCCGCGTCGGCCAGCGCGTCGCCGAGGCCGGGGGACAGGTGGACGACGGTGACCGCCTCATCGGCGAGCCAGCGCGCCACCGCCGCTGCCTCACCGGGCCCCGCGTCGGGGAAGACGGCCGAGCCGCCCGCCCACAGCGGCACGAACACATCGCGCAGCAGCGGGTCATGGCCGAGCCCGGAGAGCACAGCCACCCGGTCGCCGGACCCGAGCGCGAACGTACCGGTGTACCAGTCGAGGAAGTGCTCCACGGCCTCCCAGCCGCCTTCGACGGCTCGGGGCGTGCCCGTGGTGCCGGAGGTGAAGCTGGTGTACGCCCTGCGGTCGGCGGGGTACGGGCCGCCGGAGAGGGAGGCGGACACGGGCGGGAAGCCGGTCGTGGTCCCGGAGGCGGCGCCCGCCGCATCGGGGCCGGGAGCGTCGGGGCCGTCAGTGCCGGACCCGGGAGCGTCGGACACCCGCAGGACCGGTGCCGTGCCGGTGAGTGCGGCGGGGGGTTCGCCCGCGCCGCAGGTCAGCCAGGCGACGGGCGCGGTACGGACCGCGTACTGACGGAGCCGCTCCCCGGGGTGTGCCGCGTCGAGGACGGTGAACGCGGCGCCGGACCTGGCGACCGCGACGAGCGCGACGGCCAGCGCCGGGGTGCGGCGGGCGTACACGGCGACCGTGTCACCGACGCCGATCCCGAGGGCCCGCAGCCGGGCCGCGACCGCGCCGCTCACCGCGTCGAACTCCCGGTAGCTCCAGCGCTGTCCGCCTCCGGACACCGCGACGGCGTCCGGTGTGCTCGCGGCGTGACCGGCGAGCCGGGCGGCCAGCCGCCCACCGACCGGTGCGGGGTCCTGCGACAGCCCGGTTCCCCGGCCCCGTATCGCGACTCCTGCCATGGATACGACTCCCTCGTTCTCGCTTTCCGACTGGCCAGAACCGTAGGGAGCCGTTATTTCGGTGCGTTATTGAAGACCTTTCCGCGCTCCGCACCGGCCCGGCGGCTCCGGCCGGCCTTATGCGGGCGATAAGCCGCCGATAGACGGGCCTTCTAGCGTCCGGTCGCCGCTTTCTTTTCCCGCGGACACCGAGAGGACCCCATGACAACCACAACCCCTGCGATACGGACAGAAGATCTGGTCAAGAACTTCGGGGGCACCCCCGCCGTGCGGGGCGTGAGCCTTGAGGTTCCGACCGGTGTGGTGCTCGGCCTGCTGGGCCCCAACGGAGCCGGCAAGACGACCACGGTCCGCATGCTCGCGACACTGACCCGGCCGGACGGAGGCCGCGCCCTGGTGCACGGCTACGACGTCGTGAAGCAGCCCCGCGAAGTCCGCTCCCTGATCGGGATGACCGGGCAGTACGCGGCCGTCGACGAGGACATCTCCGGCTGGGAGAACCTCTATCTCGTCGGCCGGCTGCTCAACATGGGCCGCAGGCAGGCCCGCAGCAGCGCCGAGGCCATGCTGGAACGCTTCGGCCTCACCGAAGCGGGCGGCAGGCCGGTGCGCGGCTACTCCGGTGGCATGCGCCGCAGACTCGATCTGGCGGCGAGCCTGCTCGGCGACCCGAAGGTGCTGTTCCTGGACGAGCCGACCACCGGACTCGACCCGCACAGCCGCAACGCCCTCTGGGCCGAGGTGCGTGCCCTGGCCGGGAACGGTACGACCGTGCTGCTGACCACCCAGTACATGGAGGAGGCCGAGGCGCTGGCCGACTCCGTCATGGTGATCGACCACGGCCAGGTCATCGCGTCCGGCACCAGCCAGGAGCTGCGCGAGCGGATCGGCGGCCCGGTCCTGCGGATCGCGCCGGAACGGCCGGACGACCTGGCCGCGGTGCGCCGCGCGCTGCTCGCCGCCGGCCTCGGTACGGCCCGCGCGGACGACGAGGAGTCGGTGGTGTCGCTCCCGCTGAGCGGAACCGGCGCCGAACTCACCTCTGCGGTCAGGGTGCTGGGCGATGCGGGGATCCCGCTGGCCCGCGTCGACACCCATGTGCCGAGCCTCGACGAAGTCTTCCTGACCCTGACCGGCACGGCACCCGCCGTACTCCCGGACAACCGGCCGGAGGCCGCGGACCCGGGCCACTCCGCGGAGACCGTCGAGACCTCCGGCACCCCCGGCCCTTCTGACACCACCGACACCACCGGCGCCGCGGGGTCCCTCGCGGGGCGGCCCGCCCGGACCTCCGCCGACCACGAGATCACCAGGAGCGCGGCATGAGTACGGCAGTCTCCGTCCCTCTGGCCGGTGTCCCCGGTCCCCGTGAGGCACTGCGCCATTCGCTGGCCATCGCCCGGCGCAATCTGCGCAAGGTGCTCGCCAGCCCCGGCCAGGTGCTCGACGCGACGCTGATGCCGGTCATCTTCGCGCTGATCTTCGTCTACATATTCGGCGGCGCGATCTCCGGAAGCGCCGGCGCCTACCGGCAGTTCGTGATGCCCGGCATCATGGCGCTGACCACCACCATCGCCTCACGCACCTCGGGCACCAGCCTGAGCATCGACTTCTCCACCGGCGTGATGGACCGCTTCCGCTCGCTGCCGATGGCGCGGTCGGCGGTGCTGTCCGGCCGGATCCTCGCGGACACCGTACGGATGCTGGCCAGCCTGCTCGTGGTGTTCGCCTTCGCCCTGGCGATCGGCTTCCGGGTGCACACCGGGATCCTCCAGGCAGCGGCCGCGATCGGGCTGATCCTGCTGTACGGGGTCGCGCTGGCCTGGCTGCACGCGTTCATCGGGCTGACCGCGCGCACCATCGAGACCGTGCAGAGCGTGGGCATGCTCGCCATGGTGCCGCTCCAGTTCGGCAGCTCCATCTTCGTCGCCCCCGGGACCATGCCGCACTGGCTCGGCCTGGTGGTCGCGCACAACCCGATGTCGACGGTGGTCGACGCGGCGCGCGGGCTGCTGACCGGCGGCCCGGTGGCCGGCGATGTGGTGGGCGCCCTGGCCTGGAGCCTGGGCCTGATCGCGGTGCTGGCCCCGCTCTCCGTACGCCAGTACCGCCGCCGCAGGTGAGCTGTATGACAGCTATGGATCCCACCTGTGCTCCCGCTCCCGCCCCCACCGCAGCTCCGAATCCGGCTCCGAATCCGGCCGCCACCGCCCGCTGGCTGCGAGACCTCGGCACCACCGGCCCCGATCCCCGGATCCGGCTGGTCTGCTTCCCGCACGCCGGGGGCGCGGCGAGCTTCTTCCGCGGCTGGCCGGCCCGGCTCGACCGGGACACCCAGGTCCTCGCGGTGCGCTACCCCGGCCGTGAGGACCGGATCACCGACCCGCTCGTCGCCCGCATGGACCAGCTCGCCGGGCCGCTCACCGAGGCGGTGGCCCCCCTCATGGACCGGCCCGTGGCGTTCTTCGGCCACAGCATGGGCGCGTCGGTGGCGTACGAGGTCGCCTCCCGCCTCGCCGCTTCGGGGCGCCCGGGACCCGCCGCGCTGCTGGTCTCCGGCCGGGCCGCCCCGCACCGTCTGGCCCGCACGACCCTCGGGGGAGACGGCAACGACGCGCTGATCGCCGACGTCCGGCGCCGCGGCGGTCCGCTCGCCGCCGCGCTCGACGACCCCGATCTGCTCGACCTGGTCCTCCCGGCGATCCGCTCGGACTACCTGCTGGTCGACGGCTACGCGGAGCAGGCCCGGCTGCGCGTCCTCGACACCGACGTCGTCGCCTACTACGGCGACGCCGACCCCGACGTACCGGCCGATTCGGTGCTGGCCTGGGGCGATGTGAGCCCCGGCCGGTTCGACGCCAGGCGCTTCACGGGCGACCACTTCTACCTGGTGCCCCGGGCCGCCGAACTGGCCGCCGACATCGCGGGCCGGCTGCGCGCCCTCCGCGCCGCGGAGCCACCGCACCGGGCCCCGCACCCAGTCCACCGGTCCCCGTACCGGAATCCCCCACAGGAAAGGCAGTTCTGATGACCCGTCCCGCCCCTCTGGTCGAGGCCAGCGGCCTGACAAAACGCTACGGCGACCGGACCGCCGTGCAGGACCTCACCTTCACCGTCCAGCCGGGCAAGGTCACCGGCTTCCTCGGGCCCAACGGCGCGGGAAAGTCCACGACCATGCGGCTGCTGCTCGGACTCGACCGCCCGGACAGCGGCTCCGCCACCATCGGCGGTGTCCCGTACGGACGGCTGATCCACCCGCTGCGCACCATCGGTGCGCTGCTGGAGGCGAAGGCCATGCACAAGGGCCGCAGCGCCTACCACCACCTGCTCTTCCTCGCCCGCACCCAGGGCCTGCCCGCCGCACGGGTGGACGAGGTGCTGGAACGGGTGGGACTGACCGAGGTCCGCAGGTCACGTTCCGGCGGCTTCTCCCTGGGCATGGGCCAGCGGCTCGGCATCGCGGCGGCGCTGCTCGGCGATCCGCAGATCCTGCTCCTGGACGAGCCGGTCAACGGGCTCGACCCCGAGGGGGTCCTGTGGATCCGCAACCTCATGAAGTCCCTCGCTGCCGAGGGCAGGACGGTCCTGGTCTCCAGCCATCTGATGAACGAGATGGCCGTCACCGCCGACCACCTCATCGTCATCGGCCGGGGGCGGCTGCTCGCGGACTGCCCGGTCGCCGAGTTCATCGACGCCAACTCCACCACGTCGGTTCTCGTCCGCACCCCGGACGCCGACCGGCTGCGCGACATCGTCGCGGCCAGGGGAGCCGTCGCCGAGCAGGGCCCGTCCGGTGCGCTGACCGTCACCGGCTCCGAGGCCGAGGAGGTCGCCCGGTGGGCGGCCGAGCACCGCATCGTCATCCATGAACTCACCCCGCAACGCGCCTCCCTGGAAGAGGCGTTCATGCGGATGACCAGCGGCAGCGTCGAGTACGGCGATGCCACCCTCACCAGCGGGAGCGCGGCATGACCACAGCGACCACCCCGGCGGGCAGCGCTCTGCCCGCAGCCCTGCCGGCCCGGTCGGCCTCCGGCGGATCCGTCCCCTTCATCGGGCTGCTGCGCGCCGAGTGGATCAAGATCCGCTCCGTGCGCTCCACGCTGTGGACCCTGCTGCTGATGCTGGTGACCGCGGTCGGCGTATCGGTCCTGCTCTCCGCGCTCGCGGCGTCGAAGTGGGACACAGCGTCGCCCGCCGACCACCGGAAGATACTGAACGACCCGGTCGGTGCGATCTTCGGCGGACTCGGGCTCGCCGAGCTGGTGATCTGCGTGCTCGGTGTGCTGGTCGTCACCAGCGAGTACTCCAGCGGCACCATCCGGGCCAGTGTCCTGGCCGTACCCAAGCGGGCGCCGATGCTCGCCGCCAAGGCGCTGGTGTTCGCGGCGCTGACGCTGGTGGCCGGTGAGATCGCCGCCTTCGCCTCGTTCCTCGCCGGGGCGCGGCTGCTCCACCCGCACGCCCCGATAGCGCTGTCCGATCCGGGAGTGCTGAAGGCCGTCGCGGGCACCGGCCTCTTCCTCGCGGCCATGGGCGTGTTCGCCCTGGCCGTCGGCGCGCTGATCAGGCACACGGCGGGAGCGGTCGCCGGGGTGATCACCTTCGTCCTGGTCCTCTCCCCCCTGGCATCGAGCCTGCCGGGGACAGCGGGGCGAGACATCGCCGCCTGGCTGCCCACCAACGCGGGCCAGCTGATCGCCTTCACCCACCCGTCGGCCGACCAGATCCTCACGCCGTGGCAGGGCCTGGGTGTCTGTGCGGCCTGGGGGGTCGGGCTGCTGGTGCTGGCCTCGGTCCTGCTGAGGAAGCGCGACGTCTGAACCGGATCGGCCCGAACCGGACCGGCCGGGCCCCGACCGTGGCGTCTCCGGGACGGACCCGCGCCCGCCGTACCCCGGCGGCGCGGGTCCCCCGCGTTGCCCCCGCCACCATGGCCAACCATGGCCCCCGCCACCACAGCCTCACCTCACCCCTTGCCGGCTCGCCCACCGGCCCACCCCTGAGGAGTTGTCGACCATGCCGACCGCCACCCGGCTGCGTACTGGCGAGGAGATCCTCACCCTCGCGGACGACCACTGGACCACCGCCCTCATCAGCCCTTCCTGGTCAGGGCCCGCCTGGACGTTCGCGGGTGCCGTCGCCTACGGCACCGGGACCCCCGATGAACCCGACAGCGCGATCACCGTAGTGGGAACGCCTGATGCGGCGGCCGCACTCGTCCGCACCCTGCTCGCCGACCGTGAGGAGCCTCCGTATGTGATCACTGTTCCACGTGAAACATCGCTCGATGTCGAGCCGGAGACCGAGCCGGAGGAGTGGGAGCTGATGGTGGTCCACGAGCCACCGCCCGCCCAGCCCGGCGAGGACCGGGTCACCGTTGTGGACGACAGCCGACAGGAGATCTCGGCCCTCCTTGCGGTGGCCAGCCCCGACCACTCGGTACGGCCGGGCCACCCGAAGACCGACCGCTGGATGGGCATACGGGACGAGTCCGGCCAACTCGTCTCCGTCGGAGCCCTGTTGCGCCAAGGTGGCGGCCGCATCCCGTATCTCGCCTCGATCGCGACCCTGCCCACCGCGCGCGGCCAGGGCCTGGGGAGCGCGGTCAGCGGGGCACTGACCCGGTGGGCGCTGGAGCAGGGTGCCGACCGGTGCCTGCTCGCCCACCACTCAGCCAATACGGGCGCCCACCACGTCTATGAGCGGCTCGGATTCCGCACCGTGCTGGAGTTCACCAGCGTGCAACCCGACCAGTGGTGAAGGGCACGCACCGCAGAATCAGGCAGACCCGTAACCAGGCAGACCCGGAGCGCCGCCGGGCCCGGAGCGGCAGCCCCCACGGGCCCGGGCCCGCCCCGTTCAGCGCCTCACTCCACGGAGTCCACCAGCAGCCGCTGGATGGCGACGACCCGCGCCGACACCTCGGCCAGCTCGGCGCGCAGCTCATCCTGTGTCCGGTCGGAGCTGCGGATGGCGGCCTGCCGGTGGCGGGAGTGCACCGCAGTGAACCAGGCAAGTCCGGTGAGCACCATGGCCGTACAGCTGAACATCACTGAACTGGCGATGATGGCTGCCGCCGTGGTCTCCACCGTGCTACCTCCCAGTCCGCCTCGGTGCCGACCGGCACAGGCATCCGTTGCCCGACGCTACGGGACCGGCCGCGCCCCCGCCATGTGGGTCAACCTCCCTTGCGCGCGGAGGAAACCCCCCTCTGGTCCGCAGCGCCGGACCGGCTACGGCGGGCCCTCGGCACCCACCGGGCTGGTCTCGTCGCGGGGGGCGCCCTCCCGCAACGCCAACTGCTCCTGGGCCTGCGTGGCGCGCTGCTGCCAGGGCCGCGCGCCGACCACCTCGAAGATCTGCTGGGCGTTCTGCAGATGCTGCCGGGCCTCGGCCATCCGCCCCGTCCTCCCGTAGGTGTCGGCGAGCGCCAGATGGATCTGCCCCTCCACCAGCGGGCTGTTGGTCCGGGTCACGATCTCCAGGGCGTCCGTCAGCGTGTGCTCCGCCTTCTGCGAGGCGCCCGCGCCTTGCCGTGCCTCGCCCAGGCCCAGCAGCGCATACGCCAGACCGACCATGTCGGACTTCTCCTTGACGATCCTGACCACCCGGAGGAACGCCTCTTCGGCGAGTTCGAACCGGCCCTGGGCCAGATACGCGCGGGCCAGCCGATGGGTCCCCTGGGCGATGCCGCGCGCCCCGCCCTCCCCGATGCTCTCCGAGATGCTGACGGCCTCAAGTCCCAGCCGGATGGCGACGTCCGGGCAGCCCCGGTCCAGTTCGATCTGCGCCATGTTGTGCAGCGAGTGCGCCTCGGACGAACGGTCCCCGACCAGCCGGAACACCGACTGGGCGTGCTGCAGGCGGGCCATCGCCGCGTCGAGGTCCCCGCGCATCCGGTCGATGATGGCCATATTGCGCAGGGTCAGTGCCGCGCCGTGCTCCTCGTCCGCCGCCCGGTGCAGTTCAAGGGCGGCCGAGAAGTGCGCGTCCGCCTCCTCCAGCCTGCGCAGCCGCAGCGCGACCGCGCCCAGATCGTGCAGCATGGCCGCCTGACCGCGCGCGTTGCCCGCGGCCCGCGCCGCGTTCAGGGCGTGCTCGCAGCAGACCCGCCAGTCCTCCACGTAATTACGGGTCTCGAAGAGGGCGACCATCGACATGGTCAGATCCCAGGCGAGCTCGTCCATCCCGAGCCCCGCCGCCTGCTCGACCACGCTGAGCAGCGCGAGCCGCTCGGCCTCGAACCACTCCAGCGGCACCGCGAGCAGCTCGGCGGTGACCGCAGGATCGAGATGCCGGCGCACCACCCCGCCGTGCAGCACGGTGAAGTCCCCTCCGTACTCACGCCGGTGGGCCTGCTCGGCGAGGGCCAGACAGGTGCGGAACACCCGTTCCCGGGCCGCCCACTGGTCGGCGGGGCCCTCCTCCTCCTGCGCGCGCTCCCCTGCGTACAGCCGCAGCAGGTTCTGGAAGCGGAACCGGAGCCGTCCTGTCGCGTCCAGCCCGACGACCTCCAGGAACTGGGCGTCGACCAGTAGCTCGATGAGGCGCTCGGCCTCCAGTACATCGACGTCGAGCAGGGCCGCCGCCACCCACACCGCGAAGTCGGGCACTTCCAGCAGACCGAGCCGCCGGTAGAGGCAGGCGGCCTCGGGGGGCAGATAGCGGTAGCTGAGCGCGAAGCTGGCCCGGACCTGGGACTCGCCCTGGCTCAGCTCGTCCAGCCGGCGGCGCTCGTCACTGAGCCGGTTGGCGAGGTGCTGCACCGACCAGTGCGGCTTGGATGCCAGCCGGGCGGCGGCGATCCGCAGCGCCAGCGGCAGTCGGTCGCACAGCTCCACCAGCCGCATGGCGTCCGCACGCGCCGACCCGATTCGGCCCTCGCTGACGATCCGGCCCAGCAACTGCATCGCCTCATCGCCGGGCAGCAGCCCGAGGTGCACTCTGGCCTGCGGCGGCCAGGTGACCAGCTCCTCAAGCTGCTCCCGGCTCGTGATCAGCACACAGCACGCCCCGCTGCCCGGCAGCAACGGCTTGACCTGCGCGAAGGTGCGTACGTTGTCGAGGACCAGCAACACTTTCCGGTCGGCCAGCACCGTCCGGTAGAGCATCGTCCGCTCCTCCAGCTCGACGGGGATCTGTTCGCTGGGCACCCCCAGCGAACGCAGCAGTCTGCTGAGGACATCGCTGGCGGACGTGGGCTCATGGTGTTCGTCGTAGCCGCGCAGATCGGCGAAGAGCCGCCCGCCGGGGAAGCGTTCGGCGGCCTGGTGGGCCCAGCGGAGCGCGAGCCCGGTCTTTCCGACCCCCGCGACCCCGGTGATCAGTCCGACAGCCGGGGTCCGCCGGTCCGCCGACACCGTCTCCAGGCGGCCCAGCGCCTCCAGCTCCCGGGTCCTGCCGGTGAACCCCGCCGTCTCGGGCGGCAGTTCCGACGGGACCAGCGCGGTGCCGGGCCAGGCCAGGGCGGCCGCCACGGCGGCCTGCTCGGGCGCGGTGGGCGCGAGCGACGGGTCGTCGCGCAGGATCGCGTCGTGCAGCTCCTGCAGATCCGGGCCCGGTTCCAGGCCCAGCTCATCGATGAACAGACGGCGGGCGACCCGGAAGGACTCCATCGCGTCGGCCCGCCGGCCCGACTGGTACTGCGCCAGCATCAGATGGTGCAGGGTCCGCTCCCTCAGCGGATTCTCCCGTACCACCAGGGAGAGCCCCGGGATGATCTCCTGGTGCTGGCCGAGCTCCAGCCGTACGGCGGTCGAGTCGTCGAAGGCGTTGAGCCGCAGCTCCTCCAGGCGCCCGGCCTCCTCCTCGACGCTCTGGCCGCCCACCCCGGCGAGCGTCGGTCCGCGCCACAGCCCGAGCGCACGCGCGTAGCTCTGCGCGGCGTCCTCGGGGCGCCGCTGCCGCACCGCGGCCTCGGCCTCGGCCACCAGCGCGGCGAACTCCGCCGCGTCGACGGAGTGCCCCTCGACGTTGAGCAGATAGCCGGGGTGGGCGGTCACGATGATGTCCTCGGTGACGCCCTCGGTCTTGAACGTCTTGCGCAACGCGGCGATGACGATGGCGACCTGGGTCCGCGCGGTGGCCGGAGGCCGGCCGTCCCAGACGACGTCCACCAGTGTGTCCACCGGCACGATGCGTCCCGGACTCAAGAGCAAAAGCGCCAGAATCGTACGTTGCCGGGCCCCTCCCACCGATATTCTTCTGTTTCCCGCTGTTACCGACAGCGGGCCGAGAATCCGAAAATTGAGCCGTTCCCCCACTGGTACCTCCCAGCCCCATACCCCGACCCCGGGACATGCGTGATCCAACATAGCCCGCAAGCCAGTGGGTCGGCGGATTTGGCCTGAATCCATCCCACCTCCGCGAGGGCAACCTCCCTGGTGGCCCGGCCGAACAGCCCGATCGGGCGCAAGAGCGGGCCTGTTGGGAAATGGCGGACGGGCGGCGGGCCCTGCCCCTCCGTACGGCCGCGCGGCTACCGTTCCCCGTCCGCCCGGGGCGCCCCGGGCGAGACCGTGAGCAGGGCGCCGGTCATCGCCCAGCGCAGCGGCTTCCCCAGGTGCGGCCACCGCGGATCGAACCTGACGAAGTGCGCGGCGCCGTCCGCCCCGAAACCGACCGCGCCCCGGTACGGCAGGACACGCGCCCGGCGCGCGGCCAGCGGCGGATAGTCCGGCAGCGGCGCGGTGAGCCATCCCTCACTGAGCAGGGTCTTGGAGAGCTCCGCGTAGACCTCCGCGCCGTGCGGGATCAGCAGGAGGAGCCGCCGGCGCGGCATCCGGGTCAGCGCCTGGCACAGTTCCCAGCGCAGCCCGGCCCCACCGCCGCCGGTCGACAGCAGGACCAGTGCCGCCTCCCGCATCAGCCGCAGGACCGGCCCGTGCCAGTCGTCGGCGGGCATGGTGGCGCGCCGCGCACCCGCATGGTGCAGCCGGGCGCCGGGGCGGGCGACGGCGATGAGCGGGCCGATGAACCGTACAGAACGGGCGAGTTGCTCCTCCTCACTGAGCGGGGAGCGCCCGGGCCCGCCCAGCACCGTACGTACCGCCGGGGCGAGCCTGGCCCGTCCGGCGTCCTCGGTGAACCCGCGCAGATACAGCACGTACGGGCCATCGGGCGGCTCCGCGTCGGCCGGGCGGGCCAGGCGGCGGCGCCCGGCACGGCGCACCGCGGCGGTGAGGTAGTACACCGGGACCGGCAGCAGGAGGGCGGCGGCGAACGAAGCTTCCCCCCAACTGCCCTGCCGGAAAAGGGTGTGGTGGAGGTGGCGGGCCAGATAGAACGCGAAGAGGGAGAGCCGCAGCGGTACCCCTGCCGCCACGGCCAGCAGACTCAGCAGCCAGGACGGCCGGGGCCCGATGACCCGTAACTCCGCTTCCCGCAAGGGTTCTTCGGGACCGGCGCCACCGCCTCCCGCGTCTGTGCGGCCGGTACGGCCGTCGTCCGCCGTCATCGGTCCAGCGTGGCGGAGCGGGGGAGGCGGTGACAAGGACTCACGCCTTAGCCATGCTGGAAGCATGAGCGACATCGGGGACGCACTGTGGAACAGCGGCATCGACGCCTCTGCTTACTCCCGGACCGGGGACCAGTACCAGCAGGCGATACTCGAACAGTACAAACTCTGTGTGGAGATGGCCGATCGCGTCAGCGCCCGGCGCAACCTCACGAACACCTTCTTCCTCTCGCTCAACAGCGCCGTCGTGGCCGTGGTGGCCACGCTCTCGGGCCACACCCTGACCACCCTCTCCGCCTGGATCCTGACCCCAGGTCTGCTGATCCTCTTCGCCCAGTGCGCCGCCTGGTGGGTGATGGTCCGCTCGTACCGGCAGCTCAACAAGGCCAAGTGGGCGGTGATCGGCGCCCTGGAGGCGAGGCTGCCGGCCTTCGCGTACTCCCGTGCGGAGTGGGGCGCGCTGGGCGCGGGGCTGGACTGGCGCACCTATCTGCAGCTGACGCACGTCGAGCAGTGGGTGCCGGTCATCTTCGCGGCCTCCTACCTCATGGCCTTCGTGGCGGCCCTCGCGATGTGACCGGGACCGGCCCGGGACAGGCTCGACAGGCGGGGCAGGTGGAACGGGCGGAACAGGCGGAACGGGTCAGGGAAGCTCAACGACCGGCATCCAGGAATTCAAGTACAGGAGTACGGCTGTGACGGCAACGGTGATCTCGGTGACCGGGCACATGGACCTGACCGAGGACACCGTGTCCCTGGTCGGTACCGCGCTCAAGGAACTCCTCCACGCCCACGCCACGGCAGGCCCGCTCATCGGCGTCTCCTGTATCGCGGAGGGCTCCGACGCACTCTTCGCCCGCGCCGTCCTGGACACCGGCGGGAGGCTGGCCGTCGTGATCCCGTCCCGGGACTACCGCCGGAAGGCCGTCCGTCCCGGCCATGCCGAGCTCTTCGACCGGCTGGTGGACGCGGCGGACGAGGTCGTCGTCGTACCGGAGGAGACCGCGGGCCGCGCTGCGTACGAGGCGGCAAACTCCCTGCTCCTGGACCGCGCCGACCGCATCGTGGCGGTCTGGGACGGCGGCCCCCCGTCCGGCAGGGGCGGCGGTACCGCCGACGTGGTCCTCGCGGCACGGGCGCGGGGGATCCCGGTCGACATCGTCTGGCCGGACGGCGCCCGCCGGAAGGACTGAGCGCCAGGGCGCCCGACCCGTTCGGCCGCGCCGTGTTTCCGCACCGGTCCGGTGCCGGTACAATCACTTGCTAGACACAAGCAACAAAAAGAATACGGAGGCGGGAGGCATGGACAAGGGGACGGTCCATGACTGCCCAGCAGAGGCGATGCCGGTCAGCGGAGACGCCAGTGCCGAGGAGGCTGCGGCCGGGCTCGGGAGCCAGCTCGTACGGTTCTCCCGGCTGCTCACCACCCGCAGGCGCCGGGCCAAGTTCGAGCAGGGCGCCGGCGAACGGGTGCTGCTGGCCCGGCTGGTGCTCGACGGTGAACAGCGGGCCACCGACCTGGCCACGGACACCTTCCTGGACCTTTCGACCGTCAGCCGTCAGGTGCGGTCGATGGTGGAGCGCGGCCTGGTGGCACGGCGCCCGGACCCCGAGGACCGGCGCGGTGCCTTGCTGCACGCGACCGAGGCCGGGAGAGCGGCGTTCGAGACGTACCGGCGGCAGCGCGACGCGGAGCTGGCGGAACTCCTCGGGCCATGGCCACCGGAGGACCGGTACCAGCTCATCCGGCTGATGGCACGCCTCAACGACGATCTGGCAGAGCATGAACACGCACGTCACTGCTCGGGAGACCACTCCGAAGCGGCGGCGAAGCAGGGAGCAACCAAGCATGAGTGAGGCCGTGTCCGCGCCACGCGGAGACACCGAGACCACAGCGATACCCACCAGTCCGGGCGGCCTGAGCCACCGGCAGATCCTGACCATCCTGAGCGGGCTCATGCTGGGCATGTTCCTGGCCGCGCTCGACCAGACGATCGTCTCCACCTCGATCCGCACCATCGCGGACGACCTGCACGGACTGAGCCAGCAGGCATGGGCGACGACCGCGTATCTGATCACTTCGACGATCGCCACACCGCTCTACGGCAAGCTGTCCGACCTGCACGGCCGCAAGCCGTACTTCCTGACCGCGATCACCGTCTTCATCATCGGCTCGGTGCTCTGCACCTTCTCGACCTCGATGACCGAGCTGGCCGCCTTCCGTGCCCTGCAGGGCATCGGCGCGGGCGGTCTGATGTCGCTGGCCCTGGCGATCATCGGCGACATCGTGCCGCCACGTGAACGGGCCCGCTATCAGGGCTACATGCTGGCCACCTTCGCCACCTCCAGCGTCGCGGGACCGCTGATCGGCGGCTTCCTCGCCGGACAGGACAGCATCCTGGGCGTCACCGGCTGGCGCTGGGTGTTCCTGGTGAACGTCCCGATCGGCATCATCGCGCTGTTCGTCGTCGCGAAGGTCCTCAACATCCCGCACACCCGCCGCTACCGCCGGATCGACTGGTGGGGCGCGGTCACCATCGCCATCGGCGTGGTGCCGCTGCTGCTCGTCGCCGAGCAGGGCCGCGAGTGGGGCTGGGGCTCGACGAACTCGCTGGCCTGCTACGGCATCGGGGTCATCGGCATCATCGCCTGGATCTTCGTGGAGCGCCGGATGGGCGACGACGCGCTGATCCCGATGCGACTGTTCGGCAATTCGATCTTCAGCAAGACCAGCCTGCTCTCCGTGCTCATCGGTGCGGGCATGTTCGGCGGGATGCTGATGATCCCGCAGTACCTCCAGATCGTGAAGGGCGCCAGCCCCACCCGGTCCGGCCTCGAAATGCTGCCGCTGATGCTCGGCATGATCATCGCCTCGGTCATCGCGGGTCAGCTCACCGCGAAGACCGGCCGCTACAAGATCTTCCCGATCATCGGCACCGCCCTGATGGTCGCGGCGCTGCTGCTGTTCCACTTCGAGGTCCAGTGGGACACGCCGCTGTGGGAGACCATGGTCTTCATGCTCGTCTTCGGCCTCGGCCTCGGCGGTTGTATGCAGACGCTGGTCCTCGCGGTGCAGAACGCCGTTCCGCCGCAGGACATGGGTGTGGCGACCGCGTCGTCCACCTTCTTCCGTCAGATGGGCGCCACCGCAGGTACCGCGATCTTCCTGTCGGTGCTGTTCAGCAATGTCGGGGACAAGATCGCCTCGGCGTTCAAATCGGCCGCGCAGACCCCGCAGTTCCAGGCCGCGCTGCGCGATCCGCACGTGCTCTCCAACCCGGCCAACAAGCCGGTGCTCGACATGGTCAAGCACCCCGGCGCGGGCGGCGGCGGTTCCAGCGTGCTGAGCGACTCCTCGTTCATCCAGCAGCTTGACCCGCGTCTGTCGGAGCCCTTCAAGCAGGGCTTCGCCGACTCCATGCACCTGGTCTTCCTGATCGCGGCGGGCGTCGTCGCGCTCGGCTTCCTGATGGTCCTGTGGACCAAGGAGGTTCCGCTGCGCAATGTGTCGGGCCTGCAGGCCCGCGCCGCCGAGGAGGGCGCCGCCCCGAGCGCCGCCGTCGAAGCCGTGGCGGAGGCCGCCGTCACGGCCGCGCCCGAACCGCTCCCGGCCCCCACCGCCGGACGCCACGCGGCGCCCCGGCAGGAGTCGGCGGATCCCGTGGACGCGGTCGCGGCCGCCGGAGGAGCCGGTGTCCGCGGACATGTCCGCGACAGCGACGGCTCGCCCGTACCTGAGGCCGTGGTCACCCTGATCGACCTGGGCGGACAGCAGCTCGGCCGTACGACGACGGGCGCGGACGGCGCGTACTTCGTCGCGGCGCCCGGCGGCGGGACCTATGTCCTGATCGGCTCCGGCGGTGCCCGGCAGCCGCAGGCGACGACGGTGTCGGTCGGTGACGGCCCCGTCGACTTCGATCTGATGCTCAGCGGTGCCGCGGGCCTGACCGGTACGGTCCTCGCGGGCCCCGGTGACCGCCCGCTGCCCGGCGCGCTCGTCATCGCCACCGACATGCGCGGCGACGTCGTCGCATCCGGCACCGCCGACGGCGCGGGCGACTTCGCCTTCGGCGACCTGGTGCCCGGCACCTACACCCTCGCGGTGAGCGCCGCGGGCCACCGGCCGACGGCAGTGCCGGCCGAGGTCGCCAGCGGTGCCGCCAACCGGTACGAGGTACGGCTCGCCCCCGGCGCCCACGTCCGCGGCACGGTTCGCAACAGCGCGGGCGTGCCCCTGGACGACGCCCGGGTGACGCTGCTCGACGCCGCCGGGAACACCGTGGGGTCGACCGTCACGGGCCTGGACGGCGTGTACACGTTCAGCGACCTCGACACCGGCGACTACACAGTGGTGGCCAGCGGATACGCGCCGAGCGCCGTCCCGCTGCTGGTGGACCGCAAGGACGGGCACGGCCTGGACCTGGACCTGAGCCACTGAGGCGGACCGCACACTGAGGCAGGGCAGAGCCCGGAGGCCGTGGCACGACACCAGAACCAGGTGTCGCACCACGGCCTCCGGCCTTCTGTGCGTCGTGCCCCTGGGTGGGGTACCGCGTACGGCGCAACGCGCAACGCGCAACGCGCAACGCGCAACGGACAACGCTTGCGGGTCAACGCTTGCGGGTCAACGCTTGCCGGCCGCCGTCCGCCTGTCACCGCGTCCGGTCAACCGCGGCCGTCCCCATCAGCGCCGCAGCGTCGGTAGAACTGCGTCAGACGCGCCTGCGGCAGCCGTACGGGGTCGGCGATACCCGCGTCGCCAGTGCGCCACCGGTTCACCGCGCCGCTACCCGACAGTCCGGAGCCCGCGCCCAGCAGAGGGGTCACACCGAACATCCCGTCACCGTGGTACTCCCACACCGCCACATCCGGCCGGCCGTCGTGGTTGAGGTCGGTGACCGAGAGCCCCTCGTTCTCGTCGACGCCCAGCCCGATGGTGTGTCCGCTCCTGCCGTTCCGGTGGAGCGGGTCCACCCGTACCTCCCCGATCCTCGCGGGTGACGGGTCGTCCATCTCCGGGCGCCGGGACACGACCACGGCCAGATCCAGCTGGTCATCCCCCGTGATGTCGGCAGCGACCCCGGCAGCCACCTCGCCGTGGTGCGCTCCGGCCAGGGAGTGGATACCGACGGGCCGGCCGAACCCGCCTCCCGGAGTCCCCCATTCCACGACCGTCTCCCTGCCGTGGTCCCCGGTCGTCACCCGGTCCGGATACGGATCGCCGTCCAGCCGGCCGACCAGAGCCCCGCCGTCCGCGGCACAGGGCGGCTTCCGGGCGGCAGGAAGAGCGACGGTCGAGGTCCCGCAGCCACTCACCGGTACGACCAGGACCAGCGCGCAGACCACCCCGTACCACTGCCTCTTCGGCCGCCCTTCCGGCTGCCTCTCCAGCACCGTGTCCGCCTCCGCACGCCGGGGCCCACACCGCCGGAACAGCCCCTGCCGGGTCGCTCGTTCTGGCGAGGCGGTCTGAACCAGTGGCCCCGTAAGGCTACTTCGGGCGCGGCAGAGTCCGGCGGCCGATGGTCACGCCGGACGCACCGGCTCCCGGGCGGCCTCCGTCGTGCCGGACTCCTCCGGTCCCTCGTCGGCCGCGGCCGTACGGAGGGCGGGGATGGCCGCGGCGACGAGCACGGCGACGACCGCCATGGCGATGCCCACGACCAGCGTCGTACGGAAGCCGCTCTCGGAGGTGAAGGTGTGCCCGCCCGCGGTGGTCGTCATATGGGCGAGGAGCACTCCGATGACGGCGGCGCCGACGGAGGTGCCGAGGGAGCGCATGAGCGTGTTGAAACCGTTGGCGGCGGCGGTCTCCGAGCGGGGCACGGAGCTCATGATCAGGGCGGGGACGGAGCCGTACGCCAGGCCGACGCCGCTGTTGATCACCATGACGGCCAGCATGATGCCCCAGGCCGAGCCCATCAGCAGCAGGCAGACGCCGTAACCGGCGGCGATGACCAGGGCGCCGCTGATCAGAGTGGTCTTGGGGCCCTTGGCGTCGGACAGCTTCCCGCCGAGCGGCGAGACAAGCATCATCATGATGCCGCCCGGCGCCATCCACAGACCGGCGGCCAGCATGGACTGCCCGAGGCCGTAGCCGGTGGCCGCGGGGAACTGGAGCAGCTGCGGCAGCACGAGCATGCTGGCGTACATCGCGAAGCTGGTGAAGATCGAGGCGGTGTTGGTCAGCAGCACCCGCGGGCGGGCCGTGGAGCGCAGGTCGACCAGCGGATGGGTGGTGCGTACCTCCCACAGCCCCCAGCCGGCGAGCAGGACGGCCGCCCCGGCGAACAGACCCAGGGTGGTCGCCGACCCCCAGCCCCAGTCCGCCCCCTTGGAGACGGCCAGGAGCAGACAGACGAGGCCCGCGCCGAGCCCGAGCGCTCCGGGCAGATCGAAGCGCTGACCGCGGGCGGCGGCCGGCACCTCCGGGACCAGCCGGGCGACCAGAACGGCGATCAGCGCCGCCAGCGCGGCCGAACCCCAGAACAGCACACGCCAGTTGGCGTACTGGGCCACCGCTGCGGCGAGCGGCAGGCCAAGGCCGCCGCCGATCCCCATGGAGGCGCTGACCAGGGCGATCGACGAGCTGAGCCGCTCCGGCGGGACGACGTCGCGCAGCAGGGCGATCCCGAGCGGCACCATGCCCATGCCCATCCCTTGCAGCCCCCGCCCGATGATCATCGGGACCAGGGTGGAGGAGAGCGCGCACACCACCGAACCGGCCATCAGCGGGACGGAGCAGACCAGCAGCATCCTCCGCTTGCCGTGCAGATCACCGAGGCGGCCCGTGACCGGCACGCAGACGGCCGACACCAGCAGGGTGGCGGTGACGACCCAGGTGGCGTTCGACGGTGTGGTGCCGAGCAGATCCGGCAGGCGCGGCAGGAGCGGCGTGACGAGGGTCTGCATGATCGCCGCCGTCGTACCCGCGAACGCGAGGACGGCGATCACTCCGCTCGCGCGGGAAGAACCGGCTGTTTGCTTCACGGACTCTCTCCTCCGATGTCTGTTGCTTGCGGCGACTTTAAGTCAGGCGATTGACTTAGTCGATAGCGGGCGTTTGACTGGGCCGCGAAGCAACTCCGCAGCACGAACGGCCACAGGAGGTCTGAGTGACGGACATGGACACGACGGAGGCGCTGCCCTACCCCCTGAAGCCGCCATCGGCGCTGACGCCTCCCGAGCACTGGCAGGAACTGCGACAGGCGTGCCCGGTCGCACGCGTGACCCTGCCCAGCGGGGACGCGGCAGCGCTGCTGACCCGGTACGAGGACGTACGGCTCGCCCTCTCCGACCCGCGCTTCAGCCGGGAGGGCCTGACCCGCCCGGACGCGGCGCGGGTGGCCGCCGACGGGTCGGACGGCATCTTCAACAGTCCGATGGCCCGCACACTCAACGCCCTGGGCCAGGACCGCTGGCGCTCCATGGTGGGCCGGTACTTCACAGCCAGGCGGATGGCCGCCCTGCGCCCGGACATGAGGGCGGTGTCCGGCCGGCTCGTCGACAGCATGACGCGGGGCAAGGACACCGCGGACGTGGTGGCCGAGCTGGCCTTCCCGCTGCCGGTGTACATCATCTGCCAGATGCTCGGTGTGCCCGAGGAGGACCGCGACCGGTTCAAGGCGTGGTCGGACACCTTCCTGAACACCACCCGCTTCACCCGCGAGGAAATGGACGCCGCGCACCGGGAGTTCGCCGTCTACATGTCCGGCCTCGTCGCAGAGAAGAAGGCCGCGCCCGGCCAGGACCTGATCAGCGTGCTGCTGACGGGCGACGACGGCGCGGGGGAGCCGATGCCCGAGGACGCCCTCGTCGCCACCGGGCAGGCCCTGCTGCTGGCGGGCCATGAGACCACCGCGGGCTACATCTCCTTGATGGTGGCGCACCTGCTGGCCGACCGCAGCCGCTGGGAAGAGCTGCTGACGGACCGCTCACTCGTCCGGCACGCCGTCGAGGAGAGCCTGCGCTTCGACCCCAACGGCAGCAACTTCGGCATGCTCCGCTACACGCACGAGGACACCGAACTCTCCGGCACGGTGGTCCCGGCGGGCACCACCGTGGTGTGCAGCATGGCGGCGGCCAACCGCGACGAGAGCGCCTGGCAGAACGCCGACGCGATGGACCTCTCCCGCAGCCCCAACCCCCACCTCACCTTCGGCGCCGGCCCGCACTCCTGTCTGGGACAGCCGCTGGCCCGCACCGAGTTGCAGACCGTACTGGAGGTGCTGCTCGACCGGCTGCCGACCCTGCGCCTGGCCGTGGACCCGGCCCGACTGCGCGCCCACGAGGGGCTGCTCACCGCACCCCTGCGGGAACTTCCGGTGGTCTGGTGAGCACGGCGCCTTCGGCACCACCGTCAACGCCATCAGCACCGTCATCGCCACCAACACGGTCGACGCCATCACCACGGTCAACACCGCCAGCACCATCACCCCCGTCATCGCCATCAGCACGGCAGGAGCGGGCCTTCGCGACCCAGGAGGCGATCCTGGCCGCAGCCGAGCGGCTGTTCGCCGAGCGCGGCCTGGCGAACGTCTCGCACCGGCAGATCGCCGAGGCGGCCGGCCAGCGTAATGTCACCGCAGTCGGCTATCACTTCGGCAGCAGAACCGACCTGGTACGCGCCCTCATGACCCGCCACGGCGCTCCCGTCGACGTCATCCGCGGCCACTACGCCGCCCGGGCCGAGGGCAGCCAGGACATCCGGGACTGGGTCGGCGCCCTGGTACGTCCCGTGACCGACCACTGGCCTCCATCGGCGCCCCCTCCTGGAACGCCCGCCTGTCCGCGCAGGTCATGACCGATCCCCAGCTGCGGACAGTGATCATCGAGGCGGCGCTGGAGCGTCCCTGCCTGCGACAGATCCTCGACAGTCTCGGCGCCTGTCTCACCGGCCTTCCCGCCCCTGTACGGGCCGCGCGGGGCGACATGGCGCGCCACCTGAATCCACACCTGCGCGGACCGCGAACGCGCCCTCGCCGAACAGGGAACGCCCCTGCACGGCTCATGGGACAGGACGGCCGACGCCCTGACGGACGCGATCGTCGGACTCCTCACCGCACCGGTCACCCCACCACGTACGTGACCACCCCCATCCATCCACCCACCCACCCACCCACAGGAAGGAACCACCATGAAGATCAGCGTGGACGAGGAGAAGTGCTGCGGCGCAGGACAGTGCGTCATGATCGCCCCGGAAGTCTTCGACCAGCGCGACGAGGACGGCATCGTCGTCCTCCTCTCCGAGAACCCGCCCCAGGACCAGCACGACGCCGTACGTGAATCCGCCGGAGTGTGCCCCGCCGCCGCGATCCACCTCAGCGAGAGCGTATGAGCGCTCCCGGCAGCGTCCTTGTCGTCGGCGCGTCCGCGGCCGGGCTCAGTACCGTGGAAGCCTTACGACGCAAGGGCTTTGGGGCCGCATCACGCTGCTGGACGCGGCCGCCGACCTGCCGTACGACCGCTCTCCGCTCTCCACTCCCCACTCTCCAAGCAGCTCCTCGCCGCTACCCGGGAACCCGAACGCGCCCACCTGCGTACGCCCGGAGCGCTCGACGGGCTGGACGCCGAGTTCGTCCCGGGCCGCACAGCGTGCCGTCGTCGTGGGCAACGGCGTCCTGGGCTCCGAGACCGCCGCCACCAGCGCGGCGCTCGGTATCTACGCGGCGGGCGGCACGGCCCACTTCCCCCTACGCGGAACTCGACCCCCTGCGGCTGGAGAACCGTACGCACGCCACCGCACAGCCTGCGGTCGTCGCCGCGAACATCATCGGCGACCACCTCGCCCTCGCCCATGCGCCCGTCCGCCCCGTACTTCTGGACCGACCAGTCCGACGCGAAGATTCAGTCGTTCGGGATTCCCACCGCCGACGCGGACGTCACCAGCGCCGAGGGTACGGCATCGCCCGCTTCAAGCGGGCGGGCCCGTGTATCCGCCGTCCTGGGCTGGAACATGCCCAAACAGGCCCGGATACACAGCAGATGCCTCACCCCACCCCTGCACGCCACGGCCCCCTGCCCACCGCTCAGGCGCCCCGGAGCGCCGCACGGGCGCCCCGCACATCGGCCCCATCCGTCCGCTCCTGACCGACGGGCCCACCGGCTGCACCGCCACGAACGCCCCACGAACCCCGCATGAACCACGGAACGCCGCACGAACGAAGGACGGTCATGACCACCGCACCCGAGACAGCCACGTCTCCCCGCGACATCCCCGACTTCCCCCACCCCCGAGCCGCCGGCTGCCCCTTCGGCGTTTCCTCCCCGATGCGAGCCCTGACCACACGAGGCCCGGTCAGCCGGGTCGCTTCCTGGGGAGGCAGCACCCCCTGGGTGGTGACCAGCCACGCCGAGCAGAGGACCCTGCTCGCCGACCCCCGGCTCAGCGCGGACTTCTCCCACCCCGGCTTCCCCAGCCCCGTCGACCCCGCCCACGCGCACGCGGGCTCCACCGATATGAGCTTCGTCGTCATGGACGACCCGGAACACGCCCGCCTGCGCCGCATGGTCAGTGGCGCCTTCACCATCAAACGCGTCGAGGCCATGCGCCCCGCCGTACAGCGCATGACAGACGGCTTCATCGACCGGATGCTCGCCGGGCCCCGGCCGGCCGACCTGGTCACGGCGCTGGCGCTGCCCATCCCGTCCCTGGTCATCTCCGAACTGCTGGGCGTCCCCTACGAGGACCACGAATTCTTCCAGGTCAACAGCAAGACCATCGTCTCCTCCACCGCCACGGCCGAGGCCCGGCACACCGCCCACACCAACCTCGCCGCGTACCTCGACGAACTCGTCGCCCAGAAGTCCACCGCCCCCGCCGACGACCTGCTCTCCCAGCTCGCCGCAAGGGTGCGGGCCGGCGAGATCACCGGTAAGCAGGCGGCGGCCATGGGCGTCCTCCTGCTCCTCGGCGGTCACGAGACCACCGCCAACATGATCACGCTGGGCACCCTGCTCCTCCTGGAGCACCCCCGGCAGCTCGCCACGATCCGGGACACCGACGACCCCAGGGTGGTCGCCGTCGCTGTGGAGGAACTGCTGCGCTACCTCTCCATCGTCCACCTCGGCCGGCGCCGCACCGCCCTGGAGGACATCGAGATCGCCGGAGAGACCATCCGCGCGGGCGACGGCGTCATCCTGCTGAGCGAACTCGCCAACCGCGACCCCGGCGCCTTCCCCGACCCCCACACTCTCGACATCTCCCGGGACGCGCGTCACCACCTGGCCTTCGGCTCCGGCACCCACCACTGCGTCGGCCAGCCACTGGCCCGTATGGAACTCCAGGTCGTCTACCCGACGCTCTTCCGCCGTATCCCCTCACTGCGTACGGCCGTACCCGTGGAAGAGATTCCCTTCAAGCACGATGCCGTCATCTACGGAGTCCATGAACTGCCCGTCACCTGGTAGCAAGCCCCGGGGAGTTCCACGTCCACCCGTCCGAAAAGCTGCTGCGGTCCGTCGAACAGCCGAGCGGCCGAGCTGTGCTCGGGCACCGGCGGGACGCCTCTGGAAAGGCGACCGCGAGGTTACCCGCCCGGGAAGCTCTCCGCGCCGAGGACGTTCAGCAAACTCAGCCTGTCGTAGCTGTCGGTGCCGGGCGTCGCAGTGAAGACGAGCAGGGTCTGTGCGGTGTCGAGATCCTGCAGGTTCTGGCAGAACAGGTCGATACGGCCGACCTGCGGGTGGACGAAGCGTTTGGCGTCGCTCCAGCGCAGGCCGACCTCCTGCCGGTCCCACAGCAATGCGAACTCCTCGCTCTCCCGCAGCAAGCCGGCCGCAAGACGGGAGGCTTGCGAATGGGGTCCGTCCCGCGTGGAGACCGCCCGCAGGAGCGAGACGTTCACCCTGCTGTAGTGGTCGTGGTCATCGGGAAGGTACCGGCTGCGCGCGGCCTCATCGGTGAACCAGCGGTAAGGGGCGCTGCGCGCGTCTCCGGTGTAGTGGGTCTGCTCGCCGAGCAGGGCCACGGCCGGAGGTGTCTGGAGCAGCGTCTCTCCGAGGGGGCCCATCACCTGGGCCGGGGTGTCCTGCAGCCGGTCCAGGATGCGCATCAGCCCAGGGCTGACGTGCTCGCTGCGCAACTGCCGGTGCGGTGTGCGATGCCCGCACAGCAGAAACAGGTGATCCCGCTCGTACGGGGTGAGGCGCAGCCCACGGGCGATGGCCGCCACCATCTGCTGCGAGGGCTGCGGCCCGGTGCCACGTTACAGCCGGGCGAAGTAATCGGCCGACATGTCACACAGTTCGGCCACCTCCTCCCGTCGCAGACCACGGGCGCGACGGCGCGATCCACGACGCAGCCCCACGTCCTCCGGCTGCAGCGACTCCCGCCGGGCACGCAGGAAGGCACCCAGCGACGCGCGGTCCGCCATCTCATCCATGGGCCTTCTCCGGCACGTTCACGTTCACCATCGTCGCAGCCGCGCTGGGCCTTATCCACTGACCGGCGATCAGTGGCTGAGCGGGCCCTTCATCCGGACCGCCGGGCGACGTCCACTGGCCGGTACACGCCGAGTGTCGGTCCAGGTACATCCGCATCGGCTGTCGGCACACGTCGCTCTCACCACCACCCACACAGCGGAGAACACCCATGAAGCTCACAGGCAACACCGTCTTCATCGCCGGGGCGACCTCCGGTATCGGCCTCGGCCTCGCGCTGAGCCTGCACGCGGCAGGCAACCGGGTCATCGTCTCCGGGCGCCGCGAGGAGAGGCTGGCGCAGATCGTCGCGGAGAACCCCGGTATCGAGTCCGTCCTGCTCGACACCACCGACCGGGTGCCGTCCGGGACGTCACGGCGCAGCTGGTGCGGCGCTACCCCGACCTCGACGTCCTGGTCGCGATGGCCGGCATCATGCTGCCGGAGGACCTCCACAGCGGCGACTTCCTGAGTACGGCAGAGGCGACCGTGACAACCAACCTGCTCGGCCCCATACGTCTCGTGGCCGCTCTGACCGGGCATCTCGCCACCCGACCGCGCGCGACGATCATGACGGTCTCCTCCGGGCTGGCCTTCGTCCCCCTGCCCATGACGCCGACCTACTGCGCGACCAAGGCCGCCATCCACTCGTTCACCCAGAGCCTGCGCGTCCAGCTCGCCGACACCAGTATCGAAGTCCTGGAACTCGCGCCCCCGGCGGTGCGCACCGCTCTCATGGGGCAGGAGGAGGCAGAGAATGCCATGCCTCTGGATGCCTACCTGGACGAAGTGATGGACATCATCGGGTCCGACGAGCAACCGGCCGAGATCCTCGTCAAGGCCGTCGAACCCCTGCGGTACGCGGAGGCCCGTGGACAACACGCCGACGTACTGCGCATGCTGTCCAGCCACTGAGCCGCGCCGCTCGGGCCGACCGGATACGGGTCTCTCCCCCTCGGGGCCCCGTTCGCCGGGGCACCTCCCTCTCCCCTGCCACGAGTGCCGATCCGGCCGCCCCTGCTGTCCTGCTGTCCTGCTGTACACGGCGCGAAGCACGTCACCGAGCGATTCGGTGGCCTCGGGCACCAGCAGTTGCTCCACCGCAACCCGCGCCACCAGTCCGGATCATCAGGGACGTCCTGTAGGAGTACCGAGTACCGGGCATGAACCGCACATCCGAGCTGTCAACCGCTCTGTGGCGCAGGTCGAGTTACAGCGATCGTGGTGCAGACAACCGTGTGGAGGGCCCACTCGGCTTCCCGGGCATCACGCCCGTACGAGCCCGCCCCCACCCGATCCCGCGCTCGTCTTCCCGGCCACCGCGCAGCGATAGCGCCACCGCGTAAGCAGGACTCCCTGCACAGACTGGGGATGAGCCCGTGTGGCGCATGGGATGACGGCCTGGTGGTTCGGCGCGGCAGCGGTCTGAGCGGGCGTGCTACCGATGAGGGGCGTTGGCGGACCCCGGGGCCCGTCAACGCGGCGATGTGGCGGTGGGGTCAGCGTTCGGCCGTGAAATCCACGAAGGCGACCCAGGCGCGTACCGCTCGGGTCGTCCGAGCGCCCGTGGCGGCGCTACTGTTCGGTGCCGCCACGGGCGCCTCGGAGCCGGGGCAGACGATGAGGGTTCGACGCTCGCCTCGGGCAATTCACGACCCCGGGCGTTTTGACTTCAGGGACCCGGGGTGTGGGCAGGTCCGACGGCGCCGTGCAGGCACCGGAGCGCCGGCGCCGCCGTTCCGCGCTGCCGCGTCATCGACTGCTGAGCCCGTGCCCCGTGCGGCCCGATGCTGCGGCTGGCGAACCTTGTCCCATCCTCTGTCTGCTCGGCAGACGGCCTCGGAGGAGAGGTCTCACCAGCGGCTCGGTCCGCGCCCACCGATGTGCCCACCAGTGGGCACGAAAAACGCCCCCTGAAACGGCGTTTCCGCAGTTCAGAGGGCACTTATCAAGTGGAGCCTAGGGGAGTCGAACCCCTGACATCTGCCATGCAAAGACAGCGCTCTACCAACTGAGCTAAGGCCCCGTAATGGGTTGGTGCGAGAACAAGAGTAGCGGGTCGCAGGGGTGATCTCACAAAAGGATTGGGACTCCCGGTCAGTGACCACTCTCCGTAGGATGCACGAGGAGGTTCGCGGCAGCGAAGCCGCCGCCTGGGGAAGCGATGGGGAGACGCTATGGACACAGCACAACAAGAGGCAACCGCGAGAGCGAGAGACCTTCAGCGCAGTTGGTACGGAGAGCCACTGGGGGCGCTCTTCCGTCGTCTGATCGATGATCTGGGTCTCAACCAGGCCCGTCTCGCCGCGGTGCTCGGACTGTCCGCACCCATGCTCTCCCAGCTGATGAGCGGCCAGCGTGCCAAAATCGGAAACCCGGCCGTGGTCCAGCGGGTCCAGGCACTCCAGGAACTCTCGGGCCTAGTCGCCGACGGAAGCGTCAGCGCGGGCGAGGCTACGGATCGGATGGAAGAGATCAAGAAGTCCCAGGGCGGATCAGTCCTCTCCACCACAGCTCAGCCCACGTCCACCACCGGCGCACCGACCGTGCGCCGAGTGGTGCGCGAGATCCAGTCACTGCTGCGCTCCGTATCAGCTGCCGGTGACATCATCGACGCGGCGAACGCCCTCGCCCCGACCCACCCCGAACTGGCAGAGTTCCTTCGGGTGTACGGCGCCGGGCGCACCTCGGAAGCCGTGTCGCACTACGAGGCACACCAGAGCTGACGCCGGGGCCCGGCCGACCGGTGCCTGGCCGATCGGTGACTGGCCGATCGAATCTCAGCCGGCAGGGGCTCGGCCGGCCGGGGGCTAGTCGGCCAAAGCGCTGCCAGTAGTGGGGCAGTCGACCAAGGCTCAGTGGGCCGGATCTCAGCCGAGCCGGGGCACAGCAGGCCAAGGTTCGTTCAACCGAGGTCCAGTCGGCCAGAGCTCAGCCAACAGGGGGGCGGGCACAGAGCATGGGTACAGCACATGGGTGAGATCTTCGCCGGGCGGTATGAGCTGGTCGACCCGATCGGGCGCGGGGGCGTAGGGGCGGTCTGGCGTACCTGGGACCACCGCAGGCGCCGCTATGTGGCCGCCAAGGTCCTCCAGCAGCGCGACGCACACACCCTGCTGCGCTTCGTGCGCGAACAGGCCCTGCGGATCGACCACCCCCATGTACTCGCCCCTGCCAGCTGGGCCGCGGATGACGACCAGGTGTTGTTCACCATGGAGCTGGTGAGCGGAGGTTCGCTCGTCCAAGTCATCCGTGACTACGGTCCACTGCCACCCCGGTTCGTATGCACGCTGCTCGACCAACTGCTGGCCGGGCTGGCTGCCGTCCATGCGGAAGGCGTCGTGCACCGCGACATCAAGCCGGCGAACCTCCTGATGGAAGCGACCGGGGCCGGGCGGCCGCATCTGCGGCTGTCCGACTTCGGCATCTCGATGCGCAAGGGCGAGCCGCGCCTCACTGAGAGCAACTATGTGGTGGGGACGCCTGGCTACTTCGCCCCGGAGCAGATGCTCGGTGCGGAACCGGACTTCGCCGCCGACCTGTTCGCGGTCGGGCTCGTCGCGCTCTATCTGCTTCAGGGCGCCCGTCCCGACTCCCGGTCCCTGGTCGAGCACTTCGCGGCCCATGGCACAACCGGCGCTCCCCAGGGCATGTCCGAGCCGCTCTGGCAGGTGCTCGCCGGACTGCTCCAGCCCGATCCGCAGGCCCGCTTCCGTACGGCGAACGGTGCCCGCAAGGCGCTGGCCACGGCAGCGGAGCTGCTGGCCGAGCCGGGCCCCGGTGCGGAGCCGGTCGAGATCCGCGACCAGATCGGCCCGCTGCCCAGCGGGTTCGGGCCGGAGGGCCCCCTGCGGGCGCAGCACCACCCTCCTCACCTGCCAGGGTCTCCGCAGGGACCGGTCCCATCGGTCACTGGGCAGGGGCCCGTACCTCAGCAAGGTCCCGATCCTCAGCAGGGTCCCGGGCCGCAGCCGAGCCCCGCTGCGCACCCCTCGGTGCACGAGCCGACGGCGCCGCACGGGGCGCCGCCGCACCCTCCGACCGAACAGCAGCCCGCACCCCACCACCAGCAGCCACAGCACTCTGCGCTCTCGGAAACAGGCAGTTCCTCTCTCGCCCCGCCGCCCCAGCCGACCACCCAAGCCCCAATACCGGCCTCGGCCTCGGCCTCGACAGCCGCCCCCACGGTTCCGCATGTGACCTCCCCCCTCCCTGGTCAGGCCCCTAATCAGGCCCTGTATGAACAGCCCCTCATTGATAAGTACACCGCTCAGCCCTCGCAGGTTCCCACCCAGTCGGTACCCGTCCCGCGCATGCGTCCGGGGCCGCCCCCGAGGGTGGTCGTCCCGGTCCTGGTGATCGCCCTGATCTGTTTCGCAGTGGGCATCTGGGCACTGACACAGAGCTGACCGAGGCTGCACGGAGCTGACCGAGAGGCGGCACAGAGCTGACCGAAGAGAACCGCCTGACCCCGACCGCATCCCCACCGCAGCCAAGCGCGGCCGGCTACCAAGCAGAAGGCGGCCCGTACTCCGCCGGGAGCCTCCGCCGCAGTTCCTGGGCCGGCACCGATGCCGCCCGCCGCCTCGCGACCAGCGTCCACGCGCCGAGTCCCAGCACCAGCACCGTCCCCGTGCTGATCCCCGCGATCCCCAGCAGCCTCATGGTTCCCTGGCTCGCGTCCTCACCGGCCGACGTTCCGTAGTGGGGCACAGCGCCCACGTATGCCGGTGGGGGCTCCTCCCTACCCTTGACGCTCGCCCTCAGCGTCAGCCCGTAGTCCTTCTCACCGAAGGTCTTCGCGACCCCCGGACTCAGGGTGACCGCGAGGTAGTAGTCGCCCGCCATCCGTACTCCGCTGACCTCGTCGCGCACGCTGTAGCGGTTCCGGTAGGCCACCGGTGGCAGCGGGTCCGTCGCAGCCGACTTCGGCTTCCCGTCGTACATCGTCTGCCCCGTGGTGACCCCGGAACGGACCGGGTTGTACAGCTGCACGGTGAGGGCACCGACGACGAAGCCGCTCCCCGCGGAGCTACCGAGATCAGCGCTCGCGAAGAGCTGCTGCCCCCAGCCGACCGGCACCCGATAGAAACGGGTCTGTCCGGGCTTGATCCGGTCGTTCCACACCCCTGGTTTCAGCGCGGCAGCGTCATTGAACCCCGTACCGCCCTTGGTCTGCTTCGCCATGCCCGCCGGTGGGACGGGCGGTACGGACGGCCAGCTGGTCGGTGCATCCGTCTGGCGGGCCGAACCGGGCGTCAGGCCGGGTTCCGAATCGACACGGATCTCCAGCTCCCATTCGTCCTGGGCGGAAGTGGCCTTGGTCGTCCTCTCGATCAGTACGTAGTACGGCCCTGCCGACTGACAGAAGACGCCACCCTTCCTGACTGTGCGCGTGGCGTGCGCAGCGAGCGGCCGGGGATACGCGGCAGAGCCGAACACGGCATCGTCGTCATTCCCGCAGGAGCCGCCCTTGAGGTCCTGGAGGGACACCTTGATGCCGTCGGCGTAGTCGACCTTCTCCTGAGGCCCGAGCCTGGGCACAGCCACGGCGGAGACATAGGTGTCGGACGTGGCGTCCAGCTCGACCTGGTAGTAGAGCCGGCTGCCTGCCCTGATCGAAGAGCGGTAGGTCGAACCGGCCTTGAGCTGCTTCGCATCGGTACTGGCCACAGCTCCCGCCACCGTCGTCGCCTGCCGGTCGAAGACATAGGGATTGGGCTCGCCCACCGCCGCGGCCTGACCGGACAGCACCCCCACCGAACACGCAGCCGCCACTGTCGCCAGCGCTATGCGCCTCCTGCTGCGCTGCCCCATGACCTGTTTCCCCCCGTTGTCCAGGCCCGACCGGTGTCCAGGCTCCACCTGGCCCCGGCATCAGCCTCGCGATAACCAGCGCCACGGGACTACATCAGCCATCACCGCACCCGCCGCAGAGCGTGGTCCCGGCCCACCCTGCCCCGACCTTCGTCGCGTTGTCTGCGTGCCCAGCGGAATCGCCCCCGCCATTCACGACGGCCAGCCCCTGCGTCCTGCGCAGTCGGTTGTTCCACGTGAAACATCGGCGCCGACGTCTCGGCCCGGGGCAGCAACCCAAGGGAGCCAGGAGACGGGGCCCTGAAGGCATGAGGCAGCCAGACACCCGCAGAAACACCGTCCTGGTCGCGATAGAGCCTCCTTGGCCCGTACGTACCGCCACAGCATGCCCAGTCGCAGGGAATCCGAGGGCCAGCACAAACGCAACAGGGCCCCGGTCGCAAAAACGACCGGGGCCCTGCATTCAAGACGCTGTGTCTCACACACCCGAACCTGCGGGCACGGAGTCAGTCGCCTCCGTCCACAGATCCTGCTCGGCGCGATCCGCCTGGATCTGGCGGTACACGAGGAGCCCGCCGATGGCAGCCAGTGCGACCAGGAGAAGCTTCTTCACCGCGCGACCTCGTCTTTCCTTGACGTAAGGGACTTCTGGCGCCCGACTATACACACCGGCCGATACCGATCGGTGACCTAGTTCCCCCCCACTTATCCGGCCCGTAATTGCTGGCGGCCGGGACAGTAAAACTGTCCGGGCCGACGTTCGCGGTGGGGCTAACAGGATTTGAACCTGTGGCCTCATCCTTATCAGGGATGCGCTCTAACCAACTGAGCTATAGCCCCGCGCTGCCCCTGAAGATTAGCGCACTCCAGGGCCAGTCCCAAAATCGATAGCCGGGCCTCTACTCGTCCTCGGCGAGAGTCAGCTCGACACCGCCCACGAAGCCGGCCGACAGGTTGTAGATGAAGGCCCCCAGCGTGGCCAGCGCTGTGGCCAGCACCACATCGATCACCGCGATGACCGCTGTGAACAGCAGCACACGCGGCAGCGAGAGGAACGACTGAAGATCGAAGCCGCTGCCGTCACTTGAGCCGGTGGCCTCGCTGATCGTCCCGCCCACGGTCGAGAAGACGCCCATGGCGTCCATGACCATCCACAGCACCGCGGCCGCCACGATGGTGCAGACACCCAAGGCGATGGACAGCAAGAAGCTGACCTTCATGACCGACCACGGATCGGCCTTGGCCACCCGCAGCCGGGCCTTCCGCGTACGGGGGGTGGTGCGGGCGCCCGTGCGGGGCCGACGTACCACCGGCTGGCCACCGCCGACCGTACGCTGACCGCCCTGCGTACCGCCGCCCGAAGGCGACGGGTACGCCTGCGGCGGCTGGTACGGCTGAGACTCGTACTGCGGCTGCGCCCCACGCGTATCCGTCACCGTTCCCCCTTGAGAGTCCGCGGCGGGGCCACGGGCACCGCGTGCTCCAGCTCCGGAAGCGGCCGCTCCGTCGCCCGTGGCTCCACTCACGTTCTACTCCTCGTGCTCCCCTGCCGAAGGCTCGGTGCCTTCGACTACCGCTTCGACCGCGTCAACATCGGCCGAACCACCGTCGACCGCGTCTGCGTCGCTCTCGACCGCGTCAATCTCTTCGGCCTCTCGGCCGGCCTCGGCGTTGCGAGCGATGCCGACCACGGCATCGCGCTTGCCCAGGTTGATCAGTTGAACGCCCATGGTGTCACGGCCGGTCTCCCTGACTTCATTGACTCGCGTACGAATCACACCACCGCCGAGCGTGATGGCGAGGATTTCATCCGTCCCCTCGACCACCAGCGCGCCGACCAGCGAGCCCCGGTCCTCCACGATCTTGGCGGCCTTGATACCCAGACCACCGCGGCCCTGGATGCGGTACTCGTCGACGGGGGTCCGCTTGGCGTACCCGCCGTCAGTGGCAGTGAACACGAAAGTACCCGGCCTGACGACATTCATCGAGAGCAGTTCGTCGCCCTCGCGGAAACTCATGCCCTTGACACCGGATGTCGCGCGTCCCATGGGGCGCAGAGCATCGTCCGTCGCCGTGAACCGGATCGACTGGGCCTTCCTGCTGACCAGCAGCAGATCGTCTTCGGCCGAGACCAGTTCGGCGCCGATCAGCTCGTCGTCACTGCCGTCCGGCGTCTCCCGCAGGTTGATCGCGATGACGCCGCCCGAACGCGGTGAGTCGTAGTCCTTGAGCGGGGTCTTCTTCACCAGGCCGCCCTTGGTGGCCAGGATCAGATACGGGGCCGCGTCATAGTCACGGATCGCCAGGATCTGCGCGATCTGCTCGTCCGGCTGGAACGCCAGCAGGTTGGCGACATGCTGGCCACGCGCATCACGGCCCGCGTCCGGCAGCTCGTACGCCTTTGCCCGGTACACCCGGCCCTTGTTCGTGAAGAACAGCAACCAGTGGTGGGTTGTCGAGACGAAGAAGTGGGCGACGATGTCGTCCTGCTTCAGCTTGGTGCCCCGCACACCCTTGCCGCCACGCTTCTGCGAGCGGTAGTCCTCGGTCTTGGTGCGCTTGACGTAACCACCGTTGGTGATGGTGACGACGATGTCCTCCTCGGCGATCAGGTCCTCGATGGACATGTCACCGTCGAAGGGCACCAGCTTGGAACGCCGGTCGTCGCCGAACTTGTCGACGATGACCGCCAGTTCCTCACTGACGATCTGCCGCTGGAGGTCGGGCGAGACCAGGATCGCGTTGTACTCGTTGATCTTCGCCTGGAGCTCGTTGTACTCGGATGTGATCTTCTGGTGCTCCAGTGCGGCCAGCCGGCGCAGCTGCATTTCCAGGATCGCGTTCGCCTGGATCTCATCGATCTCCAGGAGGCCCATCAGGCCCTCGCGCGCGACCTCGACGGTCTGACTGCGCCGGATCAGCGCGATGACCTCGTCGATCGCGTCCAGCGCCTTGAGCAGACCCCGCAGGATGTGGGCTCGCTCCTCAGCCTTGCGCAGCCGGAACCGGGTGCGCCGGACGATGACCTCGATCTGGTGCGTCACCCAGTGGCGGATAAACGCGTCGATCGACAGGGTGCGCGGCACCCCGTCGACCAGCGCCAGCATGTTGGCGCTGAAGTTCGACTGGAGATCGGTGTGCTTGTAGAGGTTGTTCAGGACAACCTTGGCCACCGCGTCACGCTTCAGCACGACGACGAGGCGCTGCCCCGTACGCGAGGATGTCTCGTCCCGCACATCGGCGATCCCGCCGATCTTGCCGTCCTTCACCAGGTCGGCGATCTTCTGCGCGAGGTTGTCAGGGTTGGTCTGGTACGGAAGCTCCGTGACCACCAGGCACTGGCGGTTCTGGATCTCCTCGACCGCGACCACCGCGCGCATCGTGATGGAGCCGCGTCCGGTGCGGTAGGCCTCCTCGATGCCCTTGCGTCCCACGACCAGCGCGCCGGTCGGGAAGTCCGGTCCCTTGATGCGCTCCAGCAGAGCGTCCAGAAGGTCCTCGTGCGAGGCCTCCGGGTTCTCCAGATACCACTGGGCGCCGGCCGCGACCTCGCGCAGGTTGTGCGGAGGGATGTTGGTGGCCATACCGACCGCGATACCGGCGGAGCCGTTGACCAGCAGGTTCGGGAATCTGGCCGGGAGAACCACCGGCTCCTGGTTACGGCCGTCGTAGTTGTCCTGGTGGTCGACGGTCTCCTCGTCGATGTCCCTGACCATCTCCATGGACAGGGGCATCATCTTGCACTCGGTGTACCGCATCGCGGCAGCCGGGTCGTTGCCGGGAGAGCCGAAGTTGCCGTTCGAGTCCACCAGCGGCATACGCATCGACCAGTGCTGGGCCAGCCGGACCAGGGCGTCGTAGATCGAGGAGTCGCCGTGCGGGTGGTACGTACCCATGACGTCACCGACGACACGGGCGCACTTGTAGAAGCCCTTCTCGGGCCGGTAGCCGCCGTCGTACATCGCGTACAGCACCCGGCGGTGAACGGGCTTCAGGCCGTCCCGCACATCCGGCAGCGCACGCGACACGATGACGGACATCGCGTAGTCGAGATACGAACGCTGCATCTCCGTTTCGAGCCCCACCGGCTCGACACGCATACCGATGCCGGGGACCGCTGGCGGCTGTTCGGGCATCACAGGGGAATTCTCGTCGGCCATTGCTGGTCAAAGTCCTTTCAGTGCGGTCAGCCGAGACCGACTCAGATGTCGAGGAACCGGACGTCCTTGGCGTTGCGCTGAATGAACGAGCGCCGTGCCTCGACGTCCTCGCCCATCAGCACCGAGAACAGATCGTCGGCCTGCGCCGCGTCGTCCAGAGTCACCTGGCCGAGCACCCGGTGGTCCACGTCCATCGTGGTGATGCGCAGTTCCTCGGCGTTCATCTCACCGAGACCCTTGAAGCGCTGGATCGAGTCGTCTCTGACCCGCTTGCCGCTCCGCTTGCCGAGCTCGACCAGGGCGTCCCGCTCCGTGTCCGAGTACGCGTACTCGAAGTCGTCCCGGCCCCACTTGATCTTGAACAGCGGCGGGCGCGACAGATACACATGCCCGGCCTCGACCAGCGGCCGCATGAACCGGAAGAGGAACGTCAGGAGCAGCGTGTTGATGTGCTGACCGTCGACGTCGGCGTCAGCCATGAGAATGATCTTGTGATAGCGCAGCTTCTCGATGTCGAAGTCCTCGTGGACCCCGGTGCCGAACGCCGAGATCAGCGCCTGGACCTCGGTGTTCTGGAGGATCTTGTCGATCCGCGCCTTCTCGACGTTCAGGATCTTGCCTCGGATCGGCAGGATCGCCTGGTACATCGGGTTACGCCCGGACTTCGCCGAGCCGCCGGCGGAGTCACCCTCGACGATGAAGATCTCGCACTTCGTCGGGTCGTTCGACTGGCAGTCGCTCAGCTTGCCCGGCAGCGAGGCACTCTCCAGCAGGCCCTTGCGCCGGGTGAGATCACGCGCCTTGCGCGCCGCGACCCGCGCCGTCTGGGCCTGGATGGCCTTACGGATGATGTCGACGGCCTCATTGGGGTTCCGGTCGAACCAGTCCGTGAGGTGCTCATAGACGACCTTCTGCACGAAGGTCTTCGCCTCCGTGTTGCCCAGCTTGGTCTTCGTCTGGCCCTCGAACTGCGGCTCGCCCAGCTTCACTGAGATGATCGCCGTGAGACCCTCGCGGATGTCCTCGCCGGAGAGGTTGTCGTCCTTCTCACGCAGCAGCTTCTTCTCGCGCGCGTACCGGTTGACCAGCCCCGTCAGAGCGGCCCTGAAGCCCTCTTCGTGGGTGCCGCCCTCATGGGTGTGGATCGTGTTGGCGAAGGAGTACACACCCTCGCTGTACTGCGAGTTCCACTGCATCGCGATCTCTGCCGAGAGGAGACGCTCCTTGTCCTCGGCCTCGACGTCGATCACGGTCGGGTGGATGAGTTCGCCCTTGCGCGAGTTGAGGTACTTCACGAAGTCGACGATGCCGCCCTCGTAGTGGTACGTGACGGTGCGTACCTGCTCTTCCTCCGCGACCTCGCCGACGGTGTCGGCGCCGGCGGTAGCCTTCGCGGACTCCCGCTCGTCGGTCAGCGTCAGGGTGAGGCCCTTGTTGAGGAACGCCATCTCCTGGAAACGCCTCGACAGCGTCTCGAAGGAGTACTCGGTGGTCTCGAAGATGTCCCCGTCGGCCCAGAAGGTGACGGTGGTACCGCTCTCCTCCGTGGCCCCGTTGCGGGCCAGCGGCGCTGTCGGGACACCGAGCTTGTAGTCCTGTGTCCAGCGGTAGCCGTCGCGCTTGACGTCCACCGCGACCTTGGCGGAGAGGGCGTTGACGACGGACACACCCACACCGTGCAGACCACCGGAGACGGCGTAACCGCCGCCGCCGAACTTGCCACCGGCGTGCAGAACGGTCAGGACGACCTCGACAGCCGGCTTGTTCTCCGACGGCACGATGTCGACCGGGATGCCGCGGCCGTTGTCGACCACACGCACCCCGCCATCAGCGAGGATCGTCACATCGATGGTGTCCGCGTGCCCGGCCAGGGCCTCGTCGACCGAGTTGTCGACGACCTCGTACACCAGATGATGGAGCCCACGCTCACCGGTCGAGCCGATGTACATGCCGGGCCGCTTACGGACCGCGTCCAGCCCCTCAAGGACAGTGATCGCGCTGGCGTCGTACGAGGTGGTCACCTCGCCGTTCTCACCGACTGTGGACGGGGGGATCTCATTGGGGTTGCCGGAATCGGCCACGAAGCGCCCTTTCTGGCACAGCACAGGCCTCTCCAGGGCAGGCAGGAGCGGCTGCGTCGTTCGACATGTTCCGCGAGTGGCGGGATTGTCTTCCAGTCTACCGGTAGCGCAGACATCAATGGGGGTTTGCCGGTACCTGTATCCACATGTGCCGCCCTGAACCGGCGGCGAACGACTCCCCATATCCAGGAAGGGGCTCCAAGAGGCTCACACGGGCTTTCAGCGCCTCGGGCTGTCAACCTCCCGCTACGGTGCGGGACCCCCTCCGTGCGGTGCCTCGTCCCGCACGGTCCCAATGTGTGCTGTTTCACGTGAAACAGCACACATTCTGGTCGAAATCACAGAGTCTTGGGTACCCACCCACCGCCGGGAGAGCCGTCGACGGCGTCAGCCGTAGGTATCGCCGGGACCCTTACTGCCAGGCGCCCGCAGCTGTCCGAACCGGCGGGGCGGTCCACCTGGGCCGAGGACCTTCAACAGCTTCACGGTGCCCTGCCCCAGATCGGCGTTCAGCCGGGCCACCAGTTGGGGCGCCAGCAGCCGCAGCTGAGTCGCCCAGGCGGTCGAATCGCACAGCACGGTCAGCACCCGGGCGTCCTCGTCGTAACGCTGGGGGACGCAGTGGTTCGCGAGATCCTCGCCCACGATCTGCGGCCAGCGGCCCATCACCCCGCCCACCGCGGCCGGGGTCTCCCAGCCACGCTCAGTGATCAGCCGGTTGATCGCGGCGCCCAGCGGCAGAGGATCACGCCCGTCCGCCCGCGCTCCCGAACGCAGCCCACCGCGCTTGGCCTGCTTCTTCTGCTGAGCGGCCGCCCCCCGGGCCTTCGCCTGCTCCTTCGCCGCCCGCAACGCGACCCGTGCCAGGTCGATCCCCGAGGACTCCGGAACCTTCGCGGCCTCGGGCCCCGGCGGAAGGGAAGGACCGGAACCGGGCGGCTCCTCGGCACCCCGAGGGCCTCCGCCGCTGCCCTCGTCCGGAAGAGGCGCCCCGGTCATACCCGGTCCACCGCCCCGTCCGACACAGCGAACCGGGCACCCGCCAGCACGCCCGGCACATCGTCGTCCACTGCCGCCGTCACCAGCACCTGTTCCCCGGGCGCCACCAGCTCCGCCAGCCGCTCCCTGCGCCGCACGTCCAGCTCCGCGAAGACATCGTCGAGCACCAGCACCGGCTCATTGCCCTCGGTCCGCAGCAAGTCGTACGAGGCCAGCCGCAGCGCCAGCGCATATGACCAGGACTCACCGTGGCTCGCGTACCCCTTGGCCGGCAGCCGACCGAGCTTCAGCACCAGGTCGTCACGGTGCGGCCCGACCAGCGTCACACCCCGCTCGATCTCCTGCTTACGGACTCCCACCAGCGCGGCGAGCAGCTGCTCGTACAGTCCGTCCTTCGACTGAGCCGCCTCGATCCCCTCGCCCAGCGAGCTCCGGTACTCCAGCACGACCGGCCCGCCACCGGGCGCCACCTGCTCGTACGCCTTGTCGGCCAGCGGCTGCAACGTCGCGATCAGATCCAGCCGCTGCGCCAGCAACTCGGCGCCCACACGCCCCAGATGCTGGTCCCAGATATCGAGGGTGGACATATCCATGGATCTGCCGCCGTGCCTGCGGGCCATCGCTGCGGACTTCAGCAGCGTGTTGCGCTGCTTCAGCACCCGCTCGTAGTCGGAGCGCACACCAGCCATCCGCGGCGAACGAGCGGTGACCAGCTCATCCAGGAACCGACGGCGCTCACCCGGATCGCCCTTGACCAGCGCGAGATCCTCGGGCGCGAAAAGCACGGTCCGTACGATTCCGAGTACATCGCGCGGCCTGACCTGCGAAGACCGGTTGATCCGGGCCCTGTTGGCCCGGCCCGGGTTGAGTTCGAGCTCGACGAGCTGAGACCGTTCGCCCTGGGTGACCGCTCCACGGATCACAGCCCGCTCGGCCCCCATCCGTACCAGCGGTGCGTCCGACGAGACCCGATGGCTGCCGAGCGTCGCCAGATAGCCGACGGCCTCGACGATGTTGGTCTTGCCCTGTCCGTTGGCGCCCACGAACGCAGTGACGCCCGGGTCGAGAGGCACCTCGACCCGGGCGTACGAGCGAAAGTCGGCCAGCGACAGATGCGTGACGTGCATGACCGTGCGCCGACCTTCCCTGCTGCTGGCTTACTTCTTGTTCTCGACCGCGTGGCCGCCGAACTGGTTGCGCAGTGCTGCGATCATCTTCATCTGCGGAGAGTCGTCCTGGCGCGAGGCGAAGCGGGCGAAGAGCGACGCGGTGATCGCGGGCAGCGGAACCGCGTTGTCGATGGCCGCCTCGACCGTCCAGCGTCCTTCACCAGAATCGGCGGCGAAACCACGGAGCTGGTCGAGGTGCTCGTCGTCGTCCAGTGCGTTGACCGCGAGATCCAGCAGCCAGGAACGGATGACCGTGCCCTCCTGCCAGGAGCGGAAGACCTCGCGCACATCGGTGACGGAGTCGACCTTCTCCAGAAGCTCCCAGCCCTCGGCATACGCCTGCATCATGGCGTACTCGATGCCGTTGTGGACCATCTTGGCGAAGTGGCCGGCGCCGACCTTGCCGGCGTGAACCGAGCCGAACTCTCCTTCGGGCTTGAGCGCGTCGAAGACCGGCTGCACCTTCGCGACGTTCTCGGCGTCGCCGCCGTACATCAGCGCATAGCCGTTCTCCAGGCCCCAGACGCCACCGGAGACACCGCAGTCGACGAAGCCGATGCCCTTGATGCCCAGCTCGACCGCGTGCTTCTCGTCGTCGGTCCAGCGCGAGTTGCCGCCGTCCACGACGACATCGCCCGGAGAGAGCAGATCAGCCAGCTCATCGATGGTGGACTGGGTCGCGGCACCCGACGGGACCATGACCCATACGACGCGGGGACCCTTGAGCTTGCCCACAAGCTCTTCCAGGCTGTGGACATCGGCGACGTCCGCATTGCGGTCGTAACCGATGACGGTGTGACCAGCGCGGCGGATGCGCTCGCGCATGTTCCCGCCCATCTTGCCGAGGCCGACGAGACCGAGCTCCATCAGAAGATCCTTAGTGACGTGGTGGCGTTTCGTACCCGCGTCCGAGCGTACGCCGGGACACGGGTACACACCTGCGGGGTGACCCGCTCAGACGTACGGCCCCGAACCGGCTCAGCCCGACAGCCGCACCGGCATGATCAGGTACTTGTACGCGTCGTCCGCCTCGGCATCGAGAGCGGGGCGGCCGCTCAGCAGCGCGGGCTTGGTCGACGTCGTGAAGGAGAGCTGGGCGACCGGGGAGTCGATCGCGCTGAGGCCGTCCAGCAGGAACGTCGGGTTGAAGGCGATCGAGATGTCGTCACCGTCGAGCTTGGCGTCCACCCTCTCCACAGCCTGTGCGTCGTCGCTGGATCCTGCCTCCAGGATCAGCACGCCCTGCTCGAAGCTGAGCCGCACCGGGGTGTTCCGCTCGGCGACGAGGGAGACGCGCTTGACGGCCTCGACGAACGCCGGGGTCTCGATGACGGCGATCGAGTTGAACTCGGTGGGGAAGAGCGTCCGGTACTTCGGCAGATCGCCTTCGAGGAGCCGCGTGGTCGTCCGCCGGCCCGCACCCTCGAAACCGATCAGCCCCTCACCGGAGCCGGACCCGGACAGGGCGAGCGTCACGGTGTCACCGCTGGTCAGCGACTTTGCGGTGTCCAGGAGCGTCTTGGCGGGCACCAGGGCGACCGCGGATGCCTCCGGGTCCTCGGGCTTCCACAGGAACTCACGGACCGCGAAGCGGTAGCGGTCGGTGGAGGCCAGGGTCACCCGGTCCCCCTCGATCTCGATCCGTACGCCGGTGAGCACGGGCAGTGTGTCGTCACGGCCCGCGGCGATGGCCACCTGGGCCGCGGCGGACGCGAAGACCTCACCGGGGACGGTGCCGGTCGCGGTCGGCATCTGCGGCAGCGCCGGGTACTCCTCCACAGGAAGGGTGTGGAGAGTGAACCGGGAGGAGCCGCAGACCACCGTCGCACGGACGCCGTCGGTGGAGATCTCCACCGGGCGGTTGGGAAGGGCGCGGCAGATGTCGGCGAGCAGCCGGCCCGACACGAGGACGGTGCCGTGCTCCTCGATCTCCGCATCCACCGAGACCCGCGCCGAGACCTCGTAGTCGAAGCCGGAGAGGCTCAGCGTGCCTTCCTCCGCCTTCAGCAGCAGGCCCGCAAGAACGGGCACCGGCGGACGGGCCGGAAGGCTGCGGGCCGCCCAGGCCACCGCCTCCGCGAGTACATCGCGCTCCACCCGGATCTTCACCGGAACCGCCTCCTGCTGTTGCTCGCTCGCCCTGCTGGCCTTCGTCGTCGGCTTCTTGCCGGGGACCAGTCTGACGTACGCCACCGACACTCGGTGCGCGTCGGGGTCAAGTCGAGCCGGGAGGCACCAGGGGCTCCGGCGGCGAGTTGTGCACAGCGCCCACTTCGAAGCCAATTCCCCGGTAACTCTAGGGGGTAGTAGTAGTAGGGCCTGTGGAAACCGTGGATAACCCCGTTTACGCAGCTCAGAGCCGCTTTTTTGTCCACTGCGCCTGTGGGTGGAGCCGGTGGAAAAGTACGCGGCTCTGTGGACGGCGAAAAGTTCTGCACACCCGGTGCACAGGGGAGGGGTACTTCTCCCCAGCTCCATCCCCAGCTTTACCCACCTTGCCCACAGCCCAACCGACCACCTTGGTGTGACGGCTTTCACTCGACCCGGTGACCGCGGGTGTTTCGTTGCCGAACAGTGGACAAGGGTGTGGAGAAGCTGGGGACAACAGGGCCGTGCCTGTGGGCTGCCGGTGGACAACGAATCCCCAGGCCTGTGGAAGAAAAATCGGTCCACAGGCTGTGGACAGCGGTTGGCCACAAATCCACACCCTCCTGACCTGGACTGATGAAGTCTCAGGTGGTTCGCCTGTGGACACGATCTGGACAACTGATCAGTCCCCAGGGTGTGGACGGGCCATCGCCCCCGATGCTGTGGAGAACATACGTGGGCAGCGCCGTATTCGAACACCGTCGGTGTGAGGAACATGCGGAGAACGCTGCGGAACGGCGAAGGGCGCCCGGGGAGTCGAGTCCCCGGGCGCCCTTCGCAGGCTCTGAAAGCCCTTCGGTCAGCCGTTCTTGATGCGGTTGGTGAGCTCTGTGACCTGGTTGTAGATGGACCGCCGCTCGGCCATCAGGGCCCGGATCTTCCGGTCCGCATGCATCACGGTCGTATGGTCCCGGCCGCCGAACTGCGCCCCGATCTTGGGCAGTGAGAGGTCAGTGAGCTCACGGCAGAGGTACATCGCGATCTGCCGGGCCGTCACCAGTACACGGCTGCGCGAGGATCCGCAGAGATCCTCGATGGTCAGCCCGAAGTAGTCGGCCGTCGCCGCCATGATGGCGCTCGCGGTGATCTCCGGGGCCGCGTCCTCACCGCCGGGAATCAGATCCTTCAGAACGATCTCGGTGAGCCCGAGATCGACCGGCTGGCGGTTGAGCGACGCGAACGCCGTCACCCGGATCAGAGCCCCCTCCAGCTCGCGGATGTTGCGCGAGATGCGGGAGGCGATGAACTCAAGGACTTCCGGAGGGGCGTTGAGCTGCTCCTGGACCGCCTTCTTGCGGAGGATCGCGATCCGTGTCTCTAGCTCAGGCGGCTGTACATCGGTGGTGAGACCCCACTCGAACCGGTTGCGCAACCGGTCCTCCAGGGTCACCAGCTGCTTCGGCGGCCGGTCGGACGAGAGCACGATCTGCTTGTTGGCGTTGTGCAGGGTGTTGAAGGTGTGGAAGAACTCCTCCTGCGTCGACTCCTTGCTCGCCAGGAACTGGATGTCGTCGACGAGGAGGATGTCGACATCGCGGTAGCGCTTGCGGAAGGTGTCGCCCTTGCCGTCGCGGATCGAGTTGATGAACTCGTTGGTGAACTCCTCGGAGCTCACGTAGCGCACCCGGGTTCCCGGGTAGAGGCTCCGGGCGTAGTGACCGATGGCGTGCAGCAGGTGAGTCTTGCCGAGCCCGGACTCCCCGTAGATGAACAGCGGGTTGTAGGCCTTGGCCGGCGCTTCGGCGACAGCGACGGCGGCCGCGTGCGCGAAGCGGTTCGACGCACCGATGACGAAGGTGTCGAAGAGGTACTTGGGATTCAGCCGGGCCTGCGGCTCACCCGGGCCGGGAGCGGGGCCTGGCTGTGCGGCCAGCGGCCCCGGTGCTCCGCTCGGAGCCGGCAGCTGGCGCTGCGAGGACTGGTGGTCGCGCAGGTCGTGGCGCTCGGGCCGCGGCTGCTCGTACTGCTGGCGCTCCGGCTGCTGTCGGTAGTCGTGCTGCGACGGGGAGCGCGGGCCTGTATAGGGGTCACGCTCCTGGAAGCCGCCGAGCCTGGGCTGCTGCCAGGAGAGGTCCTCCTGAGTGCGCGGCCAGGCGCCGGGATCCGGACGCTGCTGCTGGTAGTCCGGGTAGGCGGGCCGGGCGGTCGGCAGTCCGTCGTCCGACGAGCCCTGGCCGTACCCGTCGTAGGTGTCGCCGTGCCGCTCGTACGTGTCGCCGTGCCGCGGCTCGTCGTGCTGCGGGTGCTGATAGCGCTGCTGCTGCGGGGGCTGCTGCATCGGCGGGGGCGGCGGCGAGGGGTCACCGATGGTGTCGTCGACCGTGATGGCGATCCGGATCGGGCGGCCGCATTCGTGGCTCAGCGTCTCGCTGATGAGAGGTGCGAGCCGGCCTTCGAGGACCCGCTTGCCCCATTCATTGGGGACGGCGAGAAGCGCGGTGTCCGCCACCAGCGCCAGCGGCTGGCAGCGCTCGACCCACTGCTTGTCCTTCGGCTCGATATTTTGCTGGCCCTCGCCGAGGAGACGTTCGAGTACTCGTGGCCACACTGCGGCAAGATCGGCAGGTACGTCAGCCACAGGGCACGCTCTCTCGCAGGTCCCACGAATGTGTGGTTCTCGGGACGGGGGGTGAAGACAGGCAGGAAAAAGACTTGGGAGTTCCGCCAAGGTAGTCAGGGCGACCCGCACGGTTCAAGTTGTTGTCCACAGCCTGTGCACAGTGGGGGCCGACGTAAGGGCCGGTTTGACCGGATGGCGTAGTCGCGCGTACCGTGACCAGGTCGAGTTGTCGATGGCTGCTGCCGCCTGCCTCCGATGGGCAATGATCACGATCTGTGGTCGTGAGCGGTGCACACGGGCGTATTCGCGAGCTACTCGTGGGCGCACGGTGACAGCCAGGCGATGTCCCGCCATCACCCGATTCATTTCTGGAGCCCCCGAGTGAGCAAGCGCACCTTCCAGCCGAACAACCGTCGTCGCGCGAAGACCCACGGTTTCCGTCTCCGTATGCGCACGCGCGCCGGTCGCGCCATCCTGGCGACCCGCCGTGGCAAGGGTCGCTCCCGCCTGTCCGCCTGATCTCGTACAGGTCATGACGTGCTGCCTACCGAGAATCGGCTGAGGCGGCGCGAGGACTTCGCAGCCGCAGTACGACGAGGGCGCCGGGCTGGTCGCCCGTTGCTCGTCGTCCATCTGCGCAGCGGTACAACGGACCCGCATGTGCCTGGGGAGAGCACTCCCCCGACACGTGCGGGTTTCGTCGTAAGCAAAGCAGTGGGCGGAGCGGTCGTCCGCACCGCAGTGAAGCGGAAGCTTCGCCATCTGGTGCGCGATCGGCTCCCTCAGCTGCCCCCCGGTAGCCTGGTTGTCGTACGGGCGCTGCCCGGCGCGGGCACCGCCGACCATGCACAGCTGGCCCGAGACCTGGACGCCGCCCTGGCGCGGCTGCTGGGAGGGGGCGCGCGATGAAGTACCCGCTGCTGGCTCTCATCAAGTTGTACCAGTGGACGATCAGCCCGCTTCTGGGGCCTGTCTGCAGGTACTACCCGTCGTGTTCCCACTACGGATATACGGCTATCGACCGGCACGGTGCGGTGAAGGGAACGGCACTGACGGCCTGGCGCATCCTCCGATGCAACCCCTGGTCGCCGGGTGGCGTGGACCACGTTCCGCCGCGCAAACGTCCGCGTTGGCACGAACTGCTGCGCAATGCGTGGCGGAAAAGCAAGGGCGGGCACTCCGGTCAGGAGACCGGCCCGGCCGCAGAGACCTCGCCCAATGCTCAAGGAGCCTGATTAGTGGACACGATTGCCAGTCTGTTCAGCTTTATCACTACCCCAGTTTCCTGGGTCATCGTCCAGTTCCACTCGCTGTACGGAGCCATCTTCGGCCCCGACACGGGCTGGGCCTGGGGGCTGTCCATCGTGTCCCTGGTGGTCCTGATCCGGATCTGCCTGATCCCGCTCTTCGTGAAGCAGATCAAGTCGACCCGTGGCATGCAGGCGCTCCAGCCGAAGATGAAGGCGATCCAGGAGCGCTACAAGAGCGACAAGCAGCGTCAGTCCGAAGAGATGATGAAGCTGTACAAGGAGACGGGTACCAATCCGCTCTCCTCGTGCCTGCCGATCATCGCTCAGTCGCCGTTCTTCTTCGCGCTCTACCACGTACTCTCTGCCATCGCCAACGGGCAGACGAAGGGGTACATCGACAAGCCGCTGCTGGAGAGCGCACAGAAGGCGCACATCTTCGGCGCCCCGCTGGCGGCGAAGTTCATGGACAGCTCGGACAAGGTCGCGGCGCTGGGCGCCTCACTGACCGACGTCCGTATCGTCACCGCGGTCATGATCATCATGATGTCCGCGTCGCAGTTCTACACGCAGCGTCAGCTGATGACGAAGAACGTCGACATGTCCGTCAAGACGCCGTTCATGCAGCAGCAGAAGATGCTGATGTACGTCTTCCCGGTGATGTTCGCAGTGATGGGTGTCAACTTCCCCGTCGGTGTTCTCGTGTACTGGCTCACCACCAACGTGTGGACCATGGGACAGCAGATGTTCGTGATCCACCGGAATCCGACGCCGGGCAGCCAGGCACAGTCCGGTCTGCTGGAGCGGATGCAGAAGCACCTCATCGCACATGGTTCGACGCGGACCCGCCACCAGCGCAACATCATCAAGGGCATCGCCTCCAAGGAGACGAAGGACCGCAACGACGCCGAGCGTAAGTTCATCACCACGCTGAGCAAGGCCGGCCTCGTGGCCCAGGCCGACGGCACCGTGGAGAAGAGCGACGCGGCTGTGGCCGCCGAGGCTGAAGGCGTCAGCCTGGCTGAGGCAGCGCCCAAGCGTCAGCAGCCCAAGCGCCAGACCAAGGCGCAGCGCCAGACGGGTGCTGCTCAGGCAGGCCAGGCGCAGACCGGTGGGACGAAGGCCTCGGAGAAGTCCGCCCCCAAGGGGGCTGATGCTTCCTCCGAGAAGACCTCGCTGGACAAGAGCGCGGCGGAGTCCGGTTCCGAGCCGGACTCCAAGCCTGCTTCCCGTAATGCACGCCAAGCCAAGCCCGGGCAGCGCAAGGGCCAGCAGCGGCCCAAGCACCCGTCCAAGAAGTAAGAAGGAGTCCATCCCGTGACGGAAGGCACCATCACCCCCGCCGCCGCTGAGGGCGACACCCTGAGCCGGCTGGAGCAGGAAGGCGAGATCGCGGCTGACTACCTCGAGGGGCTGCTCGACATCGCGGACCTCGACGGTGACATCGATATGGATGTCGAGGCCGACCGTGCTGCGGTCTCGATCATCAGTGATGCGAGCAGCCGCGACCTTCAGAAGCTTGTGGGACGCGACGGTGAGGTGCTGGAGGCTCTCCAGGAACTCACCAGGCTCGCGGTGCACCGGGAGACCGGGGACCGTAGCCGCCTGATGCTGGACATCGCGGGCTTCCGGGCCAAGAAGCGTGAGGAACTCGCCGCACTCGGCGCCAAGGCGGCCGATGAGGTGAAGAGCTCCGGTGAGCCCGTCAAGCTGGACCCGATGACGCCGTTCGAGCGCAAGGTCGTGCATGACGCGATTGCCGCCGCTGGGCTGCGCAGTGAGTCCGAGGGCGAGGAGCCGCAGCGCTTCGTCGTTGTGCTTCCGGCCTGACCGGTGCATTGTTCTGTCGGCCCCGTCTGTTCGCAGGCGGGGCCGATCTTTGTCAGCTGTTGTCAGCCATCCATGCGGTATCGCGGTAAGGAAGGACGGTCCCCGTGACGGAGTCAGCGGAGCTCCCCCAGGCACCGGAAGTAGCGCATGAGGTTTTCGGCGACTTCTTCCCGGAAGTCGTTCGCTACGCGGAGCTGCTGGCGGACGCGGGGGTCAAGCGTGGGCTGATCGGCCCGCGTGAGGTGCCCAGGCTCTGGGAGCGGCACCTGCTGAACTGCGCGGTGCTGTCCGAGGTGGTTCCCCAGGGTGTGACGGTCTGCGATGTGGGTTCCGGTGCAGGACTGCCGGGCATCCCGCTGGCTCTGGTACGCAGGGATCTGAAGATCACCTTGCTGGAGCCCCTGCTACGGCGGACCAACTTCCTGCAGGAAGTGGTGGAACTGCTGGGGCTCGACCATGTGACGGTTGTCCGTGGCCGGGCGGAAGAGGTCCTGGGCAAGCTCCCCCCGGTCCATGTGGTGACGGCCAGGGCAGTGGCTCCACTGGACCGGCTCGCTGGGTGGGGTGTGCCGCTGCTGCGTCCGTACGGGGAGATGCTGGCCCTCAAGGGCGATACCGCTGAAGAGGAAATTCAGGGCGCACGGGCCGCTCTCAGCAAGCTTGGTGTCGTTGAGACTTCAGTGCTTCAGGTTGGAGAAGGGATCGTCGATCCGCTGTCCACGGTGGTGCGGGTCGAGGTGGGGGAGAGCCCAGGGGGTGTTCGCTTCGCAGCGAAGCGGGCCAAGGCGGCTCGGGTGAGCCGTAGCCGGCGGCGTCGATAGGTGATCACGCGGCCGGAACGCCGCTAAAGCTGGTAAATGGGGGCAATTCGGAGTGTCGTGACGTTGTGAAGCGGCAGCAGAGGCATCTTGTTTCACGTGAAACGTCGCTCTCTGCTGCATGGGATCATCAGTCGCAGTCGCGCTGCCTCCACGCCGCGTGATCGTAGGCCCTTTGGGGCCACAGAGTTGTCCCCAAAGGTGGATTCATCCACAGAAGAACATGCCTCGCTGGTTCACAACCCCGAAAGCATGGCAGGCTCTGTGCATTGCGAGCCTGAAGTCGAGGAGAGTGAATCCTTGCGGTCCGACGCCAACATCGCGGGACCGATGACCGATCCGGTCCCCGGTCCCCGTACCGAGTCGGCGGCAGATGATGTTTCACGTGAAACACCGCCGCCGATGGACGACACCCCTATTGGTCGCGCTGCCCAACTGGCTGTAGAAGCTCTCGGTCGTGCCGGAGAAGGCCTGCCGCGGCCGGAGCAGACACGCGTCATGGTGGTCGCGAACCAGAAGGGCGGCGTCGGTAAGACCACAACAACGGTCAACCTCGCCGCCTCACTCGCGCTGCATGGCGCGCGTGTACTGGTGATTGACCTGGATCCTCAGGGGAACGCCTCTACGGCACTGGGGATCGACCATCACTCCGAAGTCCCGTCGATCTATGACGTTCTGGTGGATAGTCGACCGCTCTCCGAAGTGGTCCAGCCCGTGCCCGATGTCGAGGGCCTCTTCTGTGCCCCGGCCACTATTGATCTCGCGGGCGCCGAGATCGAGTTGGTCTCCCTCGTGGCCCGGGAGAGTCGCCTTCAGCGAGCGCTCCAGGCGTATGAACAGCCCCTGGACTACATCCTGATCGACTGCCCGCCGTCCCTGGGCCTGCTGACCGTCAACGCGATGGTGGCCGGTGCCGAGGTGCTGATCCCGATTCAGTGCGAGTACTACGCACTTGAGGGGCTGGGACAGCTGCTGCGGAACGTCGACCTGGTCCGTGGGCATCTCAATCCGGAGCTGCATGTGTCGACGATTCTGCTCACCATGTACGACGGCAGAACTCGTCTTGCCTCGCAGGTGGCGGATGAGGTGCGCAGCCACTTCGTTCGCGAGGTCCTCAAGACCAGCATTCCACGGTCGGTCCGTATCTCTGAGGCCCCGAGCTATGGGCAGACGGTCCTCACCTATGACCCAGGGTCCAGCGGTTCGCTGTCGTACCTTGAAGCGGCTCGTGAGATCGCATTGCGGGGTGTCGATGTGCACTACGACGGCCGGCACGCGCATACGGGCAGTCAGAACAGTCAGCGGAGCATGTCGGAGGGGATCCAGTGAGTGAGCGACGCAGGGGGTTGGGACGTGGACTCGGTGCGCTGATCCCCGCCGCACCCCAGGAGAAGGTGGGACTCGCCGGTGCTGAGGCGGCGTCCTCCACGGGCACTGCACCAGTGATGACAGCGGAGCGAGGTGTGGCAGCTGCGAAGCTGGCGGCCTTGCCGACCGCACCTGTTTCACCGGAATCGATGGTCCCCGCGCAAGAGTCGGCACCCTCAGCTGCGTCAGAGCGCACGGAGCCCACGAGTGCCTACTTCGCTGAACTGCCGTTGGACGCGATCACGCCCAACCCGCGTCAGCCGCGTGAGGTCTTCGACGATGACGCCCTTGCTGAGCTTGTCTCCTCCATCAAGGAGGTGGGCCTGCTGCAGCCCGTCGTCGTACGTCAGGCCGGGGCCGAACGCTTCGAGCTCATCATGGGTGAGCGACGCTGGCGGGCTTGTCGCGAGGCGGGTCTGGAGCGCATTCCGGCGATCGTCCGAGCCACCGACGACGAAAAGCTTCTTCTGGATGCGCTGCTGGAGAACCTTCACCGTTCCCAGCTGAACCCGCTGGAAGAGGCTGCGGCTTACGATCAGCTGCTCAAGGATTTCAACTGCACACACGATCAGCTCGCTGACCGGATCGGTCGCTCGCGGCCTCAGGTGTCCAACACACTAAGGCTGTTGAGGCTTTCGCCCCCGGTGCAGCGCAGGGTCGCGGCCGGTGTCCTCTCTGCCGGACATGCCCGTGCGCTGCTGTCCGTGGACGACTGCGAAGAGCAGGACCGGCTGGCGCACCGCATCGTGGCGGAGGGTCTCTCGGTCCGTGCGGTCGAGGAGATCGTCACGCTGATGCAGTCGCGTCCGCAGAGCACCCCGAAGGCCAAGGGCCCCAGGGCCGGTGCGCGAGTGTCGCCGGCGCTCTCGGATCTCGCCTCACGGCTCTCGGACCGCTTCGAGACGCGGGTGAAGGTCGATCTGGGGCAGAAGAAGGGAAAGATCGTCGTCGAGTTCGCTTCAATGGATGATCTGGACCGGATCCTCGGCTCGCTCGCCCCCGGTGAAGGACGCGTCCTGGAGAAGCAGAGCGCGGAGGAAGCCGTCGAAGAGGACGAGAGCTGAATCTGCGGCGGGGAGCTGAACACAGGGTGGGGCGTATCCGGTAGCGCGGAGCACGTCCCACCCTTTGCTTTCTCACGGTATCCGTCTGAACGCCGGGATGGATACGATGCGTTCTGGTATGGCGCATCCACCTTGATCCATTGCGGAGGGAGGGCAGGGGCCCATGCGAACGGTGCACCGCAGCCGGCTGGTGACTGCTGGACTGGGACTGGGTGTCGTCGGCGGATTCGTCGGCAGTCTGCTCAGGGAGTGGAGCGTCCTGAGTGCCGCTTGCGAAGCGGCCGGTGAGAGAAGTGAGGAACACCGTTCATGGGGCGTCGGCTTGTACCGCTCACGCTGGACAACCTTCCGGACCTTCCCCAGCGTTGCCGTTCATGTGTCTTCTGGGAGCTCGATCCCGTCAGTGGGGAAGCCGCGATAAAGGCTGGTACGCCAGAGCTGGAGAAGGAAGCCTGGATCTCGGCCGTACTGCTGGAGTGGGGTTCCTGTGGTCGGGTTGTCTACGTCGATGATGTGCCGGTGGGCTTCGTTCTCTATGCGCCACCTGCCTATGTGCCACGCTCGTTGGCCTTTCCGACGAGCCCGGTGTCTCCCGATGCCGTGCAGCTGATAACTGCCTGGATCGCACCCGGATATCAGGGGCAGGGGCTGGGGCGGGTGCTGGTGCAGACGGTGGCGAAGGATCTGCTGCGGAGGAACTTCAAGGCGATCGAGGTGTTCGCCGATGCTCGGTGGAAGGAGCCCGCGTGCCTGCTCCCCGCGGATCATCTGCTTGCGGTCGGTTTCAAGACGGTGAGGCCACACCCGAACTACCCGAGATTGCGGCTTGAGTTGCGTACGACTCTGTCCTGGAAAGAGGACGTGGAGCTTGCCCTGGACCGTCTCCTGGGTGCAGTGAAGAAGGATCCTGTGCTGCGTCCGCTGTGAGGATGGCTCTCACAGAAGTGACCGCACTATGACAACAGGGACCGCCCCGAAGGGCGGCCCCTGTTTCACGTGAAACGTTGGTGGCGTCAGGCCTTGGCCTCGTCGCCGATAAAGCTCTCAAGGTCGCGAACGATCGCGGCCTTCGGCTTGGCACCGACGATGGTCTTGGCCACCTCGCCGCCCTGGTAGACATTGAGCGTCGGAATGGACATCACGCCGTACTTCGCGGCAGTGCTCGGGTTCTCGTCGATGTTGAGCTTGACGACCTCGATCTGGTCACCGTACTCCGCGGCGATGGCCTCGAGAGACGGGGCGATCTGGCGGCACGGACCGCACCAAGCGGCCCAGAAGTCGACCAGAACGGGCTTGTTGTTCTTGAGGACGTCCTCTTCGAAGGAGGCGTCAGTCACGTTCTTCAGGGTGCCGGCCACGGCGGGCTCCTCTTTCTTAACGGGTTGTTCGGGATGGGGAAAGCAACGATCAGGTGCTGGCGATCTTCTCGGGCTCAGCGGCCTTCTCGCTGTCGGCGAGGGCCGAGAGGAAGCGCTCGGCGTCGAGGGCGGCGGAGCAGCCCGTCCCGGCAGCGGTGATGGCCTGACGGTAGGTGTGGTCGACAACGTCACCAGCGCCAAAGACACCGGTGAGGTTGGTCCGCGTCGAAGGCGCGTCGACCTTCAGGTAACCCTCGTCGTCCAGGTTCAGCTGGCCCTTGAACAGCTCAGTACGCGGGTCATGGCCGACGGCGATGAACAGGCCCGTCACGGCAAGCTCAGAGGTCTTTCCGGTCTTGGTGTCGCGCAGCGTCAGGCTGGAGAGCTTCTGCTCGCCGTGGATCACCGCGACCTCGCTGTCCCAGGCGAACTTGATCTTCGGGTCGGCAATGGCGCGCTCCTGCATGGCCTTGGAGGCACGCAGAGTGTCCCGGCGGTGGACGATGGTGACGGACTTGGCGAACCGGGAGAGGAAGGTGGCCTCCTCCATCGCGGTGTCGCCGCCGCCTACGACGGCGATGTCCTGGTCCTTGAAGAAGAAGCCGTCGCACGTGGCACACCAGGAGACACCGCGTCCGGAGAGGGCGTCCTCGTTCGGCAGACCCAGCTTCCGGTGTTGCGAGCCGGTTGTGACGATGACCGCCTTGGCCTGGTGCACGGTGCCGGCGGTGTCGGTGACGGTTTTGATCTCACCGGTCAGATCGACGGCGACGACGTCGTCAGGAACCAGCTCGGCACCGAAGCGCTCTGCCTGAGCGCGCATGCCGTCCATCAGGTCGGGTCCCATGATGCCGTCCTGGAATCCGGGGAAGTTCTCCACCTCGGTGGTGTTCATGAGCGCACCACCGGCGGTGACTGCACCTTCGAAGACCAGCGGCTTCAGTGACGCGCGCGCGGTATAGAGCGCGGCGGTGTAACCGGCGGGCCCGGAGCCGATAATGATCACGTTACGGACGTCGCTCACGGGTTTCTTCCTCGTCTCTGCGGACTGCTTGCTGCCTACTGGGGCCAAGTCCAGCGGACTCTCACCCCACCCAACGGATCCTACGGGGCATGCATTCCCGTAAGGGTCAGCCGCGGGGATAGACGTGGGTCAGGAGCACCTTGCCGCGCGAGGACGGGGCGGCGTGTACGCATGCTGCGTCCACGACATACGCCTGGACCCGGCTGGTGTCGGTGGGGTGCGGCAGTACGACCAGGAAGGCATCGGAGCCTTTGTAGGTTCCCTTCTGGGCAGCGATCGGGCCGTCTGCGCGTCCTATGCCCTTCTCGATACAGGAGGGCACGGACACGGAGGTCCCGTTCTTGAGTGTTGTCGGGCCGGAGTCCATATGGACCGATGGGGCTCTCTTCTCCTGCGGGGAGGCCGTGGTCGCTGAGGTGTCCGAGGCCAGCAGGGAGTGCACCTGGCCCTGCAGGGCGGCATCGGCGAATACGGGTGTCCCGCCGCGCTTCGACGCCTTCTCCGCGGCCCTGGTGTCACTGCTCGATGGAGTGGACGACGACTGCAGGAAGAACGCGCCGATGCCGATGACGGCTGCCCCGAAAGCCGCGCTGAGAGCGGCGACGTGACGTCGCCGTGCCGCACGGGTTCGTCCTGGGCCCGTGGTGGCACGAGGACGGCCTGACGGGCGGTTGCGGTGAGTGGGCTCCGTACTGTGTGAGGGGAGCGATGTTTCACGTGAAACACGCCTCGTGCCTTCGTCCGGCCGGGGTTCGGGCAGGGGCTCCGCAGCCAGAGCGGCGTCGATGCGCTCAGCGATATCGGGGGGCATAAGCCCGGGCGCGGGCTCAACGGTGAGCAGCTCCTGAATCTCGCGGAGCGAACTCCTGACATCGGAACAGAGTGAGCAGGACTCGATGTGCTGTTCTATCTCCCCTGCACGGGATGGCGTAAGGAGACCTTCGGAGAGGTCAGCGATCTCTGAAACATCGGGGTGCTGAGACGTGTCGGCCGTCGATGTCATGCGCGTCCACCTCCGCCCTTCACTGCAGCAGGATCCTGCGGTCCCACGTCTTTCGGCCTCGACGCAGGTGGGACGGATGCCCCCGGCATCCGGTTCCTTACCGTGTCGGCCGGGCTGTCGCTTCCTGTCTCCGCCCGCTTCGGACGCAGATGGGAGAGGAGAGGGAGGAGCCTTGCGCGGCCGCGCGCACAGCGGCTCTTCACGGTGCCCGTAGGCACGTCGAGAATCTGGGCAGCCTCCGCCACCGGATAGCCCTGCATATCGACGAGTACGAGGGCAGCGCGTTGGTCTGCTGGCAGGGTGGTCATGGCCTTGATGAGTTCGCGGTGCAGATCCTGCCGTTCCGCTGGTGCCTCGGCGGATTCATGAGGCTCGAGGAGCTGATCGAGGCGCTCCGTGTCATCGACGGGTGAGGTCTTCCGCGTCGCGGCTTTGCGGGCTCGGTCGAGGCAGGCGTTGACCGTGATGCGGTGCAGCCATGTGGTGACGGCCGACTGGGCCCGGAAGGTGTGGGCGGCGCGGTAGGCGGAGACCAGAGCATCCTGAACGGCGTCGGCGGCCTCCTCACGGTCGTCGAGCGTGCGCAGGGCAACGGCCCAGAGCCGGTCTCGGTGGCGGCGTACCAGCTCACCGAAGGCATCGGCGTCGCCAGCGACGTGGGCAGCCAGCAACTCCTGGTCGTCGGCGGTACCGAGTGCGGTGTCGTCCAACGGTGAGCCCCCTCCCCTGTCCCTGGTCAGCCGGAGAACTTCACATCCGTTATTGCCTGCTTGTACCCCGCGCCGCTGTACTGGTCCCCGGGCGAATCCGGCATGGCCGTGATCCAGACCAGTACATAGCGCGTGTTCACCGGTTTGTCTGCCTTGAAACGCGCTGTCGTGCCGGAGGTGGTCGTCGAAGTGATCTTCTTCATCGAGTCCAGCGGCGCAGAGGGGGACAGTGAATCGGCCGCGTACAGGGAGATTGCTGTCTCGTTGCCCGAGTAGTGCAGCCCTATGGAAGCAGCCGACACGTCCTTGGCCGATCCCAGGTCGTAGACGATCCCCACCCCTTGCTTGAAGGGGGCCAGCTGAGGGCCGTCCTTGAACGAGTAGGTGCGCCAGTAGGTTGAGCTGTCACCGTCGTAGGTCTTTGCGACGTCGGAGGGGTGCTGGGGCTTCCCGTCCGGGTAGTACTCGGCTGCGTCCTTGACCGGAAGCGGCTGAAGAGCCTTCTGCTTGCCGGTGCCGTTGTTGTTGCCGTTGCTGGTCTGGCTGGTGTCCGTGTCACCGGGGTGCTTGCCCCGGTCCAGAAGTGTGTCGGCCAGCTGCCAGCTGCCCAGACCCAGCGCGGCGATCAGCAGCGCAGAGACGGACCACTTGAGCACCTTGCCGGTGCGGCCCTGGAGCGGCGGCGGAGGAGCGGCCACCGGCTGAGCCGGCGCCACCCTTGCACCGGTCGCCGGGCGGCCGTAGGTGCCCTGCTGGTAGTTCGTGCGCTGGTACTCGGGCGGAGGCGTGTAGGCGGGCTCGGGCGGCCGGATCCGAGGCATGGCGGCGACGGCCTTGGCGAGCTCGTCGGGGGTGGTGCAGGGCGGTTCCTGGCGGGACGCGGTGGCGCCGTCGTTGGCCAGGGCACGCATCGCGATCTCCGCGAGATCCCGGTTCACGCCGGCCCGTACCTGATCCGGGGGGAGCAGGCCGACGCCCTTGGGCAGGCCCGAGAGACCATAGGCATCGGTTTCGTAGGGCCAGCGCTGCGTCAGTGAGGCGTACAGCAGGGCGCCGATGGCCTCTGTGTCCGTGCGCTGGGGAGTGTCCGATGTGATGCCGCGGAGTGCCGCGTTCACGGCGAGACCGCGGATGCGGTACTGCCCGGAAGAGGTGCGCAGAACAGCGCTCGGTGTGAGCCTCAGATGGGACAGGCCCTCACGGTGAGCGGCGGCCATGGCCTGCGAGACCTGGCTGACGAGCTGGTAGGCGTCGTGGGCCTCCAGGGGGCCAGAAGCGAGCAGCGCGGTGATTTCTGTCGCGTCGGGCAGCCATTCGTGCACGACATAGACGAGATCGTTCTCCTCGACGGCATCCAGGACCTGCACGAAGCGCGGGTCGCCGAGGAGAGCCGAGGACCGGGCGGCCGCGAGTACGGCGCGTGCCCGGGCGTGATCAGCGGGGAGCAGATGCACACCGACAGCGCGCCGGAGTTTCTCGTCGACCGCACGCCAGCTGCTGAAACCGTCCAGACGGGTGACGCACTCCTCAAGGCGGTAGCGTCTGGCGAGCTTGTGTCCACTGTGGAGCTCGGGCGCTCCCGCGGACTCTGTCGGCTTCTTCTCGCTCTCCCCGTCCTGGGTGCCTTCACCGGCCGTGGTATCAGCCGATTCCTGAGGTTCCGCCGTGCCGTCGGCCGTGGCCTTGTCCGCCTTGGCGGCCAGCGGCTTGTCGCCACTGTTGTCGGCCACGTCGACGGCAGCCGTGCTACGTTCCGCCACCGTCGTTCCTGCCTCCCCATCCGTTGCGCGCTGTCGACCAGTCTGCAAAGCCATGCCAATTGTGCCCACAGTCCGCCGCTATGCACGACACGCAGCGTCGGACGATGGTTGTGCGATGCGCTCGGCGCCTAGCGGCCCAGGCGACCGCGCACCATGGCCACCATCGAGTTGAGCTCGGCGATCCGCATGCGCTTCGCGGCGACGAAGAACACACCGAAAAGTACGGCGCCCCCGACGACCAGCGCAGCCACCGATCCCAGCACACCCTCCCCGAGTTCCCGGATGATGCCGAATCCGACGGCGCCGCCGACGATGGCTCCCGGGAGGGAGGCCAGGGCCAGACGGGCGTACGTACGGAGGATGTGGGCGCCGTCCAGGTCCCCGCCAAGACGGTTGCGCAGCCGGCGCCAGGCGACCCCGACACCGACCGCGTAGGCCAGCCCGTAAGAGGCGGCCATGCCGACCACCGCCCACTGGGACGGGAGGGCGACGTAGCAGAGCGCGGAGGCCGCGGCGTTGACCGCGGCGACGATGACCGTGTTGTAGAAGGGGGTGCGGGTGTCCTCGTACGCGTAGAAGCCGCGGAGGACGACGTACTGCACCGAGTACGGGATCAGGCCGAGCGCGAAGGCCATCAGGACGTAGCCCATGGACTGGGAGGCCTGGACACCGCTGGAGGCGAACAGGAGGGTGCAGACCGGTACGCCCAGGGCCAGGAAGACGAAGGAGACCGGAACGATCGCGACGGCGGAGTTCCGCAGCCCCTGCGAGATGTCGTCGCGGACCGCGCCGACATCTCCGTCATTGGCCGCACGGGAGATCCGCGGCAGCAGGGCGGCCATGACCGAGACGGTGATGATCGCCTGGGGCATTCCCCAGATCAGCTGTGCGTTCGAGTAGGCCATGATGCCTGCGCCGGACCGCCCGGAGTCCTTGCCCGCGGCGGTGGCGAGCTGGGTGACCACCAGGACGCCCGCCTGGTTGGCGAGGACGAACAGGACTGTCCACTTGGCGAGCTTCACGGCCTTGCCGAGACCGTGTCCGCGCCAGTCGAAGCGCGGGCGGAAGCGGAAACCGGCCTCCCGCAGGTAGGGGATCATTGAGAGGGCCTGGACCGTCAGACCGAGCAGGGTGCCGATGCCGAGCAGCCGCACCCCGTCCGGGGGGATGGTCGTCACCTTCATGTGGGAGTCGGCGGCTGTGCCGTAGACCCAGATGAACAGCCCGAAGGTGAAGATCATGACGATGTTGTTGAGGACCGGGGTCCACATCATCGCGCCGAACTTTCCGCGGGCGTTCAGGATCTGCCCCATCACGACGTGCACACCCATGAAGAAGATGGTGGGCAGGCAGTAGCGCGCGAAGGTGACAGCGACGTGGTTGGCAGCCGGATCGTCGGCGATGGGCAGGGACATCAGCCGGATCAGCAGTGGTGCGGCGAAGACCGCGATTCCGACGATGACTCCGAGGGCCACCATGACGACGGTGAGCAGACGGTTGGCGTAGGCCTCGCCGCCGTCGCCGTCCTCCTTCATCGAGCGCACCAGTTGTGGCACGAAGACGGAGTTAAGGCCGCCGCCCACGGTCAGGATGTAGATCATCGTGGGCAGTGTGTAGGCCACGGTGAAGGAGTCGCCGAGGAGCGCCGCACCCAGCGCGGCAGTGATCACCATGGTGCGCACAAAGCCGGTGAGACGTGAGACCAGGGTCCCTGCGGCCATCACCGCGCTGGACTTCAGAAGGCCGGATGCGCCGCCCGATTTCTCGGGGGGAGGATCGATCGGGGCGGGCTCCTGCGGGCCACCGGGGGGCGGGACGGGGGCGGCTCCCTGCTGGTCCCGGAAGAGATGGGCGAACGCGTCCTGCTGCTCCGGTTCGTTCCCGGCCTGGGTCACCAGATCGTCGACGCCGACGAACTGAGTCGTCGCGTCATCCCCGTACGGAAGGTAGCGGGACGGGCCGTCCGGCTCGGGTGGCGGCGTCTGGGCCCACACCCGGGGGTCCGGTGGGTACTGCGCGGCGGGCGGCTGCTGGTACATCGGCTGCGTTTCGGCGTATGTGCCAGGGGGAGGCGGGGGGTGGGACGCACGGTCGTAGAGCGCATCCGCCACCGGGTCCTGGGCGCCGAGGCCGTATGCCCCGTACGGGTCGTAGCCGTAGGCGTCCTGGACATATGGATCCGGGGCAGGCTGATCCTGGCCCGCGGGCGGCTCGGGGGGTGTCCCACCGGAATACGCAGCCCCGCCCCCAGCACCCTGGTCACGGTCACCGTCGTACGGCGCGTTCATTGGTTACCCCACCTCATCGTCCCCGGCCGGCCGGCCACGACATCGCTCAACGGTCCACTTTCTCACCCGTGCCCGACGGGTTGCCGTTTTCCGCTCCGGTGTCCGCCTCCGGGTCACTCGGCTGCTGCGGGTCGTCGCCGCCAGCAGCGGCCGCCCGAGCGGCAGGCTTGCGATGCGTGTACATCCTGATTCCGGCGAGTACCAGAAGCAGCAGACCTCCGGCGATCACCAGCATGACCGTCAGTGTCATCTCCGAGACCGTCACGGTGAAAGGCATCGCCTTGGCACTGCCGTACGGTGTGCCGTCCTCCGTGAAGAGCTGGGCGTACACCCTGACGGGCCCGTTGGCGTTGATCGATGTGGTGAACTTCACCGTCTGGCTGTGGCCGCCCGCGATCTCCAGAGGCTGCTCGGCGACGGCCGCCTTGTCGTCTCCCAGCTGAAGACGGTTGGGGCTGGTCGAGCGCAGCTTCAGCACCAGGTGCTTGACGGGCTGGAGCAGCTTGTTCTGCACGGTCACCGGGATCGTCGCACTGCGTCCGGACAGCGTCATGTCGGACTTCTGGACGATCTGCACTTCTCCGGTGAGGCTCAGCAGATAGGACTGGACCCCGGCGCGGTAGGAGCTCGCTCCCTTGGCGTCACCGCGCCATGAGGTCGCCAAGGACCGGTCCATGGCGTTGCTGAAGGGCGTCACCACCCGGTCCGGCTGGCTAAGGATGATCTTGAAGTTGTCGAGCGTGGACTGTGTGGTCCTGACGTCCTGGAACGCCTTGACCGGTAGTTCCTGGCGGCGCAGGGACGATGGGTACGCCGATGAGCTCGGCACCCTCGTCGTCGCGTCGGGGTCCGCCTTGGCCTTGGCCGCATCGGTGAGGCTGAGAGGCTGGGTCCAGCGCTTCTCGTCGAGTGTGCGCAGTGCGCTCGCCATCGACTGGGCCTGACTGACGGACGGCATCCGCTGGGGGGCGACGACAATGCTGCGCTGCTTCGACGGCTCCTGCAGGGTCAGGGCGAGTGACTGGGCGAGGTAGTTCTGCACGGCGAGAGTGGAGGCTCCCGCCTCGGCCATGTCTCCCTGGAAGGCATGGGAGAGCCTGGAGTCGGAGACCACCGCGGTGGTGCCACCGCCGATGGGCCGGGCCGCTGTGGGGGTGTACGGCAGTCCGGCCGTCTCGTCCAGGCTGTCGCTGCTGGCGATCACATTGTGGGCCCCGGCAGAAGTGGCCACGTCGACGATCGAAGGGTCGATCGCCCCACTGGCGGGCCAGGCGAAATCGGTGGACGCCTTCACATGAAGGATCGTCTGCACGGTCTTGCCGGCGATCTCGGTGGCCGACTGCAGATGGCTCAGAGCACCGGGGACGTTCTTGCCGTGGTGTGCCAGTGAGGCGAGGTCGGGATCGGCGAACGGCAGCGCGACGACCTGCTGGCCCTTTACCGCGTCCTCCAGATCACTCAGCCATTTCTTGGCGACGGCCTGGTTCTTGCCCGCGACCTGGGTGTCTCCGACCTGGATCTGATAGTTCCGGGTCATCGCGTCGACACTCGCCAGCAGATCCGGGTCGATGACCCAGGTGACCGGCAGGGAACGGCCCAGCGACACCATCTGCTCCAGCCGGCCGCCGGGGGCTAGCTCCTCCGCCAGATCGTCGTTCTCGAAGACCGGGGTCTGCTGCGCGTCTGCGCTGGTCTCGGCTCGCAGATGGACCTTCGAGATGAGCGGCCACACCGAAGTGATCTGTGTCTTCTTGCTCTGTGGCGTGGGCTGCCACGGCAGGAAGGTCCGCTGGATGCCGAGCTCCTGCTCGTACGGGGCGCTGGGTGTCTGGCCGGAGAGGGAGACGCCGAGCTGGTACACGCCGTCCGCGTCGAGACTCAGCTTGCTCACGGGGACGGAGATCGAGAAGTCCTCGCTGATCCCCGCGGGCAGTTTCGCGAATTTCTGTGTGTACTTGCCGCCGACCTCCTGCGGGTCGGTGCCCGTCAGGTCCGAGGCGTGCTTCGCCGCGTCATCGATGGCCGATCGGCCGGCAAGGCGCGGGCCCACACGGACACCGACGTGGGCGTCGGTGATGGCTTCCTTGCGCTTGTTCGTCACTGTGCCCGTGATGGTGACGGTGTCGCCCTTCACCGGTGCACTGGGAGACAGCGCATCAAGACTGACGGCTACTGCGCCAGTGCTCTGTGCAGTGACGGCAGCTTGCGCAGGGGCCGCTGCCGGACCGTAGAAAAGGCCCGCCATGAGCGTTCCACCGGCGAGCAGCGACGCTGTGCGCCGCAGCCACCGGCGGGCAGGAGAAGGAGTCATCTCCTGGAAGTGTGCCGCCTCGGCCACGCGCTTGCCCGTCCCTCGTCTTCGTCGGCTGATTCGGTGGTTCTCGGTTGCTGCGTCCACGCATGGTAACGATGCGCCCTGGGCCTGAGTGCCACGGACTGCTCCACATGATCGGAAGGGCGATCGCGGCTGCCGGGAAATCCGGACGCTCCGGTCGGCACGGGCACGTACCCTTTTCTGTTGTGCCGAACGCCAATGATGACAATCCCAGTGCACTGAGTCAGGTGCAGCACCGCGCGGTCGCCGAACTGCTGCGGGTGTCCCCGGTCGCAGATGACCTTGCCCGCCGCTTCCAGGATGCCCAGCACAGCCTCGCGCTGGTCGGAGGATCGGTCAGGGACGCGCTGCTCGGCCGGCTCGGCAATGATCTGGACTTCACCACCGATGCCCGCCCCGACGACGTACTGAAGATTGTCCGGCCCTGGGCCGATGCGGTGTGGGAGGTCGGAATCGCCTTCGGGACCGTCGGCTGTCAGAAGGACGGCTATCTGATCGAGGTCACGACGTACCGCTCCGAGGCCTACGACAGGACCTCCCGCAAGCCCGAGGTGGCCTACGGCGACTCGATCGAGGAAGACCTCCTGCGCCGTGATTTCACGGTCAACGCGATGGCTGTCGCTCTTCCCGAGAAGGCCTTCGTCGACCCGCATGGCGGCCTGGAGGATCTCGCGGGCCGGATACTGCGTACGCCCGGCACACCGGAGGATTCGTTCTCGGACGATCCGCTCCGCATGATGCGGGCTGCCCGCTTCGCGGCGCAGCTGGACTTCGAGGTCGCGCCCGAGGTGGTCGCCGCGATGACGGCGATGTCCGAGCGTATCGGGATTGTCTCGGCCGAGCGTGTACGTGACGAGCTCAACAAACTGCTGCTGTCCGCGAACCCGCGCAAGGGCCTCACGCTGCTCGTCGATACCGGGCTCGCTGAGCGAGTGCTTCCTGAACTTCCCGCGCTGCGTCTGGAGAGTGACGAGCACCACCGGCACAAGGATGTCTATGAGCACTCGCTGACCGTGCTGGAGCAGGCCATCGATCTGGAGCAGGACGGCCCTGATCTGGTGCTCCGGCTGGCGGCCCTGCTCCATGACATCGGTAAGCCCAGGACGCGGCGCTTCGAGAAGGACGGGGGCGTCTCCTTCCATCACCACGAGGTGGTGGGCGCGAAGCTGACCAAGAAGCGCCTGACCGCACTCAAGTACTCCAATGACATCGTGAAGGACGTCACGAAGCTGGTGGAGCTCCATTTGCGCTTCCACGGCTATGGGACCGGTGAGTGGACCGACTCGGCTGTACGGCGCTATGTACGTGACGCCGGACCGCTGCTGGAGCGGCTGCACAAACTCACGAGGTCGGACTGCACCACACGCAATAAGCGCAAGGCCAGTGCTCTCTCGCGCGCGTACGACGGCTTGGAGGAGCGCATCGCGCATCTGCAGGAGCAGGAGGAGCTGGACTCGATCCGTCCTGACCTGGACGGTAACCAGATCATGGAGATCCTGGGTGTTGGCCCGGGTCCTGCGATCGGCACCGCCTACAAGTTCCTCCTTGAGCTCCGGCTGGAGAACGGGCCGATGGAGCACGACGTAGCGGTGACAGCGCTCAAGGAGTGGTGGGCCGCGCAGGACTGAGGTCATGTTTCACGTGAAACATGAGGGACTGCATGGCCAAGGGGCGGTGTTTCACGTGAAACACCGCCCCTTCGTGGCTCACGGCCTTGCCCAGTAGATCCCGGACCCGCCTGGGCATGGAAAGAGCCCCGGACAACTTGTCCGGGGCTCTCGACGGTCAGTGGTCGACCGCCCTCAGGCTTCTCAGGCCGAGCTTCAGCGCTCGACCTCGCCCTTGATGAACTTCTCGACGTTCTCGTAGGCCTCGTCGTCGAAGTACTGCACCGGCGGCGACTTCATGAAGTACGAGGAGGCGGAGAGGATCGGGCCACCGATGCCGCGGTCCTTGGCGATCTTCGCGGCGCGGACGGCGTCGATGATGACACCGGCGGAGTTCGGGGAGTCCCACACCTCGAGCTTGTACTCAAGGTTCAGCGGAACGTCACCGAAGGCGCGGCCCTCAAGGCGCACGTACGCCCACTTGCGGTCGTCCAGCCAGGCCACGTAGTCCGAGGGGCCGATGTGGACGTTGTCGGCGCCCAGGTCGCGGTCGCGGATCTGCGAGGTGACCGACTGCGTCTTGGAGATCTTCTTGGACTCCAGGCGGTCGCGCTCCAGCATGTTCTTGAAGTCCATGTTGCCGCCGACGTTCAGCTGCATGGTGCGCTCCAGGCGCACACCGCGGTCTTCGAAGAGCTTGGCCATAACGCGGTGCGTGATGGTGGCGCCGACCTGCGACTTGATGTCGTCACCGACGATCGGCACGCCGGCCTCGGTGAACTTGTCCGCCCACTCCTTGGTGCCGGCGATGAAGACCGGGAGAGCGTTGACGAACGCGACCTTGGCGTCGATGGCGCACTGCGCGTAGAACTTCGCGGCGACTTCGGAGCCGACGGGCAGGTAGCAGACGAGGACGTCCACCTGCTTGTCCTTGAGGACCTGGACGATGTCGACCGGAGCCTCGTCGGACTCCTCGATGGTCTCGCGGTAGTACTTGCCGAGGCCGTCGTGGGTGTGGCCGCGCTGGACCGTGACGCCCTTGTTCGGGACGTCGGTGATCTTGATGGTGTTGTTCTCACTGGCGCCGATGGCGTCCGCGAGGTCGAGGCCGACCTTCTTCGCGTCGACATCGAAGGCGGCGACGAACTCGACGTCACCTACGTGGTAGTCGCCGAACTGGACGTGCATCAGACCGGGCACCTTGCCGGCCGGATCTGCGTCCTTGTAGTACTCGACGCCCTGCACCAGCGAGGCGGCGCAGTTACCCACGCCGACGATGGCTACGCGAACCGAACCCATTCCGGTTGCTCCCTGTGTGTTCTCGACGAAGCCCTGCGGACGCAGAGCCTCACTTGGCGATGTCCTCGGACGGATCCGGCGGGGCGGTACCCCGATGCCGGGGCAGGCCGCCCGTGTCTCCTGATATGTCCTGCTGAGCGGCGTCGGGGGATCGTCGCTGATCCCGGCCCGCACGCTCGCTCTCGATGAGCTCGTTCAGCCAGCGCACTTCGCGCTCCACGGACTCCATGCCGTGCCGCTGCAGCTCAAGCGTGTAATCGTCCAGCCGCTCGCGCGTCCGGACCAGAGAGGCGCGCATCTTCTCCAGACGCTCCTCCAGCCGGCTGCGGCGGCCTTCCAGCACCCGCATCCGCACCTCGCGCTCCGTCTGCCCGAAGAAGGCAAAACGTGCAGCGAAGTGCTCGTCCTCCCAGGTGTCCGGGCCGGTGTGCGACAGGAGCTCTTCGAAGTGCTCCTTACCGTCCGCAGTCAACCTGTAGACGATCTTGGCGCGGCGTCCGGCGAGTGAAGCCGCCACTGCGTCCTCCGGGGCGCTGCCCGGCTCCTCGATCAACCAGCCGCTGGCAACCAGCGTCTTGAGGCAGGGGTAAAGGGTCCCGTAGCTGAAGGCCCTGAAGATCCCCAGTGAGGTGTTCAGACGTTTGCGCAGCTCATAGCCGTGCATGGGGGACTCTCGGAGCAGACCGAGTACGGCGAATTCGAGGATGCCGGAGCGCCTGCTCAACCTTCGCCTCCTCTGTCGTCCAGGTCACTTATGCCGTGCTGATGTATCGACTCGATACATCAGCACGATAGAACGACCTTGCGTTTGCGACAAGGGGAGCCATCGTGACCGGTGTCACATCAACGATTCACAGGCAGCAACTTGCCTGATTTGAGGCGAACCTCGGCTCTGGGAAGGGTTTGCGCGTGCGTAGTCTGTGCGGCATGCAGACCGCCGGGGACCGAGTGACACCAGGGGACGTCAGCCGTCTCGGTCCACGGGGTGCAGCGCGTACGGGCCCCGCCGGGAGTCTGTGCGTACTGCGGATGCGCCCTTCCGAGGGGCGGTCCGCGCATCGGGGGGACCGGAACTCAACTGCCGTTTCCAGGCGTTAGTGCCTGCCCGAGGAGTAGTCGTTCGATGAGCGAGCACCGTCGCAAACCACCACAATCCCAGAGTGGTGGACGTGCCGCGGCCAGGCGAGAAGCCCAGCAGCCTTCGGGCCGCCGTGCAGCTCCCCCGCCAACCGCCACCGGGTCGCCTTCCGGTTCCCAGGACGGGGAGGAGCGCCCCTACGGCGGTCGAGCCGAAGCCAGAAGGGCAGCCCAGCGCGGCGGAGGCCGACGCCGCCGCGCCGCCGAGCCCGGCGGAGGTCACGGTGGTGGCCGGCGCGGTGGCGGTGGCCGTGGCGGGCGCGGTGGCGGCGGCCCGGAGGGTGGCGGTGGCCGGGGCCCGGGGAAGAAGAGGTTCATCGACTATCCCCGGGCGAATCTGTACGGCTGGCGTCACTGGGTGCCGTCCTGGCGGCTCGTGACCGGTCTCTTCGTGGGCTTCGCCGGCAGCATCCTGGCCGCCGGCACCATCGCGTACGCCATGGTCGGCATTCCGGACGCCAACAAGACCTCGCAGGCGCAGAACAACGTCTATTACTGGTCCGACGGCAGTCAGATGGTCGCGACGGGCGGTGAGATCAACCGGCAGATCGTGCCGCTCTCGCAGATCCCCAGCGCGATGCAGAACGCGGTGGTCTCGGCCGAGAACAAGTCCTTCTACAAGGACAAGGGCATCGACCCCATGGGCATCGGGCGCGCGGTGTTCAACATGGCAAAGGGCGGTGAGACCCAGGGCGGGTCGACGATCACCCAGCAGTACGTGAAGAACTCGCGGCTCGGACAGGAGCAGACGTTCAGCCGTAAGTTCAAGGAACTGTTCATCTCCATCAAGGTCGGCGCCAAGATGGACAAGAACGACATCATGAAGGACTACCTCAATACGTCGTACTACGGGCGGGGTGCCTACGGGATCCAGGCCGCGGCCCGTACGTACTTCGGGGTGGACGCCGAGAAGCTCAACCCGAGCCAGTGCGCGTTCCTCGCCACGTTGCTCAAGGGGGCCAGCTACTTCGACCCGGCGGGTGCCGTCGAGATCGACCCCGCGGCGACGCCGAAGGCCAATCTCCAGCGGGCCACCGGCCGCTGGAGGTGGATCCTCGACCAGATGGTCAAGGACGGCCGGCTCCCCGCCGCCGAGCGGGCGAAGTACAAGACGTTCCCGAAGGTGGACCCGCCGAAGAAGGACGCCCAGCTGGGTGGCCAGACCGGTTACCTCGTCGACCTCGCGAAGTCGTATTTCGTCAACAACAACAAGCAGGGCATCACCTCCGAGGACCTCGCCAAGGGCGGCTACCAGATCCATACGACCTTCGACAAGAAGAAGGTCAAGCAGCTGGAGACATCCGTCGAGAAGGTCCGCAAGGCGAAGATCAAGCCCGGCCTGCGGCCGAAGACGGACACCCACGTCCAGTTCGGCGGGGCTTCGGTGGACGCGCAGAGCGGCGCCATCGCCGCCATCTACGGCGGCGAGGACGCGACCAAGCACTACACGAACAACGCTGACTACACCGGTGCCCAGGTCGGATCGACCTTCAAGCCCTTCGTGCTGGCAGCCGCCATGGAGCACGGGAAGCGCAACCCCGCCCTCGGCAAGGACCAGCCCGACTCGGACCGCACGCCCGTCTCGACGAAGAGCCTCTACAGCGGCCAGAACGACCTGAAGATCAGGAACTACGACGGCAGCGTGTGGACGAACAAGGAGGGCAAGGAGTGGCTCCAGGAGAACGACGGCCATGACTCCCTCGGCGTGGCTCCTGACTACCGCATCGATCTGCGCGAGGCCATGCGGGAGTCCGTGAACTCCGCATACGTCCAGCTCGGCATGGACGTCGGCACCGACAAGGTACGTGAGGCGGCCATCGCCGCCGGGCTGCGCGACGACAAGCAGTCCATGGCCAGCTCCGACTACCCCTCCTTCTCCATCGGTACCTCCAGCCCCAGCGCGATCCGGATGGCCGGCGCGTACGCCACCTTCGCCAACAACGGCCGGCAGAACGAGCCGTTCTCGGTCACCAAGGTCACCCGCGAGGGCAGGACGGTCTACCAGCACCAGCAGGTGGAGAAGTCGGCGTTCTCGACGGCCATCGCCAGCAATGTCACCGATGTGCTGAAGACCGTGGTCGACAAGGGAACCGGAACCGCCGCCCGGATTCCCGGCCGGCAGATCGCGGGCAAGACCGGAACCACCGACGGCAACAAGTCCGCCTGGTTCATCGGGTACACCCCGCAGCTCTCCACCGCCATCGACATGTACCGCTTCGACGACAACGCGAAGGGCAAGAACCGCCAGTTCGAGGAGATGTACGGCACCGGCAACGAGAAGCAGATCCACGGTGCGTCGTTCCCGGCGCAGATCTGGCACAGCTACATGTCGCAGGCGCTCAGCAATACACCGGCCAAGGACTTCCCGGCGCCCGAGCCGATCGGCAAGGTCGTCTACGGCAGTGGCGTATCGAGCCCGAAGCCGACGCCGACGCCGACCCCCACGCCGACCCCCACGCCGTCCACTCCGCCCCCGTCCCCGTCCGACACCCCCTCCTCCCCGACGCCGTCCCCGACCAAGTCCTGCAACAAGTGGACGGACTGGAGCTGCGGGAACGACGGCGGGACCGACGAGGGAACGTCGGACGGCGGACCGGGCGGCGGCAGCCCCACTCCCAGCGAGAGCTCCGACACCGGCGGGACGGGTGGCGACGACCGTGGTGGGGTCATCGGCTGGCCCGGCTGATGACCGCCCTGTGAGCCCCGTCACCTGATCCGGGTTCCGACGGCACCACGAGGGCCTCTCCACAGCTCACCTGCTGTGGAGAGGCCCTCGTGCTGTGCGCCCGCCGCGTATCCGCCGCTGCTGTGCCGGCTCCGCGGTGTGCTGCCTCCACCCTGGCTGGGGGCAGCCCTCCCCGCGAGCACAGACGCGTACGGCAGGATGTGCGCCATGACGAGTGCGCACGAGGACCGGCCCGCACTGAAGACCGCAGAGCCCGAGGTGCGGCCCACTCAGCAGGACGAGACCGCCGCGGCGGGCAGTGAACTGATCGGGGGGCCGGCCGGGCGCTGGGCCGGCCGCGGTGCCGGCGGGCTCACCCCCGTCCGGGTCATCGCCCTGGTCGCGATCGGCATGTTCGCTCTCGGCATGGTGCAGAAGATGCCCTGCTACGACTGGGCGTGGTTCCAGGGGGCAACATCCCAGTACAACCACGCCTGCTACTCGGACATCCCCCACCTCTATGTCGGACGGGGCTTCGCCGACGACCTCGTCCCGTACTTCGACCGCATCAACGGCGACATGTCGTACCTCGAATACCCGGTGCTCACCGGCCTGTTCATGGAGGTCGCCTCCTGGCTCACCCCGCACGGGGGCGCCATGCAGCACCGCGAACAGATCTACTGGATGGTCAACGCGGGCATGCTGATGATCTGCACGGCCGTCATCGCGGTCTGTGTCACCCGCACTCATCGGCGCCGCCCCTGGGACGGCTTGCTGGTCGCCCTCGCACCTGCCTTCGCGCTCACCGCCACCATCAACTGGGACCTGTTCGCGGTCGCTCTCACCGCTGCCGCGATGCTGATGTGGTCGCGGGGACGCGCGCTCGCCTTCGGTGTGCTGATCGGCCTCGCCACCGCCGCCAAGCTTTATCCGGTGCTGATCCTGGGCCCGCTGCTGGTCCTGTGCTGGCGCGCCGGGAAATGGCGGGAGTACGGGTGGGCCGCGTTCGGCGCGGCGGCGTCCTGGCTCGTCGTGAACCTGCCGGTCATGCTGCTCGCGCCCGAGGGGTGGAAGAAGTTCTACACGTTCAGCCAGGAACGGAACGTGGATTTCGGTTCGTTCTGGCTGATCATCACCCAGCGCACCGGCAAGCCTCTCGACGTGGGGAACGTCAACACCTGGGCGACGCTCCTGATGATCGTGGCGTGCGGCGGGATCACGGCCCTCGCGCTGACCGCTCCGCGCCGGCCGCGGTTCGCACAGCTCGCCTTCCTGGTGGTCGCCGCGTTCATCCTCACCAACAAGGTCTACTCGCCGCAGTACGTCCTGTGGCTGATCCCGCTCGCGGCCCTGGCCCGGCCCCGCTGGCGCGACTTCCTGATCTGGCAGGGCTGCGAAGTCATGTACTTCCTGGGAATCTGGCTCTACCTCGCGTACACGATGAGCGGCGACAAGCCCAAGGGACTGCCGCCCGAGGGCTACCAGTTCGCCATCGCCCTGCACCTGGCCGGAACGCTCTACATCTGCGCGGTGATCGTGCGGGACATCCTGATGCCGGAGCGCGACGGCGTACGCGCGGACGGCTCCGACGATCCTTCAGGGGGTGTGCTGGACGGCGCGGAGGATGTCTTCGTGCTCGGCGCGGCGGCCCGTCCTGCCAGGCACGCCGCCCATCAGTACGAAGGCCCGCAGGTCGAGTGGGGTGGCGGCGCGGTGGGCGAATAGCCGGACGGCCGCGGCAGGCCGGACATGCGCGGAGGCGGGGGTACCGGTACCCCCGCCTCCGCCGTTCTGCCGTGCTCTGTGCCGTTACTGGTCCGTGCGGGCGGCTCAGTGATCGACGAGACGGTCGAACTGGGTCGTCGTGTGCCGGAGGTGAGCCACCAATTCGTCTCCCACCCTCGGCTCCTGGGCGTCCGACGGGACGAAGAGGATGGACACCTGCATGTGCGGCGGCTCCGCGAACCAGCGCTGCTTGCCCGACCAGACGAACGGCGACAGGTTCCGGTTCACCGTGGCCAGGCCCGCACGCGCCACGCCCTTGGCACGCGGCATCATCCCGTGCAGCGCCTTCGGTGCCTCCAGGCCCACCCCGTGGGAGGTCCCGCCGGCGACGACCACCAGCCAGCCGTCCGAAGCGGTCTTCTGCTGCCGGTAGCCGAAACGGTCACCCTTCACGACCTGGGTCACATCCAGGACGGAGCCGCGGTACTGCGTCGCCTCGTGGTCTCCCAGCCACAGCCGCGTACCGATCCTGGCGCGGAAGCGCGTCTGCGGGAACTGCTGCTGCAGCCGCGCCAGTTCCTCGGCCTTCAGATGGCTCACGAACATGGTGTGGAGAGGCAGCCGTGCGTTGCGCAGCCTGTCCATCCAGGCAATGACCTCCTCGACCGCGTCGGAGCCGTCCATGCGGTCCAGCGGAAGGTGCAGCGCGAACCCTTCCAGACGTACGTCGTCTATGGCGGCGTGCAGCCGGCCGAGGTCGGCCTCGGAGACGCCGTGGCGCTTCATCGAGCTCATGCACTCGATGACGACGCGCGCGCCCACCAGGGCGTGGACCCCGTCGACCGACGAGACGGAGCGGATCACCCGGTCAGGCAGCGGCACCGGCTCCTCGCCGCGGCGGAACGGCGTGAGGACCAGCAGATCACCGCCGAATGAGTCCTTCATACGGGCTGCTTCATAGGTGGTGCCGACCGCGATGATCTCGGAACCGAAGCGCGTCACCTCGTCCGCGAGCCGGCCGTGGCCGAAGCCGTAGCCGTTGCCCTTGCAGACCGGAACGATCCCCGGGAACTGGTCGAGCACGGACTTCTGGTGCGCCCGCCAGCGCGCGGTGTCGACATAGAGGGTCAGCGCCATGGCCGGACCGGAACCTTTCTCGGAGCTGCGGTGTATCAGAGGTATGGACGGAACGAGCGGATCGATGGGAACGACAGGAACGACGATCAGGGAGTACGGACCTGGGTACGAATCTGGGACGACGGAACCATCATCACCCTTAACGGCGCGACATATAGATGTCGAGCGCCTTGTGCAGCAGCTTGTTGAGCGGGAAGTCCCACTCACCGATGTACTCCACGGCCTCGCCGCCGGTGCCCACCTTGAACTGGATCAGGCCGAAGAGGTGGTCTGTCTCGTCCAGCGAGTCGGAGATGCCCCGCAGGTCGTAGACGGTGGCGCCCATGGCGTAGGCATCCCGCAGCATCCGCCACTGCATGGCGTTCGACGGCCGCACTTCGCGCTTGTGGTTGGCGGACGCCCCGTAGGAATACCAGACATGCCCGCCGACGATCAGCATCGTGGCTGCGGCGACGTTCTCCCCGTCGTGACGGGCGAAGTACAGCCGCATCCGGTTCGGATCCTCGGTGTTGAGGACCGACCACATGCGCTGGAAGTACGAGAGCGGGCGCGGCCTGAAGTGATCGCGCTCAGCGGTGATCTCGTACAGCCGCTGCCACTCGGCCAGGTCCTCGTAGCTGCCCTGGACGACCTCGACGCCGGCCTTCTCGGCCTTCTTGATGTTGCGCCGCCACAGCTGGTTGAAGCCCTTGAGGACGTCGTCGAGCGAACGGTTGGCCAGCGGGACCTGGAAGACGTAGCGGGGCTGCACGTCACCGAAGCCGGCGCCGCCGTCCTCGCCCTGCTGCCATCCCATCTTCCGCAGCCGGTCGGACACCTCGAACGCGCGCGGTTCGATATGGGTGGCCTCGACGTCGCGCAGACGCTTCACGTCCGGGTCCTGGATACCCGACTTGATCGCCGCCGCGTTCCACCGACGGATGACCACAGGCGGGCCCATCTTCACCGAGAACGCGCCCTGCTCCTTGAGGTGGGCCAGCATCGGCTGGAGCCACTCGTTGAGATTCGGGGCATACCAGTTGAGGACCGGGCCCTCGGGGAGATAGGCGAGATAGCGCTTGATCTTGGGGAGCTGCCGGTAGAGCACCAGGCCCGCCCCGACCATCAGGCCGTCCTTGTCGAACCAGCCGAGGCTCTCCGAGCGCCACTCCGTCTTCACTTCCGCCCATGCGGGAACCTGGCAGTGACTGGCCGACGGCAGGCTCTGGATGTACGCCAGATGCTGCTCGCGGCTGATGGTCCTCAGGGTCAGGCTCATGCGGGGCGCTCCTCGGCAGGCGTGTCCCCATGGTTACAGGGGCGTCGGCTCTCCCGCCGAAGCCTACTGCTGCCGTGGAGCGCCCCGACTGGCCGTATCGGACAAGGGGCACAGCGGCCCTCAGCCGCCGACCACTCCGCCGAAGAGACCACCGTGCGCCATGCCGAGGTAGAAGCCCACCGCAGAGGCTCCGATCCCGAGGATCACGATGAACCTCTCACGTGTCGTGATCGAGATGAACATCCCGTAGGCGCCGATCAGGATCCCCACCAGCCCTGCCCACGAGCTCAGCAGATGCAGATTGTTGAACCCGGCCGCGACGAGGGCCACCACACCGAGTACGAGCGCCACCACGCCGAGGCCGTCCTCCAGCGGGTGGGGCTTGCCGTCCGAGGCGAGGAGAGAGGCGACGGCCTTGTGCCGCGTCGCAGGGTTGTGTCGCGCTGCCTGAGACATCAGGCACCTCCTGGCATAAGGCGGCGCACTGTAACGCCGCTCACATCCCACACCTAGAGAGTCTGCCCGGTGACCGCCGGATTTCAACCGGAAGCACGGGTGCAGGTAGTCTGTACGGTCTGCACCGGTGTCTGCCCACTCCAGTGAACAGTCCCTTTCTCCGCGAATCCGGATTGTCAGTGGCGGCGGATACCGTTGCGTACGCATCACGACCCTCCTGCCACGGAACGACCGTGGCCGCTGAGTCCAAAGGAGGTGGGTTCCACATGCGTCACTACGAAGTGATGGTCATCCTCGACCCCGAACTCGAGGAGCGCGCTGTCTCCCCGCTGATCGAGACTTTCCTCTCCGTCGTCCGTGAGGGCGAAGGAAAGGTTGAGAAGGTCGACACCTGGGGCCGTCGTCGTCTCGCTTACGAGATCAAGAAGAAGCCCGAGGGCATCTACTCGGTCATCGACCTGCAGGCCGAGCCTGCGGTCGTCAAGGAGCTCGACCGCCAGATGAACCTGAACGAGTCGGTCCTCCGGACCAAGGTCCTCCGCCCCGAGACCCACTGAGCTTCCAGCTCAGCAGTCATCGGGTCCGAGTAGCACCAAGCAGCCAAGCAATCCCCGCCGAGAGGTTCACCCATGGCAGGCGAGACCGTCATCACGGTCGTCGGCAATCTCGTCGACGACCCCGAGCTGCGCTTCACCCCCTCCGGTGCGGCGGTCGCGAAGTTCCGTGTCGCGTCCACTCCCCGCATCTTCGACAGGCAGACCAATGAGTGGAAGGACGGCGAAGGCCTGTTCCTCACCTGCTCGGTCTGGCGTCAGGCGGCGGAGAACGTCGCGGAGTCGCTTCAGCGAGGCATGCGCGTCGTCGTGCAGGGCCGGCTGAAGCAGCGGTCCTACGAGGACCGTGAGGGCGTTAAGCGCACGGTCTACGAGCTGGACGTCGAGGAAGTCGGCCCCAGCCTCAAGACGGCCACGGCCAAGGTCACCAAGACCACCGGTCGCGGTGGTCAGGGCGGCCAGGGTGGTTACGGCGGCGGCGGTGGCCAGCAGCAGGGTGGCGGCAACTGGGGCGGAGCCCCCAGCGGAGGCCAGCAGGGCGGTGGCGGTGCACCCGCCGACGACCCGTGGGCCTCCAACGCGCCGGCCGGCGGTGGCCAGCAGGGCGGGGGCAGCTGGGGCGGAAGCTCCGGCGGTTCCGGCTCCGGCGGTGGCTACTCGGACGAGCCGCCCTTCTAGGGCAGCCCGTACCCCACTTCTTGATCACACAGGAGAAACACCATGGCGAAGCCGCCTGTGCGCAAGCCTAAGAAGAAGGTCTGCGCTTTCTGCAAGGACAAGACCCAGTACGTGGACTACAAGGACACGAACATGCTGCGGAAGTTCATTTCCGACCGTGGCAAGATCCGTGCCCGCCGCGTCACCGGCAACTGCACGCAGCATCAGCGTGACGTCGCCACGGCTGTCAAGAACAGCCGTGAGATGGCGCTGCTGCCCTACACGTCCACCGCGCGATAAGGGAAGGGTGACCGAAAAATGAAGATCATCCTCACCCACGAGGTCGCTGGCCTCGGTTCCGCCGGCGACGTCGTTGACGTCAAGGACGGTTACGCCCGCAACTACCTGGTCCCGCGTGGTTTCGCGATCCGCTGGACCAAGGGTGGCGAGCAGGACGTGGCGCAGATTCGCCGCGCCCGCAAGATCCACGAGATCGCGACCATCGAGCAGGCCAATGAGGTCAAGGCCAAGCTTGAGGGCGTGAAGGTCCGTCTGGCCGTTCGCTCCGGCGACGCCGGCCGTCTCTTCGGTTCCGTCACCCCGGCCGACATCGCCTCGGCGATCAAGGACGCCGGTGGCCCCGTGGTCGACAAGCGTCGCGTCGAGCTCGGTTCGCCGATCAAGACCCTGGGTGCCCACCAGGTGTCCGTGCGTCTGCACGCCGAAGTTGCCGCGCATGTCGGCATCGAGGTCGTCGCCGCGTAACTGCTGCGCTCGGCAGAGCATGGGAAGGGCCGTCTTCTTCGGGAGGCGGCCCTTCCGCCGTTTCACGTGAAACACCCAGCCGCCCAGCTCCCCAGCCGCCCAGCTCCCCGGCCGCCCAGCTCCCCGGCCGTGCAGCTACCCCACCATGCAGTCCGGCCCGTGAGGTTTGCCGACCGGGCCCTGGCTGGATAGGCGGGCAGACGCACAGGCAGTGGGACGTAGGGCGGGGCGGCTGGATTTGTCCCGCGGTTTCAGCGGGTGGCGCCCGTGACGATCCAGCGGCCCGAGCGGGCCCGGAGCCAGAGCGTCACCATCCGGACCGCCATCATCAGTACCATCGCCCACCACAGCGCCGTCAGCCCGCCGCCCAGCGTCGGTACCAGGAGGGCGACCGGTGTGAAGACCGCAAGTGTGACGACCATGGCCCAGGCAAGATAGCGGCCGTCGCCCGCGCCCATCAGTACGCCGTCCAGGACGTAGACGACGCCGGAGATCGGCTGGGCGAGCGCGACGACCAGCAGGGCCGGCAGCAGTACGTCCCGTACCGCCTGGTCGCTCGTGAACAACGGGACGAACAGGGGCCGGGATGCCACGACCAGCGCGCCCAGCACCACCCCTGAAGCAATGCCCCACTGCACCATGCGGCGGCACGCCTCCTTTGCCCCTTCGGTGTCGGCCGCGCCCAGATAGCGACCGATGATCGCCTGTCCGGCGATGGCGATGGCATCCAGCGCGAAGGCCAGCAGGCTCCAGAGGGAGAGCACGATCTGATGGGCGGCCACGTCGGTGTCCCCCAGGCGGGCCGCCACAGCGGTCGCGGTCATCAGGACCGCCCGCAGTGAGAGCGTACGGACCAGCAGGGGGACCCCGGCCTGTGCGCAGGCCCGGATCCCGGCCGTGTCGGGGAGGAGCGAAGCGCCGTGCTTTCTGGCTCCCCGGACAACGACCACCAGGTAGACGGCGACCATGGCGTACTGGGCGATCACCGTTCCCCAGGCGGATCCGGCGATGCCCAGTCCGGCTCCGTAGACGAGCGCGGCATTGAGCGCGGCGTTGGCTGCGAAGCCCCCGATCGCGACGTACAGGGGGGTCCTGGTGTCCTGGAGACCGCGGAGCACCCCGGTGGCCGCCAGGACGACCAGCATGGCCGGGATGCCGATGCTGGAAATCCGCAGATAGGTGACCGCGTACGGGGAGGCGTCGGCTGAGGCTCCGAAGAGGCCCACCAGCCATGGGGCGGTGGGCAGGACGGCGGCGATGACGAGAGCGCCGAGCAGCAGAGCGAGCCAGATGCCGTCCATGCCCTGTCGGATGGCGGCCTGCAGATCCCCCGCGCCCACCCGCCGTGCGACGGCGGCCGTGGTGGCGTAGGCGAGGAAGACGAAGATGCTCACGGCTGTACTCAGCAGAGCGGCCGCTACCCCGAGCCCTGCCAGCTGACGGGTTCCGAGGTGGCCGACGATCGCGCTGTCGGCCATGACGAAGAGCGGCTCGGCGACCAGCGCGCCGAAGGCGGGCACGGCGAGCGAGATGATCTCCCGGTCGTGCCGTCGGCTGCTGGGGTGTGGTGCCGCGGGGGCCTGGGTCATGCGGGACAATCTAGTCTTCCACAGGTAAGAGATGCAATAGGCTTAAGACCCTTACGGGTCTCATCGTTCCAGCTCGGGCTGTGCGCCGTTTGTCGTGATCTTGGTCCAGCCGGAAAAGTTTTTCTCCCCCACAGCCAGTGGATGGCGAATGTGCAGGTCAGATGGGTTTTTGCGAGCGCGCTATGAGTTTGTCCACAGCGCTGTCCCCCGACCCGTGCACAGGTTTTGGCGAGTTACCCACAGGCTGGGGTCCGTCACCCACAGGGCCTGTGGATAACAAGATTGGCTGACGGTGTCTGCGGGCCTACCGTGGACCGGCGCCCGACGCGCCGTTTGCGGAGTCGGGCCCCTTGTTTGTCGGTGCCGTGCCGTAAGAAAGAGTCGCACGGTTAGGTCCGCGGAGCGGACGGGAGGAGGCGGCCCGGTGAGCATTCCCGAGCCCTTGGACGACCCCTGGGCCGAGAGCAGTCCGGGCGACCGTCTGCCCGTTTCCCGCCAGCGCCGCGGTGAGGGCTCCGGGGGCCGGGAGCAGCACGACCGGGGCCGGGAAAACGGCTCCTGGGACGGCGGATCCCCCGCCTTCGAACGCGTACCCCCGCAGGACATCGATGCCGAACAGTCCGTCCTGGGCGGCATGCTGCTCTCCAAGGACGCCATCGCCGACGTCGTCGAGGTCATCAAGGGCCACGACTTCTACCGCCCCGCACACGAGACCGTCTACCAGGCCATTCTCGATCTCTACGCGAAGGGCGAGCCGGCCGACCCGATCACGGTCGCGGCCGAACTGGTCAAGCGCGGCGAGATCAAGAAGGTGGGCGGGGCGCCCTATCTGCACACGCTCGTCCAGTCGGTTCCGACAGCCGCCAACGCCGAGTACTACGCCGAGATCGTCCATGAGCGCGCGGTGCTGCGCCGGCTCGTCGAGGCCGGAACGAAGATCACGCAGATGGGATACGCGGCGGACGGGGACGTCGACGAGATCGTCAACTCGGCCCAGGCCGAGATCTACGCCGTCACCGAGCAGCGCACATCCGAGGACTATCTGCCGCTCGGCGACATCATGGAGGGCGCGCTCGACGAGATCGAGGCGATCGGCTCGCGCAGCGGCCAGATGTCCGGGGTGCCGACCGGCTTCACGGACCTGGACGCATTGACGAACGGGCTGCACCCGGGCCAGATGATCGTCATCGCGGCCCGCCCCGCCATGGGTAAGTCCACGCTGGCGCTGGACTTCGCACGGGCCTGTTCCATCAAGTCCGCACTGCCGAGCGTGATCTTCTCGCTCGAAATGGGCCGCAACGAGATCGCGATGCGTCTGCTCTCGGCGGAGGCGCGGGTGGCCCTGCACCACATGCGGTCGGGTTCCATGACGGACGAGGACTGGACGCGACTGGCGCGGCGGATGCCGGATGTCACCGCGGCGCCGCTCTTCATCGACGACTCGCCGAACCTGTCGATGATGGAGATCCGGGCGAAGTGCCGGCGGCTCAAGCAGCGTCAGGACCTGAAGCTGGTCGTGATCGACTATCTGCAGCTGATGCAGTCCGGCGGTTCACGGCGCCCCGAGAGCCGCCAGCAGGAGGTCTCCGACATGTCGCGAAACCTGAAGCTGCTGGCGAAGGAGCTCGAAGTCCCGGTCATCGCGCTCTCCCAGCTGAACCGTGGCCCCGAGCAGCGTACGGACAAGAAGCCCATGGTGTCCGACCTGCGTGAATCGGGCTCGATCGAGCAGGACGCCGACATGGTCATCCTGCTCCACCGGGAGGACGCGTACGAGAAGGAGTCCCCGCGCGCGGGGGAGGCGGATCTGATCGTCGCGAAGCACCGTAACGGTCCGACGGCGACGATCACCGTGGCTTTCCAGGGCCACTACTCCCGGTTCGTCGACATGGCGCAGACCTGATCCCCGTACAGAGAACGATCGGCCCCCGGCTCACCGGCCGAGTTCGGCCGCCTTGCGTGCGCGTCGGGCGAGGACGTCCGCGCAGCTGTCCGTCATCTGCCGTAGGGCGTCCTTGCGGTCCCGGTGGGAGAGCCGGTCGAGATAGGTGTGGCCGGAGAGGTGGTCGGTCTCGTGCTGCAGACACCGTGCGAAGTATCCCGTGCCCTCGATGGCCAGGGGGTTGCCGTCCTTGTCGCGTCCCCGGACGACAGCCTGATCGGTCCGGGGAACGGCCATGGCGGCGCCGGGCACGGACAGGCAGCCCTCGAAGTCGTCGACGAGCCGGCGGTCTTCCGGGCCGGGAAGTTCCAGAACCGGGTTGACGATGTGGCCGACATGGCGGACCCCGTGGTCGTCCGGGCAGTCGTACACGAACAGTCGCAGATCGAGGTCCACTTGGTTGGCGGCGAGGCCGGCGCCGTCCGCCACGTACATCGTCAGGAACATGTCGTCGATCAGGCTCGACAGCCCGGGGGAGCCGAATTCGGTGACCTCGCGGCACGGGCGCCGCAGGATCTCCTCGCCCACCGCTGTGATCCGGCGGACCGAGCCTCGTTCCGCCTCCGCGGGCAGGGCCGGGTACGAGTCGACCGGGTGGCCCTGCACTCTGACCCGCCGGTCGGCCGGGCGGGAGCGGTCGTGACGAACAGGCATCGCTGTCTCCCTCTGCTGCGTCCGTGGCGCGGACCACTTGCCAAGTGCTTTGCAAAATAGCAGAGTTTGCAAAGTGACTGAAGACCGAGACGACCAGGCTGAGCATGTCCGGACCGACGATGACCGGGCCGAAGACGACCGGCTGCCTCAGGGGGCCCGGCCTCAGGGTGTCCCCGGTTCCCTGCCCGGCCGGGCGCGTGGTGCCGGTGGCGAACTGCGCCCGCACGAAGTCCGTACGGCGCTGATGGCCCTGCTCGCCGATGTCGGAGCCGTCACGGCCACCGAAGCGGCTGCCCGGCTCGGGTACAGCTCTGGTCTCTGCTCATTCCATCTGCGGCAACTCGCACGCCATGGACACATCGAGGAGGCCCCGCACAGTGGGGGCCGGGTGCGTCCCTGGCGCCTGAGCCGGCAGCCCTCCGGGGCGGACGGCTCCGCCGATGAGGAGTTCGCCGATCTGGCCCGCGGGCTTGAGGACGAGAGCTGGCAGCGCTGGCTCACCCAGCGGGACGAGGCGCCTGCGGCCTGGCGCGACGGCGATGCCTTCAGCGCCGTCGCCTATCTGACTCCCGAGGAGATGAGCCGGGTCGCCGACGTGATCCGGCAGGCGCTCCTGCCCTACCGGGACCGCGAGCAGCGCCCCCTGGCCCGGCCCGACGGTGCTCTGCCGGTTGCCCTCATCACCCGGCTGTTCCCCCTGCTCCCCCACCCGGCGGGCGACACGGACCAGGAATGACAGCCGGTGCGCGTGGCGGTGCCCCGGAGCCCGTGGGGACGGACACCGGGGCACGGCCAGGAGGCCCGCGGTCAGCGCACGGTCACGTTGAAGACCGGGGAGGCGGTGCTCCCACTGACGATGCGCAGCTGGTTCTTGCCCTTGATGCCGAGCTTGACGCCCAGCGAGTAGCTGCCGGTGCGGTTGATGGGCGCGGAGGCGGGCAGCGTGACCCACTTGCTGCCCTGCTTCTGCTGCAGGGTCACCTTGGCGCCCGCCTTGAGGCCGGTCGTGGTGCCGGTGACCCGGAAGAGCTGCCAGGCCTTCACCGAGGTCACCGAGGGCTTCGCGGTGATGGAGGCCTTGGCGGCGACGGCCTTCTGCGCGACAGGTGCGCTGGGCGCGGACGGGCTGTCGGCCATCGCGGCGGTGCCTGCCAGGGCGAGGGTGGTGGCGGCGAGCGTGCTGACGGCAGCGATGCGCAGGGAGCGCCGCTTGGTGACGATCATGAGTGTTCCTTTCGGGTGAGGAGCTCTGATTTCACGCAAAGATGAGACAAATACCGTAGGTGTGGGTCTCACATGAAAAGACGATGTGTGGCCCGCATGCGTTGTTGGCGATGTGTCACCGTCCTGTAACAGACGGGTCCTCCCGCGAATCCGGCCGGCCGCCCTCCGGCGCCATCGACGGCAGGTGGCTCGTCTGGTAGGTCTCGGGCCATGACTGCCACCACTGCCACCACTGCCATGACGCGATCAGAGGACTCCCTGCCGGATTCCTCGCCGGATTCCTCCGCGGAACTCCTTCCCACCACCCGGCGGGCGCTGCTGCACCGCGTCGCCCTCGCACAGTCCGAGGGACGCGTGCCGTCGCTGGTGGCGGCGGTGATGCGGGACGGGCGGATGGTGTGGTCCGGGGCCCGCAGCTGCGTGGACGGTCATGAGCCGGACGCGGACACGCAGTACCGGATCGGTTCGATCACCAAGCCCTTCACGGCGGTCGCGGTGATGCGCCTGCGGGACGAGGGGCTGCTCGATCTGGCGGATCCCCTGGAGAAGTACGTCCCGGACACCGGAGTCGGTGAGGTGACGATCGCTCAACTCCTCAGCCATACCGCGGGTCTGGCCGCGGAGACGCCCGGTGAGTGGTGGGAGCGGTCCTCGGCCGCGCTGCGCCCCGGGATTCCGGATCTGCTCGGTGAGCAGCCGCGCCTGCATCCGGCGGGGCGGCGCCACCACTACTCGAACCCGGGGTACGCCCTGCTCGGGGCCGTGGTGGAGACGTTGCGCGGTGCGCCGTGGGCGGATGTGGTGCGGCGTGAGATCTGCGTACCGTTGGGAATGGACCGTACGAGCGCCCAGCCCCAGGCGCCCCGGGCCGGCGGATGGGCGGTGCACCCCTGGGCGGACGCCATGCTTCCGGAACCGGCCGAGGACCTGGGGCTGATGGCGCCCGCGGGGCAGCTGTGGTCGACGGCCGCTGATCTGTGCCGCTTCGCCGCTTTTCTGGCGGAGGGTGACGACCGGGTGCTCGGTGCGGAGACGGTACGGGAGATGCGCGCGCCCGCGGTCGCGCCGGAACCGGGTGACTGGGACGGCGGATACGGGCTCGGTATCCAGCTCGCCCGGCGCGACGGCCGGACGCTGGCCGGGCACACCGGCTCGCTGCCGGGATTCGTGGCCGGACTGTGGGTGAGCGTGGCGGACGGAGTGGCGGCGGTGGCCCTGTCGAACAGTACGTCGGGGGTCGGGCCAAAGGTCGCTGCGGATCTGATCGGGATCGTGGCAGACGCGGAACCGGCCATTCCGAAGCCGTGGCGTCCGCTGCCAGAGGTCGATCCGGGGCTGCTCGAACTGGCGGGGCCCTGGTACTGGGGGACATCCGTGAGCGGCCTGCGGCTGACGGCGGACGGCGGGATGGAGTTCGGCCCGCTGGCCGGCGGCGGCCGGAGTTCCCGGTTCCGCGCGGAGCGGGACGGCAGCTGGACCGGGCTCGACGGCTACTTCGCGGGGGAGACACTGCGGGTCGTACGGCGAGAGGGCCGGGTGAGCCATCTGGACCTGGGGTCGTTCGTCTTCACCCGGCAGCCGTACGACCCGGAGGGGCCGGTTCCGGGTGGCGTGGACGAGGACGGCTGGCGGGGTATGTCCTAGCAGCCGGGGGGGCCACCGGGTGGGGCGCCGCGCGAAGTTGTCGGGGGCCACGGGGCGGTCTGCCGGGCGGTCCGGGCCGGGCGGTCCGCCGGAGGGGCCACCGCCTGGGACCGCAGGAGGGGCCGCCGGGATCCACCGGGCCGGCCTCCGTCCAGGCAGCCGGGGCCCACGGGGCGGTTCGCGCCGGGCGGTCCGCCGGAGGACCGCCGCCCGGGGCCGCTGGGGCCGCCGGAAGGGTCGCCGCGTGGAGCCCTCGCCGGCTCAGCCCGAGAGTTCCCGTTCCAGCGGTGTCCGGATACGCGGGGTGATCCGTGCGTTTCCCACCCAGTTCGCGAGCCGCGCCGCCTCCGCCTCGACCGCCCCGGTGGCCTCCTGTCCCGGATCCGTCAGGAGGCGCCACACCACTTCGCCGTCCGGGCGCTGCGCCCAGCCACCGATGATCCTTCCGTTCCACCACACGGTCGGGCCGATGTTGCCCGCGTAGTCGAAGAGCGCCGGGCGGTGTTCGGGGTCGAGATGGAAGGTGCGGTCGGCCCAGCCCATGGCGCTGGGGTCGAGACCGGGCAGCAGGGCCGCCCACGGTTCGGTGGGCGGCTCGGCGGCGGTGTCGCCCGGCGCGACGAAGCCCCGTGCCCCGTCGTCCAGGCCGACCTCCTCCGCGCCGATCGCCGCGAGCGCCCTGCGGGTGTCCGTCAGGGTCCACCCCGTCCACCACTTGAGGTCCGCATCGGTGGCCGGTCCGTACGACAGCAGCCAGCGGCGGGCCAGCGCGGCTCTGGCCTCGGGGACCGGGAGCGGCGGCCAGGAGGTTCCGGTCGTCCAGCGGAACTGGCTCGACGTCCAGGAGCCGCGCGGCCGGTCGCGGCGGATATGGCCGTCGGCGGCCAGCAGCCGGATGACCCGGGTGGTGACGCCCTGCACGGCCTCCCACTTCCGGCCCGGGGAGACAGTGATCTTCGTACGGAGTGCCGGGACCGCCGCGGAGAGCTCGCTGCCCGTGGAGGGGCCGCGATCGGCGAGCGCGGCCAGTGTCGCTGCCTCGGCACCGGCCAGCCAGCGCTCGTCCAGACCGCCGCCGTCCTCCGCGAGTTGCTTGATGAACGTTCTGCGCTCCTTGGCCGCGATGGCACGGGCCGTGGAGGCGTCGACGTACGGTGCCACATCCCGTGACATCGCGAAGAGGGTGTTGCGCAGCGAGAGCAGCCGGACCAGGGAGACCTCGTCGTACAGGGCGTGTTCGACGGCCGCAGGACCGGCGTCGGCCACTCGTGCGCCGACGGAGAGATAGACGGTCGCCGCGTCGGTGGCATGCAGGGCGACGACCGCGTCGGACGCCTCGACAGGCGTGGCGGCCCGCACGGAGGGCGCGAGCCGGTGGCGCCTGCCCAGGCGGACACGGCGCTCCTCATTGCTGATCCGGTGCATGACGGGGCCTCCCGCTCGGCGGGGTCGGTGGGGCGGGGCGGGGCCGGGCGGGGGCTGCGGAGCCTGGGTCTGCGGAGTCCGGGTCTGCAGGGTGTGGTTCCGGGGGCGCGGTTCTGCGGTCGGTGAGCGGGAACGTGGTCCGCGCCCCGGGTCAGAGCTGGAGCTTGAAGCCGAGGTGGCTCGCGGTGAAGCCGAGCCTCTCGTAGAAGCGGTGGGCGTCGGTCCGGGTGGCGTCCGAGGTCAGCTGGACCAACTGGCAGCCCTGGCTGCGGGATGTGCCGACGGCCCACTCGATGAGCTGGGTACCGAGGCCACTGCCGCGCTCGTCGCCGTGGATGCGTACACCTTCGATGATGGAGCGTGTGGCGCCCCGCCGGGAGAGCCCGGGGATCACGGTGAGCTGGAGGGTGCCGACGACCCGGCCCTCGCGCACCGCGACGACCAGGTGCTGTTGCGGGTCGGCGGCGATCCGCCGGTGCGCGGTGATGTACGGGCCGAGGTCGTCCGGGGACTCGCGCTGGGCGCCGAGCGGGTCGTCGGCCAGCATCGCCACGATCGCGGGGATGTCGTTCTCTTGCGCGGGGCGGATCTCCAGGTCGCTCATGGTGCGCAGAGTACGCGGGGCCGGGCGGGGCAGAGCGGCCGGGCGGGTCGGGCCGGTCCGGTGGGTCAGACCGGCTGGTGGAGTGTGTCCAGACCGCTCCGGGTGGGTCAGCCCGGTCCCTCCGGGTCGGTCAGGCCGGCTGCTGGAGTTCTTCGACCGCGCGTACCAGCGGGGCCGGCCGGGGGTCGGCTGCGGCCCGGTCGAGGCTCGGCAGGATAAGACACGGACCGACATACCCAGCGCTTGCAATTAAAACGCGTATGCAAGTATTGTTTCTGCATGTAAGGCGCTCGCGCAATTAAATGCCCGCGCCGGCGGACCGTGCCTCGTTCCCGGAAGGTGAAACCTCATGCCGCTCGCGCTGCTCGCCCTGGCCATGGGGGCGTTCGGTATCGGAACCACCGAGTTCGTGATCATGGGGCTGCTGCCGCAGGTCGCGGAGTCCTTCCAGGTCTCGATCCCCACGGCCGGGTTCTTGGTCACCGGTTATGCGCTGGGGGTGGTCGCCGGAGCCCCGCTGATGACCGCCCTGGGCACCCGGATCCCCCGCAAGAAGATGCTGATGCTGCTGATGGGGCTGTTCGTCATCGGCAACGTGGTCTCCGCGACCGCTCCGGTGTTCGGCGTGATGCTCGTCGGACGGATCGTCGCCTCGTTCGCCCACGGCGCGTTCTTCGGCATCGGATCGGTCGTGGCCGCCGGGCTGGTGGCACCGCGGAAGAAGGCGGGCGCCATCGCCATGATGTTCACCGGGCTGACCCTCGCCAATGTCGTCGGTGTGCCGTTGGGCACCCTCATCGGCCAGAACATCGGCTGGCGGCTGACGTTCCTGCTCGTCGCCGGGCTCGGTGTCGTCGGGCTGCTGGGAGTCACCAGGCTCGTACCGGAGCAGCCCAGGCCGGAAGGGGTCCGGCTGCGGCACGAGCTCGCCGCCTTCCGTAATGTGCAGGTGCTGCTCGCGATGGCGATGACCGTTCTCGGCTTCGGGGGAGTCTTCGCCGCCATCACCTACATCTCACCGATGATGACCGCCGTCGCCGGATTCTCCGAGGCCGGTGTCACCTGGCTGCTGGTGCTCTTCGGCCTCGGAATGGTCAGCGGCAATCTCATCGGCGGCCGCTTCGCCGACCGCGCGCTGATGCCGATGCTGTACGTGTCGCTGGGCGGACTGGCCCTGGTCCTGGCGCTGTTCACCTTCACCGCGCACGACCGGATCGCTTCGGCTGCCACGGTCTTCCTGATCGGCGGGCTCGGGTTCGCGACCGTTCCGCCGCTGCAGAAGCGGGTGCTCGACCACGCGTCGGGGGCGCCCACGCTGGCTTCCGCCGTCAACATCGGAGCCTTCAACCTCGGCAACGCGCTGTCCGCCTGGCTCGGTGGGATCGTCATCGCCGCCGGTCTCGGCTATACCGCGCCCAACTGGGTGGGTGCTGTCCTCGCCACATCCGCGCTGGTGCTCGCTCTTGTCTCCAGCGCGCTGGAGCGGCGGAACCGCTCCACGGAGCCGGCCGGAACCGCTCACCGGCTCGCTGCCGTTGGGGCATCGGCCGAACCGGCAGCCGAGGATGCACCGACAGCCCAGGCCGGATCGACAGCCCAGCGCGAACCGACGGCCCAGGCCGGGCGGGCACCGGAACGCCCCGCGCGTCGGTGACTTCCGCCCGTCCTTCAGCCCACCGCCCGTCCTTCAGCCCACCGGCCGGACGTCAGCCTGCCCGCGGACGTCAGCGCATCGCGCTCAGCCTGCCGCGACCGTCAGCGGCGTGAAGCGGCGGGTCCAGTCGCCCGGCAGGTCCGGGATGCCCAGCGTCATCACGGTGTTGAAGCTCGCCGACGCCATTCCGCCGGCCTTGACCCAGTCGAGCAGCTCCGCATGGCGTACGTCGATATCGGCCCGCAGCGGCTGGTCCGTGCCCGCCGCGAGTGAGGCGATCAGAGCCTGCGCGGTCGCCGTGTCGCGGGCGATCAGCGGGCCGACCACCTGGCTGTCCGTGCTGGGCCAGGCCGCCGTGTAGCCGGTGATGCCATCGGCGTCCTCCGCGACGCGCAGCTGATCGGCGAAGGCAGGCAGCCGCGTGATCATGTGGGTGCGGTCCTCGCCGAAGACCTCGTTGTCCAGGCGCAGGATCCCGGGCAGATCACTGGCTGTTGCCCGGCGGGTGGCCACGGCCGGTGCCGTGGTCGGCGGCTGGAAGGGGCCACGGACCATCTCGGCCTCGCCCACCGCCTGGAAGCCGAGCTTCTCGTAGAGCGGGCGGCCGAGCGTGGTGGCGTGCAGAGTGAGCGGGATGCCGTCGAACTCGTCGATCACATGGCGCATCATCCGCTTCCCTGCCCCTTGCCGCTCGTAGGCGTCGGCGACCAGGAGCATGCCGATCGCGGCCAGGCCCGAACCGTACGCGGTGACCACACAGGCCGTTGCCAGCCCGCTGCCGCCGGGGTCGTCGATTCCGTAACCCGTCCCGGCTGTGAGCAGGAGCCCCCACTTGTGATCGTCGCGCGGCCAGCCCCGGCTCTCGGAGAGGCCGGTGCAGGCGGGGAGGTCACCGATGGTCAGGCGGCGGATCGGCAGGGGGTCGAGGGGTGAGGGCATGGTGATCAGGCTCGCTGATGGGCGTGTACGGCGTCCACCGCTTTCCGTGATGTTCATGAGCGCGTACGGCGTCCACCGCTCTCCGGGATGTTCTCCGTTGGTTCCGATGCTCCTTCTGATACGCCCGGCCGCGTGCGGTCAGGCCCCACGGTTTCAGTACCGAGACGGCGACATGGACCACCAGCGAGCCCCGGCGCAAGGAGCGGGTCAGCGGTTTCACGTGAAACACGGTGCATCCGGGTCTCTGGCGTCCGGCGGGGGGAGCAAGTGGCTGTACTAGCCTCGGCGTACATGACGCGGCTGCATCTCTTCGACCTGGACGGCACCCTCATCCGCGGTTCGGCCGCGCCGGTGGAGATATCCCGGCAATTGGGGCTGCTGGAAGAGATCGGTGTGCTGGAGCGGGACCTGGTCTCGGGGCGGATCGGCTCACCGGAGTACGCGGTGGGAGTGCACGCTCTCTGGTCAGGGCTCACCACCGACCATGTGACGGCCGCTTTCGACGCCGCACCATGGCTCGCCGGGATCCAGGAGGTCTGGCGGGACATCCGGGAGCGCGGCGACTACTGCGCGGTCATTTCGCTCTCGCCGTCGTTCTTCGTGGAGCGGCTGCTCGGCTGGGGTGCCCACGCGGCCTACGGCTCGCGCTTCCCGGAGGTTCCGTTCAGCCGGCCGGTGGACCCCTCGGGGATTCTCAGCGCAGCCGCCAAGGTCCGGATCGCGGACCAGCTCTGTACGGAGTTCGCCGTGGGGCGGGCCGACTGTGTGGCCTACGGGGACTCGATGTCGGACGTGGATCTCTTCGGAGCGGTGTCGCGGTCTGTCGCGGTCAACGCGGACGGTCATCTGGCGGGGCTGGCCACGCACCGCTATGAGGGCGGCGATCTGCGCGAGGCCTATGCGCTCGTAGCCGCGACCGGCGCAGGCTGAGCGATCCTTCCGCCCCTCACCCCAGGTCTGCGGCCTGGAGCGCCAGGACCCCTTCGATGTTCCCGTCGAGATAGTGCCGCAGGGAGAGCGGAACCAGGTGCACGGCCGCGATCCCGACCCGGCTGAAGGGCACCCGGACGATTTCGTACTCGCCGCAGGGCTCCTCGATCTCGGGTCCGTGCCGCAGGGCGGTATCCATGGAGGCCAGTCGGCAGACGAAGAAGTGCTGCACCTTCACCCCGGCCACCCCGCCGTCGTCCGGGATGTGCTCGATGGTGTCGACGAAGCAGGGCACCACATCGGTGATCTTGGCGCCGAGCTCTTCGTCGACCTCGCGGTGCAGGGCTTCGACCACGGTGGAGTCCTCTGCCTCCACTCCGCCGCCGGGCGTGACCCAGTACGGTTCCACGCCGGGCTTGGTCCGCTTGATGAGGATCAGATGGTCGCCGTCGAGGAGCACGGCGCGGGCGGTGCGCTTGACCACTGGACGTTCGGTCATGGAAGGAGAGTGGCCCGTGAAACCGGTTCCGAAACGCATCACCGGCCCCGGGACCTTTCCTCAGGACCAGTCGGAGGCTGCCCGCAGCAGCCACTCCTGGGCCCGGGCGATGTGCGGAAGCGCGAGCGTTCCGCTGCGTACGGCCAGGAAGTAGGTACGCAGCGGTGGCACCGGCGGATCCAGCAGCGCCACCACCTCTCCCCGCTCCAGGGTGTCCTCGCACAGATAGCGCGGCAGTACGGCGAGCCCGGCGCCTGCGACCACGGCCTGCTGGACGGCCCACAGGTCCGGTGCGACGACCGCGGCGGTCTCGGCGGGGTGGGTGTCGAAGACGGCGCTCCAGTAGCGGGAGACGAACGGCAGTGACTCATGGACCTCCACCACGGGCAGGTCCTTCAGCACGGAGGGCCCCTGGCGCCGCAGGGTGCCCGGTCCGATCCGGGCGGCCCAGCGGGGGGAGGCGACCAGGACGTGTTCCTCGTCGCAGAGCGCGGTCGCGGTCAGGAGTTCACCGCGGGGCCGCGCCGTGGTGATGGCGAGATCGTGGTGCCCGGCGCCGAGCCCGTCCAGGGTCTCCTCGGTGTTGCCGAACGAGACGCGCAGTGCGATGCCCTGCGGTATCAGCGAGGTGAGCGCGGGCAGGGCGCGCGCCGCGGTGAACTCCGGCGGCCCCGCCAGATGCAGGGTGCGGATGCCGGTCTCCTCGTCGATGCCCGCCTCGGCGATCTCGACAAGCGCGTCCAGATGCGGCGCCGCGCGGTGAGCGAGCTCGTCCCCGATGGTGGTCGGGGTGACGCCGCGGGCCCGGCGCAGGAAGAGCGGGCGTCCCAGCTGGCGCTCCAGGGTGCGTATCTGGCTGGTCACCGCGGGCTGTGAGAGCCCCAGCAGTGCAGCGGCGCGGGTGAAGGATCCGGCCCGGTGCACGGTGACGAAGGTGCGGAGCAGGGCCAGATCCATGTCCGTACCGTCCCGTTCCGACCGTGGCGAAGGCGTCCCGTCCCCGGGCAGAACTATAAATAAGTCGATAGGTCTCTGCCGCTACTGTGATTGGACACTGACGCAGAGTCAACTAGCCTTGTGGAAGCGGTTCTTCGCGCGTTGAACGGGGAACCGGGACGGTCCGAGCCATGAGGGGGGAGGCTCGGACCGTCCGCAGCACGGATGCGGCGCCACCCGCGGTGGCGCCCCGCCATCCGCTGTCGGCGCCGCTGCTTCTGCGGCTACCGCTCCCGCGCCGCCTCGTCCAGGGCCCTCAAGACGTCCGCCACCAGATCAGCGGTGTCCTCGACGCCCGCGGAGAAGCGGATGAATCCTTCCGGTACGGCGTCTCCGCCCCAGCGCCCACGGCGCTCGGCGGTGGAGCGGACACTGCCGAAACTGGTCGCGTCGTCGGCCAGCTCCAGTGCGTCGAGGAAGCGTTCCGCATGGTCGCGGCCGGGCAGTACGAACGAGACCACGCAGCCGAAACGGCGCATCTGGGCCGCAGCCGTGACGTACGAGGGGTCCGACGGCAGCCCGGGGTGGCGCAGCCCCTCGATCTCCGGCCGCCCCGCCAGTGCCTCGGCGAGCGCGAGGGCGTTCGCCGACTGTCGGTCGGCGCGCAACTGGATCGTGGCGAGCGAGCGGTGTGCGAGCCAGGCCTCCATCGGCCCCGGGATCGCTCCGGCCACCTTGCGCCACTTCCGTACCCGCCCCGCGAGTTCGGTGTCCCGGCAGGTGACATAGCCGAGCAGGATGTCGCCGTGCCCGGTGAGTCCCTTGGTGCCGCTGGCCACGGAGAAGTCCGCGCCGAGGTCGAGGGGCCGCTGCCCGAGCGGGGTCGCGAGGGTGTTGTCGACCGCCACCAGCGTCCCGCCGGCATGCGCGGCAGCCGCGAGGCGCCGTACGTCGCACACGTCCAGGCCGGGGTTGGACGGGGTCTCGATCCACAGCAGCCGGGCGCCGGCCAGGGCGGTCAGCTGTGCGTCGCCCCCGGTCGGCGCGGTCCGGACTTCGACGCCGTACGCCTCCAACTGCTCCCTGACCAGCGGCAGCGCCTGGTATCCGTCGTCGGGCAGCACCACCGTGTCGCCCGCGCGGGCCTGGGAGAGCAGGACCGCCGATACGGCCGCCATGCCGGAGGCGAAGGTGACCGTCTCGGCCGGCTCGTCAGGTGACTCCAGCTCGCTGATGGCTGCTTCGAGACGGGTCCAGGTCGGATTGGTGTCGCGGCCGTACGTATAGGGCCCGGTGGGCTCGCCCGGCAGGTGGTAGTGGGCGGCGAAGACCGGCCCCGGCAGGGTCGGTTCGTACTTCACCGGTACGGGCAGACCGGCCCGCACCGCCCGGGTTCCGTCTCCGGTGGCTGCGCTGGGTGTGTTCATGGCAGGGGTACTCATAAGGGGCTCAGTCCTCGTCGGGCATGACGATGTTCAGGGCCCAGGAGACGACCGAGATGATCAGTCCGCCGATCACGGCGGTCCAGAAGCCGTGCACGTGGAAGGAGAGGTCGAGCTTTCCGGACAGCCAGGAAGTCAGCAGCAGCATCAGGGCGTTGATCACCAGGGTGATCAGCCCCAGCGTGAGAATGAACAACGGGAAGGCGATCAGCTTCACGACGGGCTTGACGACAAAGTTCACCAGGCCGAAGACCAGCGCGACGAGGATCAGGGTGAGCGCCTTGCGGCCGGTCGAGTCACCGCTGAGCGTGATGTCCTGGAGGAGCCAGATGGCTACGAAGAGTGCTGCCGCGTTGGCAACCGTCTTGACTACAAAATTCTTCATGTGTCTGATCGTGGCAGACACGATCGGTACGAGTGCAGGGGCTGACGAGCGATGAAAGCATTCCGGCTGGATGAACTGGAGGCGGAGCGCGCTGCCAACGACGGCGCCTACCTGCAGTTTCTTCGCGAACGGAACATGTCGGTGGGGCTCTACGCGCTGGACGCGGGAGCCACCGACCGCCAGCAGCCGCACGGCCAGGACGAGGTGTACTTCGTGGTGAGCGGACGGGCCTCGATCACCGTCGGTACCGAGACGACCGAGGTCGCCCGCGGCGGGGTGGTGTACGTCCCGGCGGGGGTGGCGCACAAGTTCCACCACATCTCCGAGGACCTGCGGGTCCTGGTGGTCTTCTCACCGCCCGAGAGCTGACGCGCGGGGCTCCGGGCCCGGATTCCGGGACTCGGCCCCCGAGCCCCGGACTCCTGGGCCCCTGGTGTCCCGTAGGGGGCGGATCAGGGGATTCCAAGGGCTCCACGGCCGCCACCGGCCACCCCGGCGCCTTTAGCATCGACAGCAGAGCACCCGGAGTGGCCGGCGTGGTCCAGGAAGATCCAGGAAGAGGTAAGGACGATGGCGGTCCGAGAGATTTTCGCGGGAATGCCGTGGTGGGTGAAGTGGGTCGCGGTGCCCGTCCTCGTGCTGATCGTGTTCGGCGGCCTCATCGCGACCGTCATCGGCTTCGTGATCGGGCTGCTCTTCAAGGCCCTGCTCCTGGTGGCGCTCGTCGCCGGACTGATCTACGTCGTACGCAAGTTCACCTCGTCGTCATCCTCGCGGAACGACTGGTAACACCGCGCTGCACAAGCACCGGGCCGCACCGCACGAGCACCGCTCGCGGAACGGCCGGCCCGGACTGGTGTACTCGTGCGGCCGTTAACCCTGCGGAGGGACGGGGCGGCAAATCCCCACGCCCGGACGGAGGCTGTGGCTACAGTGAGAAATCCTTGCCGCCTCCTCGGGAATCCGGCCTGAAAGGGCGCTGACCAGCAGATTGTGCGCGGCGGGACCCATGAGGGGTGAGCCCTCACGGGTACGGGACCCACCGTCGGCATGCTGGGGGTGACTCTTTGGCCACAGCACCTCACACCGCTGCGCCGACTTTGATCGGCTCGGTGCAGCGCGCGCTCAGACTGCTGGAGGAGGTCAGCTCCCACAGCGGTGGGGCCCCCGCGAAACAGCTGGCCAGGGAGGCGGGTCTTCCCCTTCCGACCGCCTACCACCTGTTGCGCACCCTGGCCCATGAGGGCTATGTGCGCCGGGAGAACGGTGTGTTCGTGCCCGGGGCCGCCGCAGAGCGGCTGGCCGGCCGCTGCGCCGCACGGAACCGGCGCGCCACGCTGATCGAATCACTGAATTCCTGGCGGGACGCGCTCGGGGTTCCGGTCTATTTTGCGGCGTACCGCGAGGGTGAGATCGACCTGCTCGCGGTCGCCGACACTCCCGCTGCGCCGGCCGTCGATGAGTGGGCGGATTTCCGTCAAACCGGTCATGCACACGCCCTCGGCCAGTGCCTCCTGAGCCAGCTCGATGAAGCCTCCCGCGAAGATCACCTGGACCGCCATCCGGTACGTTCGCTGACCCGCTATTCCGTGCGGGACCGGTGCGTCTTCCTGCGGAGACTGGCTGCGGCCGAGCGGATACAACCGGTGGTCGAGCGGCAGGAGTACGCCATCGGAACCGTCTGCGCGGCCGTCCCGGTCACGGTCGGTCCAGTGGCTGCGGCAATGGCTGTTTCCGGCCCCGTACACCAGCAAGTCAAGTTGCTCTCCGCAGTCAAAACGTTACGCTCCGAACTGATGCCTCTGCTCGATTCACTTGCGTTCTCTATCAGTATCTGAAATATCACTCCTTGTGATCTGTTTGCGCTTACAGCACGATTACGTCAAGAGGGCCTGGACGCACATTCCCGGCCAACTTGTGAACCAACACGGCGTCTACTGCGGGGTAGGGACATGCGCGAATCGGTCCAGGCAGAGGTCATGATGAGCTTCCTCGTCTCCGAGGAGCTCTCCTTCCGTATCCCGGTGGAGCTGTGCTACGAGGTGAGTGATCCGTACGCGGTCCGGATGACCTTCCACCTTCCCGGGGACGCGCCGGTGACCTGGACGTTCGGCCGCGAGCTGCTTCTCGACGGGATCAACGCCCCGACGGGGGACGGCGATGTGCACATCGCGCCGAGCGACCCGTCAGGGCTGGCCGACGTCCATCTGCGCCTCCAGGTCGGCGCGGACCGCGCGCTGTTCCGGGCGGGCAGCGCCCCGCTGATCGCCTTCCTGGACCGTACCGACAAGATCGTCCCGCTCGGTGAGGAGCGCAGCCTGGGCGACTTCGACGGGCATCTGGAGGCGGCGCTCGGGCGGATCCTCGCGGAGGAGAACGCGGGTTGAGACCGGCGCACCGGCTGATCAGCGCCTGCGACGGCGGCCCCGGCCGCCCCGGGCGCGGCCCGCTCCGGTGAGCGTCAGCGCCGTCCCACCGCCCGCCGCGCCCCCGGACGCCACGCCCGTACGGTCGGCCGAGACCACGAGCGCGGCGAGCGCCGTGGTCACCGGCACCGAGGCGACCAGGCCGATCGACCCCACCAGGGTCCGTACGATCTCCTCCGCGACCAGCTCCGAGTTGGCCACCGTCCCCACGCCGCTCTGCGCGATCGAGAAGAGCAGCAGCAGGGGCAGCGCCGCGCCCGCGTAGGCGAGCACCAGCGTGTTGACCACGGACGCGATGTGGTCGCGGCCGATCCGGATACCCGCGCGGTAGAGCCCACGGGCCCCCATCGTGGGGTCGGCCTGGTGGAGTTCCCAGACGGCCGAGGTCTGGGTGACCGTCACGTCGTCCAGCACCCCCAGCGATCCGATGATGACGCTCGCCAGCAGCAGCCCGCTCATGTCGATGTGCGGGTAGAGGCCATGGATCAGTCCGGTGCTGTCGTCGGTGTTGCCGGTCAGGCTCGCCCAGCCGATGAAGAGCGAACCGAGCAGCCCGATCAGTATCAGCGAGATCAGCGTGCCGATGACGGCGACCGAGGTCCGCGCTGTCAGGCCGTGGCAGGTGTAGAGCGCGATCAGCATGATGGCGCTCGCCCCGATCACCGCCACGACCAGCGGATTCGACCCGTGCAGAATCGCGGGCAGGATGAACAGCGTCAGCACGGCGAAGCTGACGGCCAGTGCCACCAGCGCCATCAGCCCCCGCAGCCGGCCCACCGCGACCACCACCAGCGCGAAGACTCCGGCGAGCAGCACCATCGGGAACTTCCGGTCCACATCGGAGACCGAGTACTGCAGGTCGCGCGGTGCGTCGGGGGCGTATGCCACGATCACGCCCTGCCCCCGGCGCAACTGGCGCGGGGAGTCCGGCTGGACGACCTCGGTGAAGGTGCGGCCCTTGTCCTTGCCGCTCGACACCTCGATCTTCGCCTTCTTGCACCGGGCGCCCGGCGATGCCGCACCGCCGCCGGAGCCCGGCGACGCGACGCCCCCGGCCGCACCGCCGCCCCCGGCCGTGCCCCCGCCGCCCGTCGACGACTGACTGGCGTGCAGATCCGCACAGTTGACCGCAGTGATCTCCACCACTGAGCCCTGCTGTGTCTGCCGGTCGAACCCGACTCCGCTGCGGGCATGGTGCGGCGCCCCGCCCGGCCAGAGGGCCACGAGACCGACAACCACCGCCGTGGCGAAAGGAATCAGCACCGCCGCGATGACCTTGCGCAGATGCCGGGAGACGGGCGCCGCGGGGCCGTGGCTGTGCGTATGGACGTGCTCGCCGGGGGGCGGTTCGGTCAGTGCTGTCACCGCCCGATCATCGCAAGAACGGGGAGGCCCTCTGTTCAGCGTGCGGCCCAGGGCGTTAGCGTGGAGGCACCTTTGCACACGCGGGAGCTCGGAGCACCGGGCTGAGAGGGCGCTGACCAGCAGTCTGCTGGGGAGCTGCGCCGACCGCCGAACCTGTTACCGGGTAATGCCGGCGTAGGGAGTAGGTCTCATGACCACAGTGGACGCACACACGCCTGCCACCGACCAGAACGAGCGCAAGCCGGGCTGGCACAAGGGATATGTCGCGGGCCCCGAGGGCTCACGCGCGGACCTCAGGGTGCCGGTCAGGCAGGTGCACCTCACCAACGGGCAGGACGTGGCGCTGTACGACACGTCGGGCCCGTACACCGACCCCACCGTCGAGACCGATGTACGGCGCGGGCTCGCCCCGCTCCGGGAGAACTGGATCATCGGCCGCGGCGACACCGAGGAGTACACGGGCCGACCGGCCCGTCCCGAGGACGACGGGATCAAGCACACATCGCCGCGCGGCGGACTCCGTAACCTCGACGCGGTCTTCCCCGGCCGTCCCCGCCAGCCCAGGAGGGGGCGCGAGGGGCGTGCGGTGAGCCAGCTCGCGTACGCCGTGCGCGGGGAGATCACTCCGGAGATGGAGTACGTCGCGATCCGGGAGAACGTCTCCCCCGAGGTCGTACGGGAGGAGATCGCCGCGGGTCGGGCTGTTCTGCCGGCCAACGTCAACCACCCGGAGATCGAGCCGATGATCATCGGGAAACGGTTCCTGGTGAAGGTCAACGCCAACATCGGGAACTCCGCGGTCACTTCCTCCATCGAGGAGGAGGTGGACAAGATGACCTGGGCCACCAAGTGGGGCGCCGACACGGTCATGGACCTGTCCACCGGGCGCAATATCCACACCACCCGCGAGTGGGTGCTGCGCAACTCGCCCGTCCCGATCGGCACGGTGCCGCTCTACCAGGCCCTGGAGAAGGTCGACGGCCAGGCCGAGGAGCTGACCTGGGAGATCTACAAGGACACCGTCATCGAACAGGCCGAACAGGGCGTCGACTACATGACGGTGCACGCCGGCGTGCTGCTGCGGTATGTGCCGCTCACCGCGCGCCGCAAGACCGGCATCGTCTCGCGCGGCGGCTCGATCATGGCCGCGTGGTGCCTGGCGCACCACAAGGAGTCCTTCCTGTACGAGCACTTCGAGGAGCTCTCCGCCATTCTGGCCTCCTACGACGTCACCTATTCGCTGGGCGACGGGCTGCGGCCCGGGTCGATCGCGGACGCCAACGACGAGGCGCAGTTCGCGGAGTTGCGCACCCTCGGGGAACTCAACACGATCGCCAAACGTCATGGTGTACAGACGATGATCGAGGGCCCCGGGCACGTCCCGATGCACAAGATCAAGGAGAACGTCGACCTCCAGCAGGAGATCTGCGAGGAGGCTCCCTTCTACACGCTCGGCCCGCTCACCACGGACGTGGCCCCGGCGTACGACCACATCACCTCCGGTATCGGTGCGGCGATGATCGCCTGGTGGGGCACGGCCATGCTCTGCTATGTCACGCCCAAGGAGCACCTGGGACTGCCCAACCGGGACGACGTGAAGACCGGCGTGATCACCTACAAGATCGCGGCCCATGCGGCGGATCTCGCGAAGGGGCATCCGGATGCGCAGAAGTGGGACGACGCGCTCTCGGACGCACGCTTCGAGTTCCGCTGGGAGGACCAGTTCAATCTGGCTCTCGACCCCGATACGGCAAGGGAGTTCCACGATGAGACGCTGCCGGCCGAGCCGGCTAAGACCGCGCACTTCTGTTCCATGTGCGGGCCGAAGTTCTGCTCGATGAAGATCTCCCAGGACATCCGCCGCGAACACGGCGGAAGCCGGCAGGAGATCGAGGCGGGGATGGCGGAGAAGTCGAAGGAGTTCGCCGCGAGCGGCAACAGGGTGTACCTGCCGCTCGCCGACTGAACTCGCCGACTGAAACTCGCCGAACTGACCTCACCGGCTGATCTCAGTGAACCGACCTCGTCGGCCGGCCGGCCCCGTGGTGGGGCCGGCCGGACCGGTGTCACTCCGGCCGGTGGTCCGGGCCGCCGAAGTCCGGGCTCGTGAAATCCGGGCTGGTGAAACTGGGGCGCTCGGAGGCCGCCGTCTCACCCTGGTCCGGGCTGTCGAAGTCGGGACGGCTGTAGCCGAGGCTCGGTATGCGGCCGGCCGGCCGGTACGGGGCGGCGGCCGTCGGACCGGCGCCCGGGTCGGTGAGCGCGGCGCTCAGGAACGGGACGATGCCCCGTTCCAGCAGGGCATGGCGCCAGGCTTCGCGGGCGCGGGCGACCTCCTCGGAGAGCTCGTCGTCGCCCTCCTCCGGCTCGGCGTGCACCTCGTTCGAGCCGTTGCGCAGCGCCGTCAGGAGGAGCCCGACCGCGGCGGCCAGGATGGCCGCGGCGGTGAGTGCCGCGAAGAACCAGCCCGCGGTGACCATGGTGTTGCCGAAGGCGGGCGCCGGATCGAGCGCCTTGAGCAGATAGCCCACCAGCAGGAAGATCAGGGCGGCGGTGCCCGCGAGCACCGGGGCCAGCACGGCCAGCACGGCGGCGAGCCCCGCGCCCGTACGGCCGCCGCCTCTGACGGGCGCGAGGACGGAGGCGCGCATCGAGTCCGGTGCGGGCGCGCGGAGTTCGGCGCGTACCTTCACGAAGTGTTCGTACTCGGCTGCCGCGGCCGCGGTGACCAGGCTGTCCGCGTCGAGCACCATGGTGCGCAGCTGCTCGCTGTTGAGCCGCTGCCCCAGCTCGGCCAGATCCGGTCGGTCGGGCGCGGTGCGCAGTGCGTCGTCGAGGAGCCGCTCGAACTCCGGACGGTCCTCTGTCAGCAGGTGCGAAGCGCTGTTCATGTGCATCCCCCGATGCTCCGTCGGGCCGTACCGCCTGCCTTCCGACGGGCAGTTGGGCGTAAACGGAGGAGAGCCTGCTACGGATAACCCGATGGTAGAGCTGTTATGGCACGGGGTAACAGAGGGTTTCCGGAAATCGCCTCCGGGGGCGCGGTTCAGTTCGGCAGCGGCAACTGCACCACGAGGAGCTTTCCGGCCATGGTCACGCCGCCGTCCATGGCGACGGCGAGCCCGTCCGCGTACACGTGCGGGCCTTCGATGACGGTGCGCGGACTGTCCTCGCCGTCCTCGGCCCCGACCTCGCCGAGCAGATAGGGGATGGGGCTGTGGCCGTGGACGATGCGGTGGCCGCCGAAGACGCCGAGGAGTTCCTGCACGGCCTGCGGACCCGAATCGTCGCGGAACGCGAAGCGCTTGGTGAACTTGCGGAAGAGGTCCCAGCATTCGTCGGCATCGTTACGGGTGAGCGTCTCGCGGACGGTGTCGTTGACCGCTTCCAGTGAATCGCCGTAGTCGAGATAGGCGGTGGTGTCCGAGTGCACCAGGAGGTGGTCGTCCTCCAGCTCCATGGCGTCCAGCCGCGACATCCACTGGAGGTGGACGTCCTGCAGCCGGTCCATGTCGGCCTTCTGGCCGCCGTTGAGCAGCCAGGCGGCCTGGAAGGTCGCGGTGCCAGCACCGGAGTTGACCGGGGTGTCGCCGAAGCGCTTGGCGCCGATGAGCAGCAGCTCGTGGTTGCCCATGAGGGCCTTGCAGTAGCCCCCGGCGGCCGCGGCCTCGGCGGACAGCCGCATCACCAGGTCGATGACGCCGATGCCGTCGGGGCCGCGGTCGGTGAAGTCGCCGAGGAACCAGAGACGGGCGTTGCCCGCCGCCCAGCTGCCCTCGGTGTCGATGAGCCCCTGGGCGCACAGCGCGGCCAGGAGCTCGTCGAGGTATCCGTGGACGTCGCCGACGACGAAGAGCGGGCCGAGTCCCGCCTCGCCCTCCGCGGGCAGAGGGTCGGGCGCGGTCCGTACGACGACCGTGTCACCGGGCCCGGCGCGGTGGACGACAGGGAGGTCGCGCTGGGTCGGCGTGTAGCCGTCCGGCTCCTCGCCCTCGGTGTACGGCGGCGCCTTCTCGGCATCGTGGACGTGCTCGGACGCGGGCAGCGGCGGTACGCGGAAGTCCCGCACTGTCGCCGTCCGCATCGCGGGTTCCAGACCGGCCCCCTGAGTCATCGACCCCTCCACCACCGTCGCGCGCCGTGCACCGGTCGGACCTGCCTGGTCGGGGGGCCCGCGGTGTCGTGCGCCCATCATAGGAATGCGACTGGCACTCTGTGACGCACCAGGGGTGCTGAATCCGGATGACCTGCCGCCCGGCCACCCGTTTCGTCCCTATACGGGCGGTCAGTCCGGTGACGGGGAGCGGGGCGCACTCACCGTGGTGCGCGGCGGGCGGCGCTGGGACGAGGTACGGACGATGAGTTCGGTCGGCATCACCTGCTCGACCGGCTGGTCGTCGTTGACGCCTTCGATGGCATCGATGAGTAACTGGATGACGGCCGTACCGATCCGGCGGGGCTTGAGCGAGAGGGTCGTGATGGGCGGCTCCGTGCTCGCGTACACGGTGGACTCACTGCAGCAGACCAGCAGCAGATCCTCCGGGACACGCAGCCCGTACCGCCGTGCTGCCGCGAGGAGATCGGTGCCGTTGGGGTCGAAGAGCCCGTAGACGGCGTCCGGGCGGTCCGGGCGGGCGAGCAGCCGGTCCGCGGCCACGGCTCCGGCGCACGGGTCGTGGGCCGGGTAGGACTCGTACACCGGATCCTGTCCGACCCGTTCGCACCAGCGCAGATACGCGGTGGTGGAGAGCCGGGTGTACGTGTCCGTCGTGGTGCCGGTCAGCAGGCCGATGCGGCGGGCCCCGGCGGCGGCGAGATGGTCGAGCAGATCGAGGACCGCGGCCTCGTGGTCGTTGTCGACCCAGGCCGTGACGGGCAGGGTGCCCGCGGGGCGCCCGTCGGACACGACGGGGAGCCCCTGGCGTACGAGTTCGGTGACGACCGGGTCGTGGTCCGAGGGGTCGATGACCACGGTGCCGTCGAGGGCGACGTTCGACCAGACGTCGACGGCGCTGTGGCGTGAGGTCGCGGGGAGGATGACGAGGGCGTAGCCGCGTGCGAGCGCGGCGGAGGTGGCGGCTCTGGCCATCTCGGCGAAGTACGCGAATTCGGTGAAGGTGAAAGGTTCATCCCCGTACGTGGTGACGGTCAGGCCGATGAGGCCGGACTTTCCGGTACGGAGCGTTCGGGCCGCGGCGGAAGGGCGGTAGCCCAGCCGGTCGGCGACCTCGCGGACATGGCGGCGGGTGGCGTCCGGGAGCCTGCCCTTGCCGTTGAGCGCGTCGGAGACGGTCGTGATGGAGACACCGGCCGCGGCGGCCACGTCCCGGATGCCCGCTCGTCCTTGCCGGTTGGCCCTGCGAGTCTCCGCCCGGCTCACCTGGTGCTTCCCTGCTGCTGTCATGGCGAGCCGATAGTAGGTGGATGAGGGGCGGTCGAGCTGAGCGCATATGCACACGTTGACAGGCACGTTTCTGCATGATCATTAAGCATCAATCACCTTTGAATACAGGGGGTTTGGGGGTCCTGTCAAAGGAGTCTCGGGTGACGGTGGGCATGTGCCTGGCCCCTGGCCGATGTTGCGATGAGGTCTCAACTCACCTCTTCGGGGGACGCGCGCCACGGCGCGTGCCAGGGGCGTGCGCCAGGGGAGGTGATACGCCCCCCATCGGCGCCCGCCATTCGCACGGAGCGGCGCTCCTCATAGGGTGGACTCAACCGAGTCGAGGAGGACCCGCTGTGAGCCAGAAGAGCCCCAGGCTGCGCGCCGCACTGGACGGTATTCCCGCGTACGTTCCGGGCAGGCCGGCCGCCGCGGGCGGCCCGGTCGCCTACAAGCTGTCCTCCAACGAGAATCCCTATCCGCCGCTGCCGGGCGTGATGGAGAGCGCGATCGCCGCGGCCGGCACCTTCAACCGGTACCCGGACCTGGCGTGCACCGCCCTGCTGAACGAACTGGCCGGGCGTTTCGGGGTGCCGGTCTCGCATCTGGCGGCGGGCACCGGATCGGTCGGCGTCGCCCAGCAGCTGCTCCAGGTGACGTCGGGCCCCGGCGACGAGGTGATCTACGCCTGGCGGTCGTTCGAGGCGTACCCGATCATCACGCGCATCAGCGGGGCGACCGCGGTGCAGGTGCCGCTGGACTCGGGCGATGTGCACGATCTGGACGCGATGGCGGACGCGATCACCGAGCGGACCCGGATGATCTTCGTCTGCAACCCGAACAACCCGACCGGGACCGTGGTCCGCAGGGTCGCGCTGGAACGCTTCCTCGACCGGGTGCCGGCGGACGTCCTGGTGGTCCTGGACGAGGCGTACCGGGAGTTCAACCGGGACACCGATGTGCCCGACGGTATCGAGCTGTACCGGGACCGGCCCAATGTGGCGGTGCTGCGCACCTTCTCCAAGGCGTACGGGCTGGCCGGGCTGCGGGTCGGCTTCGCCATCGCTCATGAGCCGGTCGCCACCGCGCTGCGCAAGACGGCGGTGCCCTTCGGGGTGAGCCAGCTGGCGCAGGACGCGGCGGTCGCGTCGCTGCGGGCCGAGGACGAGCTGCTGGGCCGGGTCGGCTCGCTGGTCACCGAGCGGGCGCGGGTGTACGAGGGGCTGGTCGGCCAGGGCTGGACGGTGCCGGAGACGCAGGCCAACTTCGTATGGCTGCGGCTGGGTGAGCGCACCGTCGACTTCGCCGCGGCCTGTGAGAGGGCCGGGGTGGTGGTGCGTCCCTTCGCGGGCGACGGCGTGCGGGTCTCCATCGGCGAGACCGAGGGCAACGACCTCTTCCTCCAGGCGGCTGCGGCCTTCCGCAAGGAGCTGTAGACCGCTTCCGCAGAGGGTCCGACCAGGGCGGGGTGCCGGATGGGTACCCCGCCTTCGTCATGCCCGAAGTGCTTTCGTAGTATTGCTTGTGAATGTGAACGCTTTCACAAGCGCGTCCTTTTTCTTCCGGCCTGTGTGGGACCAAAGGGACAGAAAGCCACTGTGACCCCGGCCACGTAAGGAGAGTGACGACGTGGAACTAGCTCTGTCGCCGGATACCCTGGCGCGCTGGCAGTTCGGGCTGACCACCGTCTACCACTACCTGTTCGTCCCCCTCACGATCTCCCTCGCCGCGATCACCGCGGGCTTCGAGACCGCCTGGGTACGGAAGGGCACGGAGAAGTACTTCCATGCCACGAAGTTCTGGGGGAAGCTCCTGCTGATCAACCTGGCCATCGGGGTCGCCACCGGCCTCGTCCAGGAGTTCCAGTTCGGGATGAACTGGTCGGACTACTCGAAGTTCGTCGGTGACGTCTTCGGGGCGCCGCTCGCGATGGAGGCGCTCATCGCCTTCTTCTTCGAGTCGACCTTCATCGGGCTGTGGATCTTCGGCTGGGACAAGCTGCCCAAGAAGCTCCACTGTGCCTGCATCTGGATGGTGGCGATCGGTACGACCTTCTCGGCGTACTTCATCCTGGCGGCCAACTCCTGGATGCAGCACCCGGTCGGGTACACCATCGACCGGGCCACCGGGGTCGCGCATCTCAACGACATCTGGGGCGTGCTCACCCAGAAGACCGCGCTGGTGGTCTTCACCCACACCATGACCTCGGCCTTCCTCACCGGCGGCGCCTTCGTCGTCGGGATCGCCAGCTACCACTTGTGGAAGATCAGGCGGGCCAGGGCCGCGGGGACCGCCACCGACACCAAGCGCACCCGCGTGATGCGGACCTCGCTGCGGATGGGGCTGGTGATGACGGTGACCGCCGGAATCCTCACCGCGCTCTCCGGCGACCAGCTGGGCAAGGTGATGTTCGAGCAGCAGCCCATGAAGATGGCCGCGGCCGAGGCGCTCTGGGAGACGGAGGCCCCCGCACCCTTCTCCATCTTCGCGGTGGGCAATGTGGGAGCCGGCCACAACTCGGTCGAGCTGTCCGTGCCGGGGGTCCTCTCCTTCCTCGCGCATGACGACTTCCACACCGCGGTGCCCGGCATCCATCAGACGGCGAAGGCCGAGGCGGCCAAGTACGGCGGGAGCCCCGACGACTATGTGCCCAACATCTTCGTCACCTTCTGGGGATTCCGGCTCATGATCGGAATCGGGCTCACCGCCTCGGTGGCCGCGGCTGCCGGACTCTGGCTGACGCGGAAGAAGAAGTGGCTGCTGCCGGAGCACCGGACGGGCGACGACGAGGCGCCCAAGCTGATGCTCACGGCAGGCCGGGAGCTGAACCCCTTCTTCACGAAGTGGGGCTGGCGCGTCGGTATGGCCTCCCTGGTCTTCCCGCTGATCGCCAACTCCATCGGCTGGGTCTTCACCGAGATGGGCCGGCAGCCCTGGGCCGTCTTCGGCCTCTTCAAGACCGCCGACTCCGTCTCCCCCGGTGTCTCCCGGACGGAGATGCTGATCTCGCTGATCGTCCTGATCACGCTGTACGCGATTCTCGGCTGGATCAATGTCCGGCTGATGAAGAAGTACGCGGTGATGGGGCCGGACACCGATGAGCAGCCGCCCGCCGAGGATCCAAGGCTGCGCGGCCCGTCAGGTGGGTCCGGCGGGTCTGGGGACCAGGACGCCGACGCCGACAAGCCCCTGACCTTCGCGTACTGAGAGGAGAGACGCCATGGGCCTCAACGACTTCTGGTTTCTGCTGATCGCCGTGTTGTGGACCGGCTACTTCTTCCTCGAAGGCTTCGACTTCGGGGTCGGTATCCTCACCCGGCTGCTGGCCAGGGACCGGCGCGAGCGCCGGGTGCTGATCAACATCATCGGTCCTGTCTGGGACGGGAACGAGGTGTGGCTGATCACCGCGGCAGGTGCGATGTTCGCCGCCTTCCCGGTCTGGTACGCCACCTTCTTCAGCGGCTTCTATCTGCTGCTCGTACTGATCCTGGTCCTGCTGATCGTGCGCGTCCTGTCCTTCGAGTACCGCCACAAGCGGTCCGAGGAGAGCTGGCAGCGCAACTGGGAGTGGGTGCTCTTCACCAGCTCGCTGCTGCTGCCGTTCCTCTGGGGGCTGATCTTCGCCAACATGGTCCACGGGGTGCCGGTCAACAGCCATCAGGACTACGCCGGTTCGTTCGGCGACCTGCTGAACGGTTACGGGATCCTCGGCGGCTTCGCCTTCACCGCGCTGTGCACCCTGCACGGAGCCGTCTTCACCGCTCTCAAGACGGTGGGCGACATCCGGCTGCGGGCACGGGCCCTCGCGGCCAAGGCCGCCGTGGTGACGGTGGTCCTCGCTGCGGCCTTCCTGATCTGGCTGCAGGCGGACCGCGGCGACGGGTCCACGCTGACCGCGCTCTGTGCGGCACTGGCCGCACTCGTCGTGGCATTCGTGATGAATGCCAGGGCCCGGGAGGGCTGGGCCTTCGCCTTCACAGGTGTGGCCATCGCGGCCACGGTGGCCGCGCTGTTCCTTTCGCTGGCACCGGAAGTGACGCCGTCCTCGCTGAACTCCGCCTGGAGTCTGACGATCGACAACGCGGCATCGGGCCATTACACGCTCAAGGTCATGACCTGGGTCGCGGGCATCATGACGCCGCTGGTCCTGCTCTACCAGGGCTGGACCTACTGGGTGTTCCGCAAGCGGCTGGGCACCCACCACATCGCCGATGCCCACTAGCGGAGGGTGTTTCACGTGAAACCGATCGATCCGCGTCTGCTCCGGTACGCCGGTGCCACCCGTCTCTTCCTGGGCGCCGTGGTGGTCCTCGGACTGGCCGGCGCGGGTCTGGTCGTGGCCCAGGCCATGCTGATCGCCGATGTGGTGGTGGGGGCGTTCCAGCGCGGTCTGGACGTACCGGGTCTGCGGACCACGCTGCTGCTGCTCGTGGCCGTGGCGCTGGGCCGCGGCCTGGTGGCCTGGCTCACCGAGCTGGCGGCGCACCGGGCCAGCGCCGCGGTCAAGTCCGAGCTGCGGCGCCGGCTGCTTGAGCGGTCCGCGGAGCTGGGGCCGCAGTGGCTCACCGGCCGGCGGACGGGGTCGCTGGTCGCGCTCGCCACCCGGGGCGTAGACGCCCTGGACGACTATTTCTCGCGCTATCTTCCGCAGCTGGGGCTCGCGGTGGTCGTGCCGGTGGCGGTGCTGGTCAGGGTCGTCACCGAGGACTGGGTGTCGGCGGCCGTCATCGTCGGGACGCTGCCGCTGATCCCGGTCTTCATGATGCTCATCGGCTGGGCCACCCAGGCCCGTATGGACCGTCAGTGGCGGCTGCTCTCCCGGCTGTCGGGACACTTCCTCGATGTGGTGGCCGGGCTGCCGACGCTGAAGGTGTTCGGACGGGCCAAGGCGCAGGCCGAGTCGATCAGGACCATCACGGACGAGTACCGGAAGGCGACGCTGAGGACGCTGCGGATCGCCTTCCTCTCGTCGTTCGCGCTGGAGCTGCTGGCGACTCTGTCGGTGGCGCTGGTCGCTGTCGGGATCGGGCTGCGGCTCGTCAGGGGGGAGCTGGACCTGTACACGGGTCTGGTGATCCTGGTGCTGGCGCCCGAGGCGTATCTGCCGCTGCGGCAGGTGGGCGCCCAATACCACGCGGCGGCCGAGGGGCTGTCGGCCGCCGAGGAGATCTTCGCGGTGCTGGAGACACCGCTTCCGGCGGGCGGGACGCACGAGGTCCCGGGTTCGCTGCGCCTGGAGCTGGACCGGGTGACGGTGCGCCACCCCGGCCGTTCGGAACCGTCGCTGGAGTCGGCCTCGCTGGTGGTCGAGGCCGGGGAGACGGTCGCGGTCACCGGACCGAGCGGGGCCGGGAAGTCGACGCTGCTCCATGTCCTCCTCGGCTTTGCGGCACCGGACGAGGGGCGGGTGCTCGTCGGGCCCGCCGCTGAGTCCCCTTCGGCGCCGGGCGGACCGGACGAGGGGCCGGGAGCCGCTGTTGAGCTGGCCTCGCTCTCCCCCGAGCGGTGGCGTGAGCAGATCGCCTGGGTACCGCAGCAGCCGTATCTCTTCGCGGGCACGATCGCGGAGAACGTACGCCTGGCCAGGCCCGACGCCGATGAGGCCGCGGTGCACGGGGCTCTGCGCGATGCCGGGGCGTACGGATTCGTCGCCGCGCTGCCGGACGGGGCCGACACGGTTCTCGGCGAGGGCGGTGCGGGCCTGTCGGCCGGACAGCGGCAACGGCTGGCACTGGCCAGGGCGTTCCTCGCCGACCGGCCGTTGCTGCTGCTCGATGAGCCGACGGCGGCCCTGGACGGTGAGACGGAGGCCGGCATCGTCGACGCGGTACGGCGGCTGGTGGCGGGCCGCACCGTGGTGCTCGTGGTGCACCGGCCGGCCCTGCTCGCTGTGGCCGACCGTGTGGTCGCTCTCCGGCCCGGTACGTCACCGGCTGCCCCGGCCGGCGGCGATGCTCTCCTGCCGCATGCCGCCGCCGTACCCGCACAGCGGGCGGAGCCGACGGCGGTGGAGGGGGCGGCCGAGGCCGTCACCGCGGGCCCGACCCGGTCCGGCCGGAGGAGCCCGCTGGCGCGGGTGCGGGAGGCCGCAGGTGCGATGCGGGGGCGGCTGTCGCTGGCCCTGTTGCTGGGAAGTCTCGCGCTGGGTTCGGCCATCGGGCTCATGGCGACATCGGGCTGGCTCATCTCGCGGGCCTCGCAGGAGCCGCCTGTGCTCTATCTGATGGTCGCGGTCACGGCAACGCGTGCCTTCGGGACCGGGCGGGCCGTCTTCCGCTATGCCGAGCGGCTGGTGTCGCACGACGCGGTGCTGCGGATGCTCGCCGGTCTGCGGGTCTCCGTCTACCGCGGGCTGGAGCGCGTCGCGCCCGCCGGACTGCGCCGGGTCAGGCACGGGGACCTGCTGTCACGGCTGGTCGCCGACGTGGACGCGCTACAGGACTACTGGCTGCGCTGGCTGCTTCCGGCTTCGGTCGCCGTGGTGGTGGGGGCGGTCACCATCGGGTTCACCGCCTGGCTGCTGCCCGCCGCCGGGGCGGTGCTCGCGGCGGGGTTGCTGGTCGCCGGGGTCGGGGTGCCCGCGCTGAGCGGCCTCTGCGCCCGGCGGGCCGAGCACCAACTGGCGCCCGCCCGCGGGGTGCTGGCCACCCGGGTCGTCGATCTGCTCCTGGGGACCGCTGAGCTGACGGTCGCCGGTGCGCTGCGCGGGCGGCTGGGCCGTACCGGAGACGCGGACCGGACGCTGACCCGGATCGCCGCACGGGGGGCTACCGCCACCGCACTCGGCGGCGGGCTCACCGCGCTCGTCTGCGGGCTGACCGTCGCCGCCGCCGCGTTCGTCGGGATCCCCGCCGTCCACGACGGCAGGCTCGCCGGGGTGGAGCTCGCGGTGGTGGTGCTGACTCCGCTGGCGGCCTTTGAGGCGGTCACCGGTCTGCCGCTCGCCGTGCAGTACCGGCAGCGGGTCAGAAGGAGCGCCGAGCGGGTGTACGAGGTGCTGGACGCGCCCGTCCCCGTACAGGAGCCGGCGCGTCCTGCGGCGCCCCGGTCGCCGTTCCCGTTGGAGGTGCGGGGTCTGACCGCGCGCCATGCGGGGCAGCGGGGGCACGCGCTCGACGGGATGGACCTCAGGCTCGAAGCGGGGCGACGGGTCGCCGTCGTCGGCCCTTCCGGGTCGGGCAAGACGACGCTCGCCCAGGTACTGCTGCGCTTCCTGGACGCGGAGGCGGGGACCTACACGCTCGGTGGGGTGGCCGCCGACGCGCTGGACGGTGACACGGTGCGCGGGTTCGTGGGGCTGTGCGCCCAGGACGCGCACATCTTCGACAGCTCCCTGCGGGAGAACCTCAGGCTGGCCCGCTCCGGCGCCTCGGACGGCGAACTGCGCCGGGCGCTCGCCGGGGCCCGGCTGCTGGACTGGGTGGACGGGCTGCCCGAGGGGCTCGACACTCCGGTGGGGGAGCACGGCGCGAGGCTCTCCGGCGGGCAGCGGCAGCGGCTGGCGCTGGCCCGCGCCCTCCTCGCCGACTTCCCCGTACTGGTCCTGGACGAGCCGGCCGAACATCTGGACCTGGTGACCGCCGACGCGCTCACCGCGGATCTGCTGACCGCGACCGAAGGGCGTACGACGCTGCTCATCACCCACCGGCTCCGGGGGCTCGACGCCGTCGACGAGGTGCTCGTCCTGGACGGAGGGCGGGTCGTCCAGCGCGGTCCCTACGCCGAGCTGGCCGCGCTGGACGGGCCGTTGCGGCGGATGCTGGAGCGCGAGCGGGCGGGCGATCTGCTCGGCAGCCAAAGGAATCCGACTTTCCACTCAATATAGGACTTATTAGGCTCTGGGGTATGCCAGCTCCGGACCACACCGAACCCGCGGAGAACTCCAGCGCCGATGACCCCGCGCGTCCGGGGCTCTCCGCCGAGTTCACCGCGCGCGTACCGCAGCTGCTGGAGGCCATGCGCTCCATCGGTACGGGCCTCGAACTGCATGCGACCCTGAACCGGATCTGCGAGACCGCCGCCGGACTGTCCGGCGCCCGGTACGCCGCAATCGGCGTCCTGGACCGGGAGCGCGGCGGCCTCAGCGACTTCGTCACCCACGGTGTCCCGGAGGAGGAGGCCGCACGGATCGGCCGCGTCCCGGACGGGCACACCGGGCTCCTGGGCGCGCTGATCGAGGACGCCCGGGTGGTGCGGCTCGCGGATCTGACGACCGACGCACGCTTCGCCGGGTTCCCTCCGCACCATCCGCGGATGCGGACGTTCCTGGGGGTCCCCGTCCAGTTCCAGGGCGAGACCTTCGGCAATCTCTATGTCGCGGAGAAGACCGACGGCAGCCGGTTCACCGACGGCGATCTCCACATGGTCCAGGTCCTCTCCACCGAGGCCGGCATCGCGATCAACAACGCCCGGCTGTACGAGGCGGCCCGGCAGCGCGAGCGGTGGATCGACGGTTCGGTGGCTGTCACCACGGCGCTGCTTGCGGGTGGCGACGCGGACGAGGCGCTCACCGTGGTCGCCGAACAGGCGCGCCGGCTTGCCGACTCGGCCGCCGGAGTGATCATGCTGCCCGCCGCGGAGGGCGGCCTTGAGGTCGTCGCCGTCTCCAGCAATGTGCCCAGCGAGGTGCTCGGCCTGATCGTCCCCGCGGAGAGCGGAGTCGTGGAGAGGCTGCTCTCCGGCGCTCCGGTCTTCATGGACGATTCGGCGACCGACCCACGGATGATCACCGAGGTCGGCAGACGGTACGGGCCGAGCATGATGCTGCCCCTGCACAGCGGCGGCCGTCTGCTGGGCGCGCTGGCCACCCCGCGGGAACGGGGCGCCCGGCCCTTCACCGCCGCTGAGCGCTCGCTGGCCACCCAGTTCGCCTCGCAGGCCGCGCTGGCGCTGATGATGGCGGACGCCCAGCGCGACAGGGAGCGCCTCGCGGTCTTCGAGGACCGCGACCGGATCGCCCGTGACCTCCATGACCTGGTCATTCAGCGGCTGTTCGCGACCGGGATGATGCTGGAGGGCGCCCACCGCCAGTCGGCGGGGCCGGAGGTGCGCCGCGGTGTGGGCAAGGCCGTCGACGAGCTGGATGTGACGATCCAGGAGATCCGCACCGCCATCTTCGCGCTGCAGCAGGAGCCCGCCGAAGCCCCGTCGGGCCTGTGCAGACGGGTACTGCGGGAGATCAACATGGCGGCGGTGCCGCTGGGGTTCAAACCCTCGCACCGCTTCGTGGGACCGGTGGACTCGACGGTCGGCGAATCCACCGGGAAGAACCTGATCGCGGCCTTGCGGGAGGCGCTCTCCAACGCGTTCCGGCACGCCGCCGCCTCCCGTATCCATGTGACCGTCGACGCCACGGCGCAGCTGGACGACGGCCGCCCGGCGGTACGCCTCACGGTCTCCGACGACGGGGTCGGCATCCCGGAGGGCGGCCGGCGCAGCGGACTGCGGAACCTCAGCAGGCGCGCGGAGGCACTGGGTGGGTCGAGCGCTTACGGGCCGGGGCTCGGCGAGGGCGGCGGTGGCACGGCGGTGGTCTGGGAGGTGCCGCTGTAGGGGTGAGGGGCAGGGGGCGAGCCGGCAGTGGTCGGGCGCGGTCAGCGCACTTTCAGGATCCGCTCGATGACGACCGCGACGCCGTCGTCGTTGTTCGCGACCGTGCGCCCCGAAGCCGCTGCCACAGCCTCCGGGTGGGCGTTGCTCATCGCGTACGAGGTACCGGCCCACCGCAGCATCTCGACGTCGTTCGGCATGTCCCCGAAGGCGACCACCTCGGCGGGCGAGATGCCCCGCTCGGCACAGCACAGCGCCAGCGTGCCGGCCTTGGAGACGCCGGGGCCGCTGATCTCCAGCAGCGCGGTCGGGCTTGAGCGGGTGATCGAGGCCCGGCCGCCGACAGCTTGGCGGGCCAGGGCGAGGAAGACGTCGGGCTCCAGCTCCGGGTGATGGGCCAGCACCTTCAGTACGGGCTGGTCCGCGAGGCCGGAGTCCGCCGCGAGCAGTTTCTCGGCGGGTGCGACGCTCGACGCGGGATCGAACTGCAGGGGCGGGTACGCCGCCTCGTGGTGGATGCCCCCGGTCCGCTCGACGGCGAAGGAGGTGCCCGGGGCGGCGGTCCGCAGCATGGCGATCACGTCGAGGGCGTCGGTGCGCTCCAGCGGGAGGACCTTGACGAAGATGTGCCCGCCCTCGTCGCCGTGGAGATCGACCACGGCGGCGCCGTTGCCGCAGATGGCCAGGCCGTGGCCGTGCACATGGTCGCTGACGACGCCCATCCACCGGGCCGGCCTGCCGGTGACGAAGAAGACATCGATCCCGGCCTCCTCGGCGGAGGCGAGCGCGGCGACGGTGCGGGCCGAGAGGGTCTTGTCGTCGCGCAGCAGGGTCCCGTCCAGATCGGTGGCGATCAGCCGGGGCGGGAGGGCGGCGGCGGGGCCGTTAGCTGAGGTCACCCGGACATTCTCCCGTACGGGATGCCCGGAGCGCACGGGAGTGCGAAGAGCCGCACTGATGATGCGAAGAGTCGCACTGATGAGTGGAGCCGCATGATCGGTTCGGGGGTGGCCGCGGCGGTGTGGGCATCGGTGGCGGCTTCCACGGCCGGCCGGGGCCGCGGCCCGTGGGCGGGATCCGTACGAGCCGTACGACGTAGGCTCGTCACCATGCGTCTGAGTACCGTGATTCTTCCCGTCCGCCGGTGGGGCGAGGGTGGCCGTGAGCAGTGGGAACGCGCCGAGGAGCTGGGGTTCCACACCGCGTACACCTATGACCACCTCTCCTGGCGGGTGCCGTTCCGGTACGGGCCCTGGTTCGGGGCGGTCCCGACGCTGACCGCGGCGGCCGCGGCCACCACACGCGTCCGGCTCGGCACGCTGGTCACCTCAGTCAAGCCTTTTTCACCTATCGCATGCTGACCTGCTCATTCGCGGTGGCCTGGGACCGGCTACTTACCGAATCTGGCGAGCGCTAGACGCCATGAGTGATGGCACGGTACTCCCGGGCCACCAGCTCCACTTCGTGGGAGTGCCTGTTGAGGTACTGCCCGATCGAGACGATCTCGCCATCAGCCGCAATGCTCGCGTACGCCTGTGCGTACCCGCGAGGGTCCGTATCGGAGGAGTAGACGCGAGGACTCTGCTCTCGATGTATCCAGATGCGGTGCTCGTCCTCTACCGTTGCCCCGGACCCAACGGGTCCGATCTTCTCCAGGAGCACGTAGTGCAGGCCGAGGAGGTCCAATAGCTCTCGGTCTCGTGCCCACACGGTCCCCCCGTACATGTTGCTTATCAAGAACAGCGGGTCTCGGTACACGAGCCGTACCGCATCGGGGAGCGACATGCCTCGGCCGTTCCAGCACAGGACGCCGCGCACCGAGTGCCGCAGCCCTTGGCGGGGCACTGCTTCCCCCATGACCATAGGCAGGAGTTTCTCCATGCGGTCCGGCCACCCATGGATGATTGCTTGCAAAAGGTCACAGGGGTTGTAGACGTGCAATCCGACGTCTCCCTCGCCGACCTTCGGGCCCACCTCGTCGAGCCAGCCGTCCACAAGTGACTCCCACTCGTGGTTGCCGGCGAAACTCTGCCGAGCCTCCTGCCTGAATGCCTTCCAACGGCTGGCAACCTGCGGGCTGGCGGTGCCTGTGTACAAGACCTGACTGTCGCCTCGCTCATCCCCGGTCAGGAAGCGGAACAGGTCTTGCTGCTCGAACGCGGCGGTGTTGTCGTAGGCTCCTGTGCCTCGGAAGCCTTGGATGGACCAGTTGGGGTCGTCACGGAGATTCTTCAACAGTCCTGGCCGTGCAGACTCCATGTTCATTCCGCGCAGCCTGCTGCGCGCAAGGCGGTTACAGAGCTCGCAGAGGGCCAAGTACTCGGCCTGGTGCTCTTCGGCGAACGGTTCTGGCCCGTCGTAACCACCCAGGAGATCCGCTGCGGCGAGCTCCTCGTTCACCCGGCCTACCGCTAGGTACAGGCCGAAAGGCGCAGGAATGTAGTGCTTCTCTGCTACGCGGTCTAGATCCGCCGCCAGCAGGTCGAGCGCCCCCAACTCGTCCGCGACCTTGCTGATGATCCTCCAGCCCTGCTCACGCTGTTCCTCCGTGGTGAAGAAGAACAGGTTGTGGATGGGGGTGATGCGGGGTTCGAACGCCCGAGGCAGGAGCTCCACCCGTTCGGTCCCGATGGGGGTGCCGTTGCTGTCCAGGAATAGTTGGTACCCGCGAAGATCATGACTCCAGTCGCGCGCGGCGTGACTGACGGCGATCAGGAGCTCCTCCCAGTCGTCCGGCATGGCTACGATCACCGCACGGATGCGGTCCGGCGCGAGGTTCTTCTCCCGGCAGAGAAGCTCGGTGTACTTGTTGACCTCGTGTAGGGCTTGCCGCGCGCTGGACCGGGACCGCTTCAGCTCGATGACCACCCACATCTGATGACGATCACGGGCCAGGATGTCGATGCTTCCCCTGGTGCCGTGTGCGTTGGGCAGCGGGTACTCCTCGAACTGAACAGGCCGGAGACCCGGCTCGATCAGCTCCAGGTTCTGGACGAGCGCATTGCGGAGAACGTTCTCAAGAGGCGGTCGCATGGCCGAAGGCTAAACCGGAGCACTGACAAGGGCCCTGGGGTGGGGCACAGTTGGCGAGTCTCCTGCACCCCATGATCACCCTGCCGAGGGTGATCTCCCCTTCGAGTTACCCGTTCTCTCTGCTGCCTGGCTCCGCTTCGTTAGACAGCTGGCGATCTGCCTTGGCCTGCTCCATCGTCTCGGCAATCGCAGCGAACTCCGAGAGGGCAGCCTGGAGGTCCTCGACGATCTCGGCCGCCAGAACCTCAGGAGCAGGAAGACTGTCAACATCGTCGAGGCTCGGGTCACGCAGCCAGGTGATGTCGAGGTTCGCCTTGTCGCGGGCAACCAGCTCGTCGTAGGTGAACGGCTTGAAGCGCTCGGTCTCGACTCGCTTTGCACGATCCTCGTCCGGCTTGAAGCACTGCACGAAGTCTTCGAGGTGGGACCTCGTGAGCGGGTTCTGCTTCAGAGTGAAGTGCTGGGCCGTGCGGAAGTCGTAAACCCAGAGCTTCTGCGTCCAGGGCTGGTTGGGGCGGGCCGGCTTCCGGTCGAAGAACAGCACGTTGGCCTTGACGCCGCCGGCGTAGAAGATTCCGGTGGGCAGGCGCAGCAGAGTGTGGACGTCGTACTCGTTCAACAGGCGGCGGCGGATGGTCTCGCCAGCGCCTCCCTCGAAGAGCACGTTGTCCGGAACGACGACGGCCGCACGTCCGTGGATCTCCAGGAGCGAGGCAATGTGCTGTACGAAGTTGAGCTGCTTGTTGGTCGTCGTGACCCAGAAGTCGCGCCGTTCGTAGGCGATGGCCTCCCGGGCGGCGGTCCCATCGTCACCGTAGATGGTGATGGACGACTTCTTGCCGAACGGCGGATTGGCGAGGACCAGGCTCGCCCGCTTGTCGGGCGGCGCGGCGAGGGCATCGCGGGAACGGACGAGGGCAGCCTTGGTGGGTTGACCGATGCCGTGCAGGAAGAGGTTCATCGCGGCGAGCCGTGCGGTACCCCGGACCAACTCGGTGCCCCAGATGCCGCCGTCGCTGAGGTGCTGGCGTTGCTCGGGCGTGAGTCGGCTGCCGTACTCGTGGATGAGGTATTCGGCAGCGGCAAGGAGAAATCCGCCCGTTCCACAGGCAGGGTCAGTGATTGTGTCTTCTGGTGTCGGGCGGACGCAGTCGATGATGGCCTGGATTAGCGGTCGCGGAGTGAAATATTGACCCGCGCCCGACTTAATGTCTTCTGCGCCTCGGGCCAGTAGCTCTTCGTACGCGTCACCCTTGATATCAGTCTTCTGGCCTGACCAGTTCTCCTTGTCAATCAGGTCCTTGACCAAGCGCTTTAGTTTTGCGGGGTCGTGGATACGGTTCCGCGCCCCATTAAAGATCAGGTAGAAGGTGGTGTCCCTCCGCTGCTTGCCGAGGTCTTCCAACAGCTCGGTGTACGCAGCTTCGAGTGCGGCGCCGTCATTTTTCAGCAGCTCGGGCCAGCCTCGGTTTTCCCAAATCGGCCCCTCGGGCATGATCTGTTCCCGGAAGGTCGGCGGTCGGGACTGTGCCTCATGCGCCATCTTGAGGAAGACAAGAAGCGTCAGCTGTTCAACGTAGTCGATGGTGGAGACACCATCGTCCCGAAGGACGTGGCAATAGCTCCAGAGCTTGTCGACAAGCCGACGGGCCTCCGTCGTGGTCACGAGGGGATCTCCTGGTCGAAAGTGGTCTGAGTGATCGAGGCAGTAAGGGCGGTTCTAACAGGCGGCGGCGGTGTGTCTGGCGCCTGTGGACCCTTGGGCTCACGCATGGCTGGCGATCCACGCCGCCGCTGGCCCTTGGGCGTACCTTCTGCCTGCCGCTCGACACGAATGCGGGCGAGTACGGCATCCGCGGATTCATCGGAGGGGTCCTGGGGAACCAGACGACCAGTAAAGGCATCACTTAGCAGGGAACGTTGGAGACTGGTGCTGCGATGCTTGCTCGCTACAACCGTGCGACTCAGAAGGTCCCCTTTTTCCTCAATCTCGGACCACCTGGCGCAGATTTCTTTCTGCGTGAGAAGATCTGGAAGCGGGAATTCCACTGCTCCCAGAATCTTCTGGTTTACCTTATGGATCCCCGCAGTGGTGCGCGCTTGGCGTTCGATTTGCTGCCTCACATGCATAGACGACCAGATAATTCGCAGATACTCCGGGTAAATATCTTCCCTTTTCAGACGTGCCCGGATCATGGTGTCAGGATAAGCAACCGGGTCTTCCACTTCCGAAACGAGCGAACCACGCCCAACTAGAGAAACGGATCCATTACCACGAGAAATGAGGAAATCTCCTGGCTTGACGAGGAATGGTTCCGCATCGGTCGCCTCCCAGTCCCCTTCCTTACGCTGCGCAAGATTGGCATACGGGCCAGACAGGGCGGTGAGACGAAGAACCGGGAATCCTCCAGTTCGTGTCGGAACTGATCGACCGTTCGTCAGCCCATCAGCCAAGACATCGCCCAGTCGAACCGAACGATAGCTCAACGTCATTCGACGCAAAGAGGATTGGAGATATCGCTCAATTCTATGCGCGCTATCATAGAGAATTTTTTCAGCTGCATCGACTCGTGACAGTTGCTCCTCAAGAGCAGAGACGATGCGCCGCTGTTCTCCGAGAGGAGGCACCATACACTCAATCTCGGCGATTGCACTTTGCGAGATATTACGCATGGAGTCCTTGGTGCCGGTAGCCCGCCGGGAAATTTGCGATCGAATATATGGCGACGATAGAAGGTGCGCTAGCCAGTCCCTGCTAATGCCGCGGGCAGGAACGATTCGAAGGCTCTTGTCGCTCAACAGGAGGCGGGCTGGGCTTTTGTGAACGATCACCGATGCGCCAACATATGCCGCAGTATTGGCCCTACTCAGGAGAATATCCCCAGCGCGGATCTCGTATTCAGGATTGAAGGGGACGCCATCCGGTACCGCTTTGTTCTCTGCGGCATCAAACTTTCCCCATGTCATTGCGCTAACTTTGATAATGCCCCACTCGCCAGCAGAGGCAGGACGAGGCTCGCACTTATAAGACTTGCCAGCCTCGATCCGAGTGATAATGTCGCCGAGTCGGGCGCGCGCCCACCCTTTCGGCAGATCCGAGGGAATGCCACCCTCACTCACGCACCCAGCTCCCGTCCCATCTCATCCAGTATCTCGGCTCCGCGCTCGGCTCCGAAGTCCCTCAGGAAGCCGTCCACGCCGCCGCGCTCGATGAAGGGTACGTCGCGAAGTTGGTCCGGTTCGATCGCGGCGTCCGTCGCGATCACGTCCACAATCTTGTCGAGCCACCACACCTGGTCCGGAGTGAAGGCTGCGCCCGCCTGTTCCTGCTGGGCCAGCCAAGCTGTGTACCGCTCCTCCACGAGTACCCGGTAGGGGCGGACCTCCTTGTCGAGGCCCAGCTCGTACCGGAGCAACCCGATGAGGTCGACTACGCCGGCCTTGCCCTTCGGTCGCTCGCTCGCCTTCCCGAGCTGGATGTACGCCTCGTAGAGACCCGTCGGAGTCCACTGGAAAGGAGGACGCTCGATACGGCGAGCGAGGTCACGGAGACGGTGGTAGACCTCCTTCGGATCACGTCGTTCGCTGAAGGCGATGTTGAACGCGGCAATTTCGTCCTGGTGCTCTTTGAGGTACTGCTGCCACGAAGTGACCCGGCGCATGGCGAGTTCATCCGCCGTGACACCGTGCACCTCCATCAGGCTGTCCGCGTTCACCTCGTCGATGACGATGTCGTGCGCGCGGCGCATCGACATGAGGCGGGCACGCAGCTCGCTGTTGGAGGCGATCGGCTTCAGAGCTTCGATCATGTCCTGCCGGATCTGCTCAGGGCCGCCAATGCGGCGGGCACGCTCCTGCTGGTCGGGGTCGACCGCGCGTACCAGGCCGCCAACAATCTCCTGCAAGGGCTGGCCGGCGAGTTCTTCGATCTCGCCTCGTTCATCAGAGGTGAGCTGGTGATCCAGTCGGGCAAGGCGCCCTGCCAGGGTAGCGATCTCGTCCTCGGTCATGGCGAGGCCCGCCGTTTTGGCCATGAGTCGTTCCAGCGGGAGCTTTCGCTCCGTGGCCCGATTGAGCGGACGGGCGTCCACACGCGGGGAGTCCGTTACGCCAACCGCGTCCACGATCACGAACCGCTCCTTGACCTTGGCATCCGGAGTCACCGCCTGAAACTCCGCCGGGTCGATTGTCCGAGAACCTCGGCCCTTCATCTGTTCGAAGTAGGCCCAGCTCTTCACATTTCGAAGGAAGAACACACACTCCAGCGGCGGAATGTCTGTACCAGTGGCAATCATGTCGACGGTCACCGCGATGCGCATTTCCGGGCTGTTGCGGAATGCCTTGATCAGTTCTGCCGGTCGCTTAGCGGCGTGAGTGATCTTCCGGCAGAAGTCGTCGGTGCCGTTCTCTCCGAAGACCATTCGGACCATCTGCACGATCTCATCAGCGTGGTTGTCATCAACTGCGAAGATCAGTGTCTTGGGGACGTGAGTACGCGATCGCTGTGTCTCTCCCTCTCCGACCGGTGGGAAGATATCTGTGAAGAGACGGTCGCGGAACGTCTCCAGCACGAGCTTCAACTGCCCCTTGCTGATCACCTGGCGTCCCAGTTGCGACGCCTTCCACTCCAGGTCATCTTCCAGCTCCTGGTAGCGCTCCCGGCGAGTCTTGCGCTCACGCATCGGCACGACGGTCTCCGCAGGGATCGTGCCGCCGTTCTCGCCGAGCTCGGTGCGGATACGGAAGACGTCGAAGTCCACGTTGACCCTGTCGGCGACCGCCTGCTCGTATGGGTACTCGCTGACAAGGTTCTGGAAGAAGAAGCCGAAGGTCTGCGCCACAGGCGTCGCGGTCAATCCGACCAGGTGTGCGTCGAAGTACTCAAGCACCGCGCGCCACTTGCCGTAGATGGAACGGTGGCACTCGTCAACCACGATCAGGTCGAAGGTCTCCGGGGGAAGGTCCGGGTTGTAGGCGACTTCCACCGGCTCCTTTACGAGGTCGTAGCCGTCGAGCTTCTCGTCGTTGTCGTCCGCGCTGGGAACGGGTCGGCCGGTCAGTGCCATCCACAGCCGCTGCACCGTGGAGACCACGACATGGGCCGAGCCAAGAACGGTGTCACCGGCGAGCCGCTGCACCACGTACAGCTCGGTGAACTTGCGGCCGTCGTCCGGGGTGTCGTAGTTCTCATACTCTGTGGCGGCCTGCGTGCCCAGGTTGTTCCGGTCCACCAGGAACAGCACCCGCTTGGCACCCGCATGGTTGAGGAGCCGGTAGCTCTCACTGACTACCGTGTACGTTTTCCCAGCCCCGGTGGCCATCTGGATGAGGGCGCGGGGGTCGTCCTTGGCCAGCGAGCGTTCCAGCCCAGTGATCGCTTTCACCTGGGCGGGGCGGAGCGGGTCCGGGTCGAGGAAGGTCTGAGGAAGTCGACGCAGACGTGCCCGCAGCGTCGGCGCGGCCGGGTCCGCCTCAGCCTCGTCGATCCAGCGGGCGATCGTCTCCGGACGGTGCACGGCGAAGATTTCACGGGTACGCGGAGACGGGTCGAGGGCGTTGTGGAATCGGACGGTGTTGCCGTCCGCCACGTAGCGGAAGGGCAGGCTGGCGCGCCAGGCGCTGAGCTGCTGGCTACGCGTGAGACCGGTGGCGTAACGTGCCGCCTGCTGCATAGCTGCCTCCAGGTCGGCTCCCTCCCGCTTGGCCTCTATGACTCCCACAAGCCGCTGGTCGACGTAGAGGAGGTAGTCGGCCCGGCCGACGGCCGTAGACACCTCCGCCACCGCGACGCCCTGCCCGGCGAAGAGGTTCTTCGAGTTGTCGTCCTGGACGGTCCAGCCCGCCATTTCGAGAACCTTGTCGAGCTCCTTGCGGACCTGAGCTTCGTTCATCGGCGGCCGGGCGGCCTTCTGCGCATGGGAGATGAACTCGTCCCGCTTCGATGCATTGTCCAGCGGCTGGGCCGGCGTGCTGGCCTCCAGTGCAGCGGCGGTGAGCTCGTCGATCTGCTCGCTGAGTTCGGCGACCAGATCGTGGAGCGCAGCACGCTCCCCCTCGGCCTCAGCCAGTTCCGACTCGGCCTGGGCTCGGGCGGCCCGCTCGCGCTCCAGCCTGTCCTGCTTGCCATCGAAGCGGAGCCGCGCCTCTTCCAGTCGCCGGCGATACGCCTCCAGTTCGCCGCGGAGCTGCTCCAGCTCCTGCTGGTCCGCGGCGGTGGTGGGAACAGGGGCAGCGGAAGGCCGGGCCGGAGCCAGGAACACCCGGTGTGTGGTGTCGGCAGGAGTGAGAGAACGATGCAGCCAGTCTCCGAGCCGAAAACACGCCTCCACCGTCTGGAGCGCGGCACGGACGTTCGCGTAGTACTCGTGGACCGCCCGGTTGCCTGTCAACCGGATCTCTTCGAACCAAGCGTGGACCTGCGGCACAATCACACCGTGATCAGCGAGAGCCCTGACCCGGTCAAACTGACTCGTGCTGGACACTCTGACGTTGACCAGTGCGAGCAGATGCCGAGCCATGACCTCGCCGAAAAGTCGACACTTGAACATCGCGGCGTGTGGGTCGGTGTGGACGTATGACTCCGCCGAGCATCCGAGAGTCACCAGCAAGGGTTGGTGGCCAAGAAGGTGGCCGAAGTTGGCGGAACCGGCGGCCAGCCTGGCGACCTTCTCGTCCCTGCCATCCTGCCCCGGATTTGCCGACGGCATCGTCATTTTCTCCCCCAACACCTCATCGCTGTGAGCAAAGCCTTGCAGGCTCTCATGGGAAGAGGGACAGATCAAGCCCTATTGAAGATGGTGGTCAGCATCCCCAGACCGTCCGTCGATCGTCGGCGTTCAACCGAGCTGGGCGACTGCTTCTGTGGCGATCTGCTCGAAGACTGCCTTGCCAGCCGCAAAGTCCGACTCGGGGATCGGCCAGTGGATCACGATCTCGGTGAAGCCGAGCTCCTGATGGCGGCAGGCGAAGTCGACGAAGGCGTCCACGGATTCCAGCGGCCTGTTCCGGTCGGGGGTGAAGCCGTGGAGCAGGATCTTGTCGAGGTCGGCCACGTCTCGGTCGGCCTCGGCGCACGCCTTGCCGAGTCTTTCGATCTGCCCGCGGAGTGCCTTCACCGACTGCTCCGGGGTCCCCTCCTCGTACAGCTTCGGGTCACCGGTCGTCACCCACGCCTGCCCGTACTTCGCTGCGAGCCTCAGGCCGCGTGGGCCCGTCGCCGCCACTGCGAATGGCAGTCGGGGCCGCTGTACGCAGCCGGGAAGGTTGCGGGCCTCCTCAGCCGTGTAGAAGTCGCCCTTCTGTGAGACCGCGCCCTCGGTGAGTAGACGGTCGAGCAGTGGCACGAACTCGCCGAACCGGTCTGCCCGCTCCTTCGGTGTCCACGCCTCCTGGCCGAGCGCGGTGGCGTCGAAGCCGTTGCCGCCGGCGCCGATGCCGAGGGTGACCCGCCCGTCGGAGATGTCGTCGAGCGAGATCAGTTCCTTGGCGAGCGTCACTGGGTGTCTGAAGTTTGGCGACGTGACCAAGGTGCCCAGGCGCAAGCGGTCCGTAGCCGTGGCGGCGGCGGTGAGGGTGGGCAGGGCGCCGAACCACGGGCCGTCGCGGAAGCTGCGCCAGGAGAGGTGGTCGTAGGTGTACGCGGCGTGGAAGCCGAGTTCCTCGGCGCGCTGCCACTTGGCGCGGCCTCCCTCGTGCCAGCGGTCGACAGGAAGGATCACGGTGCTCAGGCGCAGGCTCATGCCGGTGAGCCTACGTCGAGCGCGTTCCTGGTCGCGGCTCGACGTAGGCGAGTCCCCACTGATCAGGCGCGGTGCCGTGCGGCCGCCGGGCCGTCCAGAACAGCGAGACGATTCAGTTCGTGATGGTGGCCGGCCATCCGTAGCGGGAGAAGGACGGGCCGCCATCCCTGTACGCGGCCAGGGCTTGTGCGGCTGTCGGAAACGCGGGCTCGGGGAGGCGTTCGGCCGCGAGCCACTGAACTGCGAGGTGCTTGTCCGGTTCGGCGTTGTTCAGTTCACCGGTCCAGGTGTCGGTGGCGAAGGCGAAGAGCACGAACTGCCCGGACCGGTCCCAGCCCTGCTCGACGTGAACGACGTGGACGAGTGAAAGGTTGGCCGGGTCGACGAGAAGGCCCGTCTCCTCCTTGAGTTCGCGGGCGGCAGCTTCGTCGAGGGGTTCGCCGGGTTCGGCCTTGCCGCCGGGAAGGGTCCAGACCGGTTTCGGGGACCAGCTACGGGCCCCGTAGAGCAGGGATGCGACCGTGTCGGTGTTCTTGTCGTGGACGATCACGCAGACTGCATTGCGACTGTTCATCACACTCTTGCTGCTCACCGTGTCCGCTCCTTGTCGACGTGCTTCGGATTCTTCGGGGTCGTGCGGGCATCCGGGGATGTCGGCTCCCTTTTGGAGCGCGGGCGGCTTCAACGCCCGGATACGAGGTGGCCCGCATCGGTGCGCGAGAACACCAGGTCGGTCATCTCCTCGGGGACCGTGGTGCATCGAACGGGCGGCTGCGGGTGCCGCATGGTCCTGGGATAGGTGGTCGGGTCGTAGTCATTGGTGAGCGTGTACGCATGGAAGCCGTTCTCGCTCAGGATGTCGATGATCCCGGTGGCGCTCTCGCCCTGCTTGGCCAAGAGCCGAAGGGTGACCTCCACGACAAGCTCCGCGTCGTCCGGCAAGTGCGCGAGCGCGGGTAGGAGTCCGCGGACGGCTGCTGCTTCGGCGCCTTCGACGTCGATCTTGATGATCCGAGTGGTAGCGAACTGGGCGCTGCTGATGAGGTCGGCCAGCGGCGCGGTCTGTACGTCGAAGGTCATGTGGGCATGGCGGGGCCGCACGGAGGTGGTGTGGCCGAGGTTGGTGGGGTCCTCCAGGTACAGGGTCTGCCTGCCGTGAGTGTCGGAGACTGCCGATCGGATCGACTGGATGTTGGTGCGGCGATTGGCAGTGATAGTGGCGGTCAGGTCGTCGTGGAACTGCGGGGAGGGTTCTACGGCGATGACGTGGCCATGGGGGCCGACTGCGTGGGAGGCAAGGAGGCTGAAGGCGCCTCGGTGGGCGCCGACGTCGATGAAGGTGTCTCCGGGGCGGAGCCGGTCGCGGAGGAAGGCGCTCAGGTTCGGCTCCCACTCGCCGAAGAGGTACTGGTAGCGCTGGATGACGTCGTTGGTGGTGACGCCGATCTTGTCGCCGGACCGCAGCCTGACGGTGGTGTGGGCGGGGTGGATTCGCAGGTGCTCGTCGAGGAAGTGGCCGACGAGTCGGGCCTTGCCCACCGTTCCGGGGGCGTAGCGGACGTAGGCGCGCAGCGCGCGGGCGAGTACGGAGGCGGACACGAGCGGTTCCTTCGGGTGGTGGTGAGGAGGAACGGAGCCTTGGGCCGGCCGACGGTGGCAAACTGGCCGAGGAGCGCTGGTGGTGTTGGAGGGAGTTGGCGGTGGCCGAGGACACTCCGGTGGTGTTCCTGCTGGTGGGGCTCACCGGCTCGGGGAAGACCACTTATGCCCAGCGGCAGTTGGAGCCGGAGGGTGCAGTGCGGCTGTCGGTGGACGAGGTCGTCCATGAGCGGCACGGTCGGTACGGCGTCGACTACCCGGAGAACACCTACTTCGAGAAGGAGGCTCCGGTCGTCTCCGAGCTGCACGAGCGGCTCGCCGAGCTGGTCGCCGAGGGCCGGGACGTGGTGTGGGACCACGGGCTGTGGCCGCGTAAGGACCGCGACGCGATGAAGGAGCTGGTGGAGGCGGCCGGCGGCCGGTGGCGGCTGCTGTACTTCCCGGTGGAGCGCGAGGAGCTGCTGCGCAGGCTGGCGGAGCGCAATGAGCGGGAAGACGCCAACGCTCTGGTCGTGACCCCGGAGGCGCTGGATGACTTCTTTGCTCGCTTCGAGAAGCCTCAGGACGAGGGCGAGGAGATCGTGGAGCCGGGCTGGCTCTGAGCCGTGTGTGGGCGCCAGATGGCTGTGATCTTGGCGGCTTCGGCGGCCCAGCCGCTCGGCAGTCGATCGAGCGTGACGTGACGGAAGGCCAGACGCGGGTCGGCGACATCGATCCGGCCGTTGTGGCGGTCGATGTGCTGCAACAGGCGGGACGCCTCGCTGCGGACGGCCGGGGTGTGCTCGACCCAGTCACCGGACGTGAACCGGTCGACCCGTCGTCGCAGGTCGTCCAGGACGCCCGAGCGCCACTTGAAGTGGTGTACGCATGCGAGCGTGTCCGGGTCTGGCTTGTGGCCCGGTGCCCGGTGGTTGCCGGATGCAACGGCTACCGAGGAGTGGGCAAGGACGATCTTGCGGGGATCGCCCTTCAGCAGCCGGTGGGTGAGGTGCCCGCCGAGCGGGAAGGACCGGTCCAGTCCGATTTCCGGCCGCCACAGTGCCAGCCGCCCGTCGTTCGTGGCGCGGTCGAGCGTCAGCCCACCGATCACCTTGTGCTTGGCGGCCTCGGCCCAGGCGATCATCTCGTTGAGCGGGGCGGGGTAGGTCTGGAACTCGTCGGAGTCGGCGATCAGGTGCCAGCCGGGCCCCGCCTGCTCGCGCAGGAGGTCGCGGAGCTGGGTGTTGGTGTGCTCGTGCCAGGGTCCGGTGCTGATCCGGGCAGGGACGATGCCGAGGTCGTGGCTAGCCGCGATGAGCTGGTGCCGCCAGGCGTCGTGGATGTGGTCGGGGAAGTGGAAGGCGAGGTGGAACCGCTCGACGCCGAGTCGACGGTAGTGGGCGGTCCAGGCGGCCAGCAGGGCCGGTTCGACCGGGCCGACCACCGCGACCAGGGCGGGAGAGACGGGTGTCTTCATCGGGATTCCTTGGTCAGGTGGGCGTAGGTGTCGGTGAGGAAGGCGGCCTGGTCGGCCGCCGAGCTCATGTCCAGAGCCCCGAGCGCTGACGGGCCTGGGCGGGCGGGAACGTCTGCCGTGAGCTGGTCCAGCGCTTTGGCGAGGGCGTCCGGATCGCCGGCGGCGAAGAGCCGGGTCCACGGTTCCCCGGCGAGGCGGGCGGTCAGCTCGGGGTCGTGCGTGGAAACGATCAGTGGTACGCCGAGGCGGACGGCGTCCATGACCAGCCCGGATTCCTTGCCCACGCCGGACTTCCGGGCGACGAGGGCCGCGTCGGCAGCGGCGTACACCAGCCGCAGGACCTGGTCGCCGACCGGGCCGGGCACGGTGTGCAGGTGGACGTTGGGGAGCTGGTGCCAGCGTGTGAGGACGGCGTCGTCCAGCGGTGTGCCGCACACCAGGACGTGAAGCGGGGCGGTGAGGCGGGCGAGGGCCGTATCGACGGTAGGGATGTCCTTGTACGGCCACCAGCCGCCGACCACGCACACCGCCTTCGCGTCGGCGGGAATCGTGAAGGCGCTACGAGCTCCGTCGCGCTCAGCGTCGGTAAGCGGGCGTCCTTCATCAACCGCGAACGCCCTTACCCCGCCTGGAAGGTGAGGAAAGCCCGGTCCGACCTGGTCACGGACGGCGGCGGTCGGGTACAGCGCGATCACCCGCTTCTCGCCTTTGCGGGCGAGCCGGCCCAGCCACCGGACGGGACGATCTTCGGTGGTGACCGCCTCATGAACGAACCGCAGATGCCGGGTCCCGCCGAGCAGGGCAACGGCACCGTGCAGGGCCTCGCTCGCGCTGAGGATCACCACGGACGAGGCTTGCGGGGCGAGACGGCGTGCGGTGCGAAGGCAGGCGGCCTCGGTCAGGCACCGGGCGAGAAGGGTGACCTGGTGCGGGGACCTGCGGACCGCCTGTGGCCAGCTCCGGGAGGCGAAGACCCGCTGACCGACAGCAGCGACGCGGGCTGCCGCCCGCGCGACGGCGAGAAGGATCCTCGCTGCCGGTCCGGCCGGACCGGCAGCGACTCGGGCTCCCGATCGAACCAGCGGGGCCAGGTCCTCGCTCAGGCCGCCGGGGGCGATGACGAGGCTTCCCGGCCGTACGGCAGCGAGCGCCGCCAGCGTGCGCTGGTGGTGCCCGCCGCCCCGGTGTGCGTTCGGCTCGATCAGCACCAGCGGCCCGGGTGCGGTGTTCATCCGGTGACCGCCTGCTCGCCGTACAGCGTGGTGAAGTGCTGGTTCAGCCACGGCGGGTCGTTGAGAGCCTCGAAGCGCTGAGTGTCTCGGGCAGCAGCCTTGGCGAAGCCGAGTCCGTCACGGGCTCCGGCCGCCGCATAGGCGGCGAATTCGCCATCGCGGCTGGCCGTCCAGGCTGCGATGCGTTCCTGGGCGGAGGCGTCGGTCATGCCGTACTCGCTGCCGCGCGCGAGCATCGCACACTCTCGGAAGCCCGCCTTCCACGCGTGGAACGGGCTCTGGTTGAACCGCGTGACCCCGGCGGTCCGGCGGCAGAACTCGACGCGTCCGGGCAGCGCGGCCAGCACGTCGACGGCTTGGCCCATCTCCCTCAGCGCCGAGCGGCGGATCAGCTTGAGGCCGCCGTAGCCGTAGGTCAGGCCGTTGACCGGGTTGACTGCCTGCCAGACCCGCATCGCCACCCCGTCGGCCAGAGGCTGGACCGCTGCGGTGGGGAACTCGGGGTCGATGGCGAAGTCACCATCGGCGAGGAAGAACTGTTCGGTGTCTACCAGTTCGGCGGTGAGTCGGTAGGCGCGTCGCATCCCGCGGACTCCGTGCAGGCGCTTGACGCTGCCGCCCAGCACCCGGGCGAGGCGGGTGTGCAGGGAGCCGGCCAGTGGCTCGTCGTACGAGAGCTGCACTGCCTCGAAGCCGGTCACTTGATCGCCTCCAGATAACGGGCTGCCACCACGGCAGGCGTGAGGTCGGTGGTGGAGGCATGCGCGCGCTTGGCGTGCACCAGGTAGAACTCGGCGTCCGTGGCGAGGCGCTCGGCGATCTGGACGGCCTGCTCGTCGGTGTCGAACAGCAGCTCGTGGTCGATGTGCTCGGCCAGCCAGCCGGTGCGCGGGCCGACCACCGGCAGGCCCATCGCCTGGCAGTCGATCACCGACATGGACCAGGGGCAGCCCGGACGGAAGGGGGCGATGCCGAAGTGGGTTCCGGCCAGCAGGTTGCGGTAGCGGATGCGGTCGCCACGGTCGGAGGCGATGGTGACGCCGTCCGTGGTCGCCAGCTCCTCCAGGTGCCGTTCGGGGCTGGGGTCAAGGCGGATTCGCTCGGGGCTGCGGGTACCGAACAGGTCCATCACGGTGAGCCGCACCGGGGCATCGGCGACGAGACGCCGGGCGAGCCGGGTGAAGCGGGCGGTGCCGTAGTGCTTGTACAGGCGGTGGTTGTAGATGCCCGAGGCCCTGCCTGCGGGCGGGGTGATGTCGGCCGGGTCGCGTACCAGCCGTACGTCCCTGGGGGCGGGGACGACGTACAGCTTGTCGCCGAGTTCGACGCCGGTACGGGCGGCGGCTGCGGTGGTCCAAGAGGCTGCGGTGGAAGAGTGGACGAGGACGCGATCGCAGGCACCGAGGCCGGCGGCGAAGGCCAGCAGCACGCTGCGGCCCAGGCCCCGGTCGTTCATCGCGGGGTCCAGCTCCAGGACGCCGGTGTCGGTGAAGGAGAACGGCAGGTAGTGGCAGTAGCCCGCGATCAGCGCGTCCACCCCTGCTTCCAGGAGCGCGGCCCGGATCGCGGGTGCGGCCTCGATCTGGTTGGCCACCACGACCTCGGGCCGCCGGTCGCGGATCAGGGCGACCAGGGCGTCCATGCCGGGATCGAAGCGGGCCCGGTACTTGGTGGACGGCGAAGCGGTGAGCGCGAAGTGCACGCGGGCGTCCCCGACCGGGACGGGCGAGGCCACGGTCACCTCTGCCCCGGCGTCGGTCAGGGCCGGCGCGAGCATGTCGGCGAAGGTGTAGCCGGAATCAGCGGCCAGCTGACTGGCGTTGGAGACGTTGAGCAGATACAGCACGCGCATCGCTGAGACCCTCCTCGTTGGGGCCCGGGGGTCGACCTGGGCCGGTAGAGGAAGGAAACTGGCGGACGGGGCCGTGACAGAATGGTGAATCGAGATCACTCACGGTTCATTCATCTCATCCGATGGCCGGGGCGGGGGCTTTGATGGATGCGCGGGACGATGCCTTGACGGTTGAGCAGGCCGCCGAGGCGTTCGCGGCTGAGGTCGCCTACTGGCGCGAGGTGCGGGGGCTGGCCAAGCGGGAGTTGGCCAGAAGGATGGGTTTCGACCCGTCCTACGTAAGCCACGTCGAGTTGGGCCGGCACAAGCCGACCGAGGACTTCGCCCGTCGTGCGGAGGAAGCACTGAACGCGGGCAAGGCCATCTGGAAGCGCTGGCTGGAGTACGAGACGGCCAGGGCTCCTGTGGCGCCGACGGCGGTCGCACCCGCCCCTCGCCGGTCCGAGCAGCCGTATGCGACCGGGTCGGCGATCGTAGTGGAGCACGATGCGGCCCGCCTCGACTACGACGGGCGCCTGTACCGGCTCACGATGCGTCGGTTGTTGCGGAACACCGGCAGTGAGCCCATCACCCGCTATCTGATCCGCATCAGCGTCGACCGTTACCCGGGCGAGCCGGAACAGTCCAACGCCCACTATCGCGAGCATCCGCTGACCTGGGACGAGCTCTCGCTGACCGCGACCTGTCGAGGGGAGGCGATGCGCTGGCAGGCCAAGCACGACCGCGACGCCTTCAAGGAGGTGTGGCTGCTGTTCGAGAACGAGCAAGGCCGCTTCCCTCTCTACCCGGGTGAGTCGGTGTGGATCGAATACGCCTACTCGGTGGGCGAGGAGAAGTGGGGCCGCTGGTTCCAGCGCGCCGTCCGCCTGCCTACCGAGCATCTGGTGGTTGAACTCGCCTTTCCTGTTGAACTCGACCCCGTTGTGTGGGGCACCGAGACGTCAATGACCGCCGAAGCGGCTCCGCTGCGAACGGCACCGGTCCAGCGCGAGGAGGGAGGGGTGCGCGTCTTCGCCTGGAGCACTTCCGCACCCGCGCTCCACGCCCGATACCGTTTGGAGTGGCGGTTCCGGGCCAGTCCCGAACATGAAGCGGATAACGGGGAGTTCAGGTGATCCAGATGCGACCCAGTGAACAGATGCGGGACCTCGGCGTCGTGCAGCGCGGGGCCCCCGTTCTTGCTGAGCGGGCGCGCGTCTTCGACCTGCCGACTGAGCGCGAGGCGGCCGAGCAGGCCATCGAGCGGCTGTTCTCCTCCATGGAGCGGATCGGGCAAGTCCACCCCTTCGCCAAGGGCATGGGCATCGCGGCGCCCCAGATCGGCATCGGCCGTGCCGCCGCCGTCGTCCAGCCCAACGCCGCCGGGGCTCCGGCGATCGTCCTGCTGAATCCCCGAATCACCGACCGTTCCAGCGAAGAAGACGAGCAGTACGAGGGCTGCCTGTCGTTCTTCGACGTTCGCGGCATGGTCCCTCGGCCGCTGTGGATCACCGTGGAGACAACCACGTTGGAGGGCCGTCTGGTGACCACCACCTACGAACGAGGGCTCGCCCGGCTGGTCCACCACGAGATCGACCACCTCGACGGTCTGCTCTACACCGCACAGATGCGGACGGGCGTCGTTCCCATCCCTGTGGAGGAGTACCGCCAGACCGGGCGGGCGTGGGACTACGAGCAGTAGCAGCCGAGGCGGGCCAGACCCGCCCCTTCCAGCTGTCAGCGCCGCTGGCGGCGTTGATCGGTGAGGGGCGCGAATGCATTGGTGGGCCCGGGTGCTTGGGGCTGGTGTGTGCTGTGCTTGGACACCTGCGTCGAGCGGAGGCGGGCGGCTTCGGCTCGGAGGTTGGGGGCGGGGTCGCGGCTGGTGTGCTGGATGCGGGTGATCAGGACGCAGGCGGGCTGGCGGGCGCTCGTGAGTTCGCGCTGGGTGGCGGCTTCCTTGAGGAGCTGGTGTGGCTTGTGGCCGCCGGCTTCGGCGCCGGCGAGGACGGTGGCGAGGGCCGGCCAGGCGGGGTCGGTGAGGATGCGGTCGGCGTGGTCGGGGACGGCGGCCCGGACGTCGTGGGCCAGGGTTCGGCGGGCCTGGTCGCTCGGCTGACGAGCGGCGAGGTTGTCGATGACCGGGACGAGGGCGTGGTCGGCGGCGGTGTGTAGGTGGTGCAGGGCCTGACGGGCGGCTTCGGCCTGGTGGGCGTGGTTCTTCGCCTCGTGCCAGCGGGCGGCGACGATCGTGGCCCAGACGAGGGCGGCGAGCAGGGCGGCGAAGGCGCTGCCGTCGGGGCCGGTGACGGCGTGGGCGATGTCGCGGGTCGCGCGGCGCAGGGTGTGGGCGGCTTGGTGCTCGGCTCGGATCTGGGAGCGCTGGGCGCGGGCGAATGTCCGTGCTGCGGTTCGTAGTTCGGCTCGGGAGTGGTCAGGGGCCTTCTGGGCGGTGGCCTCGATGAGTTCGCCGAGCGCCCTGATGTGGGCCTGGGCGTGGATGTCGTGGGCCATGTCCGAGTTGAGGGTGTCGAGGGCTTCGGTGGCCTGGTGCCAGGGGGTGGTGGGGTGCTGTCGGCATGCGGTGGGGTGTTCTTCGGGTGCGGTGCGTTCCAGACGAGCCTTGAGCTTGGGGAGGGTGAGGTCGGGGGCGATCTTCCCGCCGGGGTGGAAGATCTGGTCGCCGTCCTTGTTGAGGTCGCCGGGACGGCCGGCGGCGTAGCCGAGGAGGTCCCCGGAGGGTCCGCGGCGGGGTTTGATCGCGATGCCGTCGGCTTCGAGGTAGGCCAGGAGTTCCTCGGCGTTGCCGGCGTGGGGGATGGCGGCGCGGATGCGGTCCTGCAGCCAGTCGCGGCTGGTCTGCTCCCAGCCGAGGCGTTGGGCCTTGTGCATCTCTGCCTGGGTGGGGCGCTTTCCGGCGGTGCGGTCGCCCTTCTTCAGTTGACGCAGGCCGTAGTCGGTCTCGATCTGGCGGCAGGCGTCGCCGACGCGGATGCCGCTGCCGTGGAGTTTGGGGCGGCGGCCGTCTTCGCGGACGGTGGTGGCGAGGATGTGGATGTGGTCGTCCGCGTGGCGCACGGCGATCCACCGGCAGCCGAGGTCGTCGCCGGGCGGGGCAATGCCCGCGGCTTCGACGATGCGCTGGGCGATATCGGCCCACTCGGCATCGGAGAGGTGCCGGTCCTCGGGAGCGGCGCGGACGGGGCAGTGCCAGACGTGGTCGGTGATCTTCTTCCCGAACTCGCTGTTCCGGAGATGCACCGGCTCGTCGAGGTGGTGGGCGAGCTGGGTGAGGGTGGCGTCCGGGTTCCGGCCAGGGTCGGGCATACCGAGCATGGCGAAGCCCGCGACGATGTGCGGATCGAGGTGCTCGTCGTGGCGGCCGGGACCGTAGAGGTAGGCGAGCAGGCCACGGGTGTTGGACCCGGCCGGTTTGATGGCGGCTATCACGCGGCCTGCTCCTTCTCCGCCTCGGCGGGTTCGCGCAGGGCCTGGGCGATCAGGTCCAGCAGGTGGTGCAGCTCGTCGAGACGGTCACGTACGTCGGGCGGGGTGAGGTCGCTGTTGAGGGCGCGGGCGATCTGGTTGACGTTGACGCCGATCCGGTTGAGCTCGCGCAGTACCTGGGCGCGGAACATGTGGGTGCGGCGGCGGTCCTCGGACAGCGGCAGGTTCGCGGTGAACCGGCCGGTGATGAATGCGAGGGCGATGTCCGCGGTGAAGTCGGATTCCCCTTTGTAGCCGTGTTCGGCTGCGGCCTCCTGGAGCGCGGCGTGCTCGTCGCCGGTGAAGCGCAACGGTCCGACACGGACGGTCCGCTTGGTGCCGGTGAAGCGGCGGATCGTCGGCTGCACGCTCTGCGGTGCTCGTTCGCCGGCCGTCGGTTCGGTGGCGGGTGCGGGGCTAAGGATCTGCTGCTGGACGGCGCGGAGCTCGTCCGGGTCGGGGCCGCCCTCGGTCCCAGCCTCCCGGCCCAGCGCCCCCTGGCGCTGGGCCGACTCCGCCACCCCCGGGGCGGAGATCCCCGAAGACCGGCCTTGAGTCGGACTCGGGGTACTACTGGCTCCGCCCGGGGCAGCCCGTCCGAACGCCTGCCGCAAACGGTCCAAGATCCTGGACGACTTCGCCGGCGACGGACGCGCGCCGGGGGTGCCGTTGGTGTGGCGGTCGTGCATCACGATCGGTTTCTCCGTGAGGGGGGTGAGGAGCTAGCCGGGGCGTGGGCTGCGGGCCTTTGGGACGGGCTTGGGGTTCCGGTCGGCCACGAGGATCGTCAGCTGCTGGTCGGGATGGATCCGGCCTCGGTGTCGAACTCGGGCCGAAGGGTGTTCATCACTTCGGTCAGTCGTTTGCCGCTGACCGAAAGGCCCTTGTCCCGTATGGCCTGCTGGACGATCGCCCGTGTGAGGCTCTTCTTCTCGGCGACGGCGATGCGGCCTATCTCAACCAGTTCGTCGAGAGTGGCGCCGGGTGGTCGACCACCGCGTGCCATGCTCTGCGGAACCGTTCGTTGGGGTTCCGGTCGCTGAACGGAACTACCGGCCACCGGATCAGGGACCTGATCGGAAACAGGAGCCGGACGGTCGGCGGGCTCGGCGACGAGCTGGTGGAGCTGCCGCATCAGGACGCCGAAGGCGAGGAGGGCGGCGCTTGGCGGAACCGCGGCGACGACGTAGTCGAGCCAGTGCGCAGTGCGGGAAGCGTCGGCTCCGCTCACGCCCGCCACGTTGAGCGCGATGGAACCGACCGACCCGATGGTGGTGATGGCGATGGCCCATCGGTCGGTCACCTGGCGCAGACCCGCACGGAGCATGAGCAGCTCGCCCGCGATGATGAAGGCGTCCAGGGTGGCAGGCCACGTCCATCGTCGCGCGGGGAAGCCGCCGAGCCCATGCTGCCCTGCGACCTCGGCAAGGTGCGCGTACGAGAGCCAGAAGGCGCCGATGGTAAGGGCGACGATGACGCCTCCGGCCGCCGCGAGCGCGTATCGCTCGGTGCTCTGCTTGGTCATGCCCGCGCTCCCGTCGCAGTGGCGACAAGCGCTGGGGTGGTGTCGGCCGGGGATGCGGTGACGAGCAAGGGTGTTTCTCCACGGGCTGTGAGGGCGGGGGCGTCTACGCTGCCCCCTCTCCAAGGAGGGGGCAGCGCGTACGCGCCCAGGGTGTGAATGCGCCGTTCGATGGCGCGTAAGCGTCTGATCTGCGGTTTCCCGAGACTCGTACGCGGCGGAGGCGGTGCGTACACGCCCTCGGCGGGTCGGGGCGCGTACGGCACCGCGTACGGGTCCGCCGGTCAGGAAACGGCGGTCATGTGGCGGGTGACGGCCTTCCAGCGGGTTGCTTGGCCGCCCCCGGTGCCGCCGCCGGCACCGGTCTCCTGGGCGGCGAGCCCGCTCTTGGTGAGGTTCTCCAGGCGACGTCGCGCCCTGGCGATGTCCGCCGCGACGGGCTTGTCCTCGCCGGTGATCTGCGTGGCGAGCTGGCGGGCGGTGAGGCCGTTGGAGCCCGCCTGCCGCAGGAGAGTCAGCGGGTCGAGGCTCGTGTCGACGGGCGACGTACCACGGGGATGGTCGTGGATGACCGGTAGCGGGCCGATCTCGTCGTTGATGGTCTTGAGGTGATGGAGGTGGACCACCGGGTCCCCGGCCGCGCCGCTGAGGAACAGAACGCTTCCCGCGCCCGCGGTGAACCAGGCTGAACCGTAGACCTGGTCGAGGACAGGGCGCTGGGTGCGCGAGGCGTCGGGGCCCTGCTTGCGCTGGTGGTGCAGTTCGAGAAGCTCGACGCCGTCGCGCAGGAGCTGCTGGCGGGCGTTGTTGTACGCGAGGCCGGCCTCGTCGTCGGTGAGCTTGCCGACCACGTCCTTGAGGCTGTCGATCACCACGGTGTCCGCCCCGTGCTCGGCGGCCAGCTCGGCGAGGAGCTGAGGCTCGGTGTTGAGCGAGGCGGGCAGCGGTCCCGACCAGAAGACCAGGCGCCGACCCAGGATGTCCCGATCGGCTTGGTGCACGACACGGGTGAAGGCGCGGGCGAGTTGGCTGGGTCGGTCCGCTGCGATGTAGAGGACCTTCTCACCCTCGCGTACGGGCATGTCCAGGACCTGGGCGAGCAGGCCGAGGCGGGCGAGGACGATCTGCTGGGCGATCGTCGACTTCCCGACGCCGGGAGGTCCGACGAGCATCAGGCTTTCACCCGATGCCCAGGCCGCCTTCCCCGGCGTCCCCCACACGGGTTCGGTGGTGGCGGGGGTGTCGGTGACGAAGGACCAGCCGTCCACGGCGTACCGCTGGAGTCGCCCGCCCGAGCTGTGGCGGGCTCGGTCGGCGGCCTCGCTCAGCGATGCCGCCAGCAGGCTTCGTACCTCCGCCGGGTCGGCTCCCGGCGCGGTGGCGCCTTGGAGCACGCGCAGCGCCGTGGAATGCAGGGCGCGCAGGTCGGCGTGGCCGCGGATGATGTCCGCGTAGTACGTGGCACCTGAACCCACGGTCGCCGAGGCTGCAAGGGAATGCAGGTATGGGGAGCCGCCCACGCGCGTGAGGTCGCCGGTGGTCTTCAGCTGGTGGGACAGGGCGATCGCGTCGGTCGGCGCTTCCCGCCTGCGCAGCTCCAGCAAGGCGTGCCAGATCGTGGTGTGCGCGGGCCGGAAGAAGTCGCCCGGTTCCAGCGCCTGCCGGACCTCGTCGATGGCCGCGCTGTGGAACATGCAGGCCCCGAGTACGGCAGCGTCGGCGTCGGCGTCGTGGGGCTGGGGGGCCGTGACGCCGATCGCGTCCTGCGGGCCGGTGCGGGAGTGAGCGGATGGTGCTTGCCACTGCGGGGTCGTACCCTGGGGCACTGAGCTTCCTTGTCTCGGGCCGATACGGACTGGCAGGTCCCGGCACCGTGTAGATCGTTTTGGGCGGTCGTCTTGGGAGTAGCAGCGGCCTTGGTGCTCCAACACCGGGGCCGCTTTTCTGCGTGGCGGCTCAGGCAGCCTTCTCGTATCGCGACGCAGTCATCAGGTCGGCCAGCCGTGCCGCGCTGTGAGGGCTGATCGTCGTGGTGAAGCCGGCGCAGACACGCCGCAGGGCCTGGGCTCGGGCTTCCTCGTGTCGTGCGGTTCGGGTCGTGGTGGCGGTTGTCGGTGCTGGGGTCGCCTGGGGCGGCGGGCGCACGGGCAGCTCCTTGCGGCCGGTGCGGGGATGGCAGTCCCCGCACCGCATGAGGTCGTCGGGCGGTCGCTTGCATCGCGCTGCGTCCAGGTGCTCCAACACCTGGGGCCGCGCGTGCCGCGCTCATGACCGACTGGCAGGTCGTCCGAACGCGACGCCCTCAGTTTCCGGAGAATCGCCGGTTGGGTGAACCGGCGATCTCGTGGATAATGCGCCCCCGCCCGAGCTGGCCCGGCCCTCAGAGCTGGTTCTGTTCGATGTCGATGCGGTCCCAGTCGAAGACTCCGCTCGGCTTGCGAGACGCGTCGATGACCACGCCGGAGAAGAGGAAGCGGAGCACCGCGTTGCGCCGCTCGTCCGTCATCTCGTCGGCCTCCCAGGTCGCCCTGGCCCTCGGACCCGTAAGTCCGTCGAGCAGCTTCACCGGACGTACGACCATCCGCTTCTGGGCCTTGGCGATCCGGTCGGTGATGCCCTTGCGCATCACCCGGTACTCCGCCGTGGAGATCTCCTTGGCGGTCCACATCTGGTTTAGTTCGGCGAGCTGCCGCTGGTCCGCATCCACCGCCTCGGTCAGGGCGTTCGTGGGTGTGGCGGAGGCGAGCCGGCCGGAGACGGTGAGGCGGCCGAGCAGGTCGATCGCGGCCTCGGTGACGAACTCCTCCAGCTTCACGGCGGCGATGCGGCGGACGCACTTCTTCTCGTCGTTACGGCTCTTGCGCGTGCACAGGTACGAGGGCACCGCCCCGACCTTGGTGCCGGACATGAGGGTGCCGCAGCGCTTGCACATGACCAGGCCGCGCAGCAGGTAGAAGCGGCGTAGTTCCAGGTTGGTCTGGTGGATCGCGGACCGGTACTCGCGGCGAGCGCGGACCTCGGCCCAGGTGCCGGCGTCGATGATGGCGGGCCACTTCCCGGTACCGACCTCTTCTCCCTGGTGCATGCGGATGCCGGCGACGTGGCGGGAGTCGAGCAGCGCCCGGACGGTGCCCTGGGTCCACTCCTTGCCGTACACGGTCTTGATGCCGCGCTTATGGAGGACCAGGGCGATGGCGACCGGGCTCTGGCCCTTGAGGTAGCGGTCGAAGACCTCGCGGACGATCTCGGCCTCGTCCTCCCTGACGGTCATGCCGTCGGGCTCGTACCCGAACCGCCGCTTGCCCGAGTGCGGCATGCCGGTCTCGGCCCGCTCCGCGAGCGCGGATTTCAGGCGTCGGGAGGTGTCGTCGGAGGAGCGGCAGGCGTGGGCGACCTCGATGCGGAGGATGAAGCGGTCGTCGGGGTCGGAGAGGTTCCGGCGGTTCGCCTCGCCGTGCAGCACGATCTCCTGCTCGTCGGAGACCTGCAGGAGTTCTTCGAGGTCACGTGGCTGCCGCATGAGCCGGTCGGGGTGGTACGCGATGACGTGCCGGAACTCGCGGCGTCGAGCACGTTCGAGGAGCTGGTCCCAGCCGGGTCGCTTGCGGTCGCGGCGCCAGGCGGAGCGGCTGTTGTCGACGAAGACGTGGGCGGGGTCGATGGCCAGGCCGCGGCGTTCGGCGATCTCCCGGCAGATACGTTCCTGCCGGTCGACGCCGGTCTGGTCGTCATCGTCGGCCTGGGATATTCGGCAGTACAGGGCGGCCGGTTCACCTGGGGTGACGGTCGGCTCTCGGTGCTTGGGGCGGGGCATGGCACCGATGGTATGAGCAAGCCTTGGGCTCGCCGAACTTCCGGCATCCCGTGACGCTCGCGAAGGACCTGCTGTCGCTGGACGACATCTCGGACGGCCGGATCACCCTGGGGATCGGCGCCGGAGGTACCGGCTTCGATGCCACCGCGCTCGGCCAAGAACCGTGGTCGCCGCGTGAACGGGCCGACCGGTTCGCGGAGTTCGTCCCGCTCCTCGACCGGCTGCTGACGGAGGAATCGGTCACTCACCGGGGCACCTACTACGCGGCGGACGAGGCCCACAACATTCCGGGCTGTGTGCAGCGGCCGAGGCTCCCTTTCGCGGTCGCGGCCATCGGGCCGCGGGGGATGAAGATCGCCGCGCGGTACGGCCGGGACTGGGTGACGACAGGAGATCCGAAGATCTTCGAGACGGGTACGCCGGAACAGTCGGTCGAAGCCGTACGCGGCCAGATCGACAGGCTCGGTGTGGCCTGCGAAGAGATCGGCAGGGACGTCGCCACGGTGAGGAAGACCCTGCTCACCGGGTTCACGCCCGATGCGGGCCGCCCCATGGGGTCCCTGGACGCCTTCGTCGACTTCGCGGGGTCCTACTTCGCGCTGGGTATCGACGAGATCGTCATCCACGCGCCGATTCCGGACTCCGTCTTCGACGCCGACGAGAAGGTTTTCGAGCAGATCGCGACCGAGGCACTGACACAGCTTCGGCGGGACCAGAGCTGAAGCCGGGGTGTGTAGGGGGAGGGGGCGTGCGCCGGGTGCGCTTCCGAATTATCTTTTGCGCCCCCTGAGTTATGCATGATCCACAGGCAAGGTGACTTATCCACAGGGTATTTGACGGTTCTGTGGACAAGAGGTGGGCAATTTACGCGCTTTGGTCGTTTTGCCGGGATTCATGCTGTGGAAGAGTCAGTGCGTCCAACGCCCGTGCCTGAAGCTCCCGTTCAGTGGCCCCGGTGATGAAAGCAGCGGCGTTCTCCCGGCCCACCAGACTCTCCACCGCTGCGAGCGTGGCCGCCGGAACGGTGACCGGCGAGGGGGTGTCCGCTGGTACGGGCGGGCTCTCGGGGGCGAGGTGCTGCTGGAGATGGCGGGTGGCGAACAGCCGCATGGCGCGGGCCAGTTCGGCATCGACACTCTGCTGGGCCAGTGGACGCAGCCGCCGTACCAGCGCTGCGGCCTCCGCCACATGTGCGTCGGTGGGCTGGGCGGGCCCGAGGTAGCGCGCGAAGACATGCTCCGTCGTGAACTCCAGGAAGCGCGACGCGATGTGCTCGACCTGACCGCGCAGCTCCCGCAGATGGACCGAGATGGCCTTGAGCGGAACACCGGCCGCGTGCAGTTCCGCTGCCACCGCCAGTTCCTGCGGGCTCGGTACCAGGAACTCGTCGTCGCTGTCCGCCACCCGTTCCAGTACGCCCAGTGCCACCGCGTCCGCGACCGCTTCGTCGTCGGGGACCCCGCCGAACCGCGCGTCCAGTTCCGCACGGGAGATCCGGTCCGCCTCCTCGTCGGTCCACGGGCCGCTGACCTCGGCGACGAGCCCCAGCACGCCGCCGAGACCCCGCCCGGCGTCCCATGCCTCAAGGAGTTCCTTGATGGAGGCCAGCGTGTAGCCGCGGTCGAGCAGCTCGGCGATCTGGTGCAGCCTGGCCAGATGGCTCTCCCCGTACACATTGGACCGGCCGCGCCGCTGCGGTCTGGGCAGCAGGCCGCGGTCCTGGTACGCACGGATCGTACGGACCGTCGCGCCACTGCGGTGCGCCAGATCCTCGATCCGGTACTCGGGTCCGGCCCCCGTCGCTCTCACCCCGGACACGCTCCTTCCTTCCCTCTGCTCTCTCCCCTGGTGGGGCTACGGCAGGGCCGCGCGGCCGATCGCACCGGCCGCCGTACGGGCGGCGGGCGAGGTCGCCAGGTACTCGACCGCTCTGCGCAGGGAGCCCTCCTGGGAGGGATGGTACGACCGCCTGAAGTAGCGGGGTATCGCCGAACCCAGCTCACCCCAGGTGGGGAGCAGACCTCTGGCGACCGCCCGGTTGTGCTTCCGCAGCGAATATCCCGGCCGTCCCCCGGGCCCGCGTCCGCGGCGTACGGGGCTGGGTTCGCCACGGGTGGAGGTGACGCGAGTGGGGCGTACGAGGGTGGGGTCGTGGCGCATGAGGTACGAGGCGCCCCACACCCACAGCCACAGCAGCACCGGGGTGACCACGGCCATGCCCTCGATCCGCCGGGCGTACCGCAGCAGCCCATCACCGCCGCAGTGCTGGTACATGTCGAAGGCCACGGCCCGGTGCTCGACCTCCTCGGCGCCGTGCCAGCGCAGCAGGTCCAGCATGACCGCGTCGGACCCGGCGGAGTCGAGGCTGTCGGCGCGCAGGACCCAGTCCCCGAGGACCGCGGTGAACTGCTCGATCGCGGCGATCAGCGACAGCCGGAAGCGCAGCCACTCCCGCGCCGGAACCGGTATGCCGAAGGGCGGTCGCTCGCCCAGCAGTTGCTCGAAGAGGAAGTCGACATGCCGGGTGTACGCCGCGGTGTCGAGTTGCTGGGCGGCCAGATGGTCCAGCACATGGGAGTGCTGCACGCTGTGTGTGGCCTCCTGGCCCATGAACCCCTTGACGTCCTTGAGCAGTCCCGGGTCGCCGACGAGCGGCAGCGCCTCCTTGAAGACCTTCACGAACCACCGCTCGCCCGCCGGGAGCAGCAGATGCAGCACATTGATCACATGGGTGGCGGTGGGCTCGCCCGGGATCCAGTGCAGCGGCGTGTTCTCCCAGTCGAAGGAGACCCGGCGCGGCGCGATGACATGGGGCTCCGGCTCCGGCTCTGGCTCCACATACGGATCCGGATCCGGCCCCGGGGCCGCTGCCTTCTGTGCCTCCTGTGACTTCTGTGCCTCCTGTGCCTGTGGTGCACTGCCCGAAGGCACAGGCCCGTCCGGGTGCGGTGTCCTGCCCCCGGTGTCCTGTCCGTTGCTCACAGCGGTGGCTCCATCCTGGCGACGGCGCGCAGGGCCCTCGGCGCGAAACGGGACAGAAAGCGGGCTCCGCGCGCCTCGGGGGTAACCGGCACCACCGCCCGGTTGTTCACCACAGCGGCGAGAATCGCGTCCGCGACCTTCTCCGGTGGGTAGTTCCGCATCCCGTACAGCCGGGCCGACTTCCGCTGCCGGCGCTTCTCCTCGTCGGCCGACACACCGGCGAACCGTGCGGTGGACGTGATGTTGGTGTTCACAAGACCCGGGCATATCGCGCTGACCCCGATGTCCTCTCCGGCCAGCTCGGCGCGGAGACACTCGCTCAGCATGAGCACAGCCGCCTTGGAGGTGGAGTACGCCGGGAGAGCCTTCGACGGCTGGTAGGCCGCTGCCGAGGCGGTGTTGACGATGTGGCCGCCCTGGCCGCGCTCCGCCATCTGCCTCCCGAAGAGCCGGCAGCCGTGGATGACACCCCACAGGTTGACATCGAGAACCTGCTTCCAGTCCTCGCTCGTGGTGTCCAGGAAGGAGCCCGAGAGGCCGATGCCCGCGTTGTTGACCAGGACGTCGACCGTCCCGTACTCGGCCGCGACTTTTTCGGCGAGCTTCTCCATCGCCTGCTCGTCACCGACGTCCACCGCCTCCCCCCAGGCGTCGGGGGACCCGATCAGCCGCGCCATCTCCGCGGTGCGGACCGCTCCTTCCGCGTCCCGGTCGACCGCCACGACGCGCGCACCCGACTCCGCGAAGGCGAAGGCGGTCGCCCGGCCGATGCCGCTCGCCGCACCCGTCACGAGGACGAGCCGTCCGCTGAAACGGTCGGCGTACCGGCCGGTCGCCGCGGTCTGCAGGGCGGGCCCCGGTGCCTCGTGGGCGGTGACGAAGTCCCCGATCCAGGAGGCCAGCTGGTCCGGCCTGGTGCGCGGTACCCAGTGCTTGGCCGGGAGTTTTCGGCGCGTCAGCTGCGGTGCCCAGTAATCCAGTTCGTCGTAGAGGTGCTCCGAGAGGAAGGCGTCACCGGTGGGCGTGATCAGTTGCACGGGTGCATGGGCGTACGCGTCGGAGCGAGGCCTGCGCAGCCGGGACCGGACGTTGTCCCGGTAGAGCCAGGCGCCGTGCGCCGCGTCCGATGGCAGCGAAGACGTCGGATAGTCACCGGACGGCACCCTCTCGAAGCGCTCCAGGATTCTGGGCCACCGCTTGCCGAGCGGCCCGCGCCAGGCCAGCTCCGGCAGGGCCGGCGTGTGCAGCAGATAGACGTACCAGGACTTGGCCCCCTGACCGAGCAGCTGCGCCGCCGCACGCGGTGTCGGCCGGGACATCCGCTTCTTGATCCACTGGCCGAAGTGGTCGAGAGAAGGGCCGGACATCGAGGTGAACGACGCGATCCGGCCCTCGGTGCGCGGCACGGTCACGAACTCCCAGGACTGCACCGACCCCCAGTCATGACCGACGAGATGCACCGGCCGGCCGGGGCTGACCGCGTCCGCCACGGCCAGGAAGTCATCGGTCAGCTTCTCCAGGGTGAAGCCACCGCGGAGGGGCACCGGCGCCGACGACCTGCCGTGGCCCCGGACGTCGTACAGCACCACATGGAAGCGCTCGGCCAGTTGGACCGCGACCTCGGTCCAGACCTCCTTGCTGTCCGGGTAGCCGTGCACCAGGACGACGGTGGGGCGGTCCGGGTCGCCCAGTTCCGCGACGCACAGCTCGACGCCGCCCGTACGCACCCAGCTCTCGCGCGCTCCCTCGATGCCCGCTCCCGTTCCCCCGCCCGTCCCCGATCCACTCCCCGTCCCCGATCCACTGTCGGCTCCCGAACCCCTGTCGGCTCCCGGCCCCGTCCCGCTGCCCGTTCCCGTACTCATGCGGCCCTCTCCTCTGCCCAGCGCCGCACATGCGGCAGGTCGTCGTCCAGCCAGAAGGCGCTCTGCTCGGGGTCCGCCGAGTCGGTGACGACCAGGATCTCCTCGAACTTCGCGCCCGTGCCCCGGAATCCGAGGTGCGGCTCGACCGCCCAGAGCCCCGGCCGGGGTGGGTGGTCGGAGAACTTGTACGGGCTCCACAGCGGCGACCAGCCGTCCCGGTGGCCGTGCAGCGCGTCACTCGCCAGGCCCTTGAGGGACTGGGTGCCGAAGCCGAACACATGGGGCGACCAGCGGCGCTCCTTGACCTCGTCCACCTTGTGCGCGATCACGCCGAACGGATAGGCGCGGTGCCGGTTCGCATACCCCTGCGCGGCCATCAGCCGCTCCACGTCCTCGTAGATCGTGCGCAGCGGGCGTCTTTCGCGGACCTCGCGCAGGATCAGGTCGCGGTGTGCCTCCAGATCGGCGAGCAGCCTGTCGTGCACGGGGTTGAGCCCGAGGCAGCCCGAGTACCCGATATCGGCGGTGTAGCCGCGGAGGATCGGTGCCATGTCGAGAATGAACGGCATCCCCGCTTCGAGCCGCCGGTTGGTGGGGAAGAACTGCAGCGGCACTCTGAAACCCGCGAACGCGGTCCGGTCCCCGAACCAGGCGAACGGCAGGTGGAACCAGTCCCTGACACCCCGCCGGTACAGCCACTCGCGCTGCATCCGGGCCGCCTCACGCTCCGTCACCCCGGGTCTGAGCTGGGCCGCGACAGCCTCCGCGCAGGCGTAGGCGAGGGTCTGCACCTCTCTGAACCCGCGCAGCCGCCCGGCCTCCGCGCCGCTGTGCGTACCCGGGCGCGAGAGCGGGCCGTCCGCCCACCGCGCTGCTGCTTTCACCCCTGAGGCCATGCCACCTGTCCGTCCCGTCCGTGTGCGGTACGTGCTCGTAACTTGACACTGATGAATGTGACAATGCCCGGCGGCTACGTCAAGGGTCCCCGCCTCGCCTGTGGACAACGGTCTGCAGACACCTGCCTGTGGACAACGACCTGTGGACAACGGACTTGTGAACCACGGTCTGTGCTCAACTGGTTCAGCAGTCCCACCGCGGTGGAACTGCCGTTCACCGCGGTTCCACCGCGGTAACGACCTTGCCCTTGCCCTCCTGCCTCTCCCCCTCCCGTACCGGGCCCCTACGGGTCCGTACCTCTGGAGGGGGACAGGGATCCAGCCGTCTGGGCTGACGTCCGGCGTGAGCCGCGCCACTACCTTCGGAGTGTGACTGTGATCGCGACCGAAAGCCTGAGCAAGCGGTTCCCGAGGGTGACCGCGCTTGACCGGCTCTCCCTGGACATCGGACCCGGTGTGACCGGCCTGGTGGGTTCCAACGGAGCCGGCAAGTCCACGTTGATCAAGATCCTGCTGGGGCTGTCCCCCGCCACGGAGGGCCGGGCCGCCGTGCTCGGGCTCGATGTCGCCACCAGTGGCGCCGAAATCCGTGAGCGCGTCGGGTACATGCCCGAGCACGACTGTCTGCCGCCCGACGTCTCGGCCACCGAGTTCGTCGTCCACATGGCGCGCATGTCCGGACTGCCGCCCACCGCCGCACGGGAGCGCACGGCCGACACGCTGCGCCACGTCGGCCTCTACGAAGAGCGCTACCGCCCCATCGGCGGCTACTCGACCGGTATGAAACAGCGGGTGAAGCTGGCCCAGGCGCTGGTCCACGACCCGCAGCTGGTGCTGCTCGACGAGCCGACGAACGGCCTGGACCCGGTCGGCCGCGACGACATGCTCGGACTGATCCGCCGGGTGCACACCGACTTCGGCATCTCGGTCCTGGTCACCTCGCACCTGCTCGGCGAGCTGGAGCGGACTTGCGACCACGTCGTCGTGATCGACGGCGGCACGCTGCTGCGCTCCAGCTCCACCAGCGACTTCACGCAGAACACCGCGACGCTGGCGGTCGAGGTCACCGACTCCGACACCCACCCCGACGGGACACGCGCGCTGCGCGACTCGCTGGCCGCGGCGGGCGTCACCCTGCATGAGGGCACCGAGGAAGGACTCCCGGGCGCGGGCCACATCCTGCTGGTCGAGGCGGTCGGCGAGGAGACGTACGACCTGGTCCGCGACACCGTCACCGATCTGGGGCTCGGCCTCGTACGCATGGAACAGCGCCGCCACCACATCGCCGAGGTCTTCCACCCGAACCAGCAGAACCAGCAGCGGGAGCAGCAGAACCAGCCGCCGGCCCAGCCCGGCCAGCAGAAGCAGGAGGTGCAGGCGCGATGAGTACCGAGACCAGTCAGATCCACAACATCGGATACCGGAACTACGACGGACAGCGCCTGGGCCGCGCCTACGCACGCCGTTCCCTCTTCGCGCAGTCGTTGCGCGGCGCCTACGGTCTGGGCCGGTCGGCCAAGTCCAAGGTGCTGCCGATGATCCTCTTCGCGGTGATGTGTGTGCCCGCCGCGATCGTCGTGGCGGTCGCCGTGGCGACGAAGGCCAAGGACCTGCCGCTCGACTACACCCGGTACGCCATCCTCACGCAGGCCGTCATCGGGCTGTATCTTGCCGCGCAGGCCCCGCAGGCGGTCTCCCGCGATCTGCGCTTCAAGTCCATCCCGCTGTACTTCTCCCGGCCGATCGAGCGGGTCGACTACGTCCTCGCGAAGTACGCGGCGATGGCCTCGGCCCTCTTCGTGCTGACCGGTGCGCCGCTGCTGATCCTCTACATCGGCTCGCTCCTCGCCAAGCTCGACTTCGCCGACCAGACCGAGGGATTCGGCCAGGGGCTGGTCTCCGTGGCGCTGCTCTCGGTGCTCTTCTCCGGTATCGCGCTGGTCGTCGCCGCGCTCACTCCGCGCCGCGGATTCGGCGTCGCCGCGGTCATCGCCGTACTCACCATCACGTACGGAGCGGTCTCCACCGTGCAGGCCATCGCCTTCAACCAGGGCTCCGCCGGGGCCGTCAGCTGGCTCGGGCTCTTCTCACCGATCACGCTGATCGACGGCGTCCAGACCGCGTTCCTCGGCGCCACCTCCGCCTTCCCGGGCGGGGAGGGGCCTGGAGCGGGGGCCGGCGCGGTCTACGTCTTCGTCGTTCTCGCGCTCATCGCCGGCTCCTACGCCGTCCTGATGCGCCGCTACCGGAAGGTCGGGCTGTGACCACGATCACCATCGACCACACCTCGCGCTGGTTCGGCAACGTGGTGGCGGTCAACGACATCACCATGACCGTCGGCCCGGGGGTGACCGGACTCCTCGGCCCCAACGGCGCCGGCAAGTCCACCCTCATCAACATGATGGCCGGATTCCTCGCCCCCTCCACGGGCACGGTGACGCTCGACGGTGCGCCGATCTGGCGGAACGAGAGCGCCTACCGGCAGATCGGGATCGTGCCGGAGCGGGAGGGGATGTACGACTTCCTCACCGGCCGCGAATTCGTCGTCGCCAACGCCGAACTGCACGGCCTGGACGAGCGGGCCGCGCAACAGGCCCTCGCCACCGTCGAGATGGAGCCCGCCCAGGACCGCAAGATCGCGACATACAGCAAGGGCATGCGGCAGCGCGTGAAGATGGCGTCCGCCCTCGTGCACAACCCCGCTGTGCTGCTGCTCGACGAACCCTTCAACGGTATGGATCCGCGCCAGCGCATGCAGCTGATGGAGTTGCTGCGGCGGATGGGCACGGAGGGCCGTACGGTGCTCTTCTCCTCGCACATCCTGGAGGAGGTCGAGCAACTCGCCTCGCACATCGAGGTGATCGTGGCCGGCCGGCATGCGGCGTCCGGTGACTTCCGCCGCATCCGCCGTCTGATGACGGACCGGCCGCACCGCTATCTCGTACGGTCCAGCGACGACCGCGCCCTTGCCGCCGCGCTGATCGCCGACCCGTCGACCGCGGGCATCGAGGTGGACGTCACGGAGGGCGCGCTGCGCATCCAGGCGGTCGACTTCGGCCGGTTCACGGCGCTGCTGCCGCGCGTCGCCCGTGAACACGGCATCCGTCTCCTCACCGTCTCGCCGTCCGACGAGTCCCTGGAATCGGTCTTCTCGTATCTCGTAGCGGCCTGAAAGGAGCTGTGACGTCCATGTACAACCCCACAGTCGCCCGGCTCACCTACCGGGCCCTGCTCGGCCGTCGCCGGGCCGCGATCCTCTTCGTACTGCCCGCCCTGCTGATCGTGATCGCCGCAGCGGTACGTGCGTTCAGCGGCGCTGACGACCAGGTCGCCGCCGATGTGCTCGGCGGGTTCGCCATGGCCACGATGGTGCCGCTGATCGGTGTCATCGCGGGCACGGGTGCCATCGGACCGGAGATCGACGACGGTTCGATCGTCTATCTGCTGGCCAAACCGGTGAAGCGCCCCACGATCATCTTCACGAAGCTGATCGTGGCGATCGCCGTGACGATGGCGTTCTCCGCGATCCCGACCCTGATCGCGGGCCTGATCCTCAACGGCAACGGCCAGCAGATCGCGATCGCCTACACGGTCGCCGCCCTGGTCGCGTCCATCGCGTACGCCTCGGTCTTCCTGCTCCTGGGCACGGTCACCCGGCACGCGGTGGTCGCCGGTCTTGTCTACGCCCTGGTCTGGGAGGGCCTGTTCGGGAATCTGGTGCCGGGTGCGCGCACGCTGAGCGTCCAGCAGTGGTCGCTGGCCCTGGCGGAGAAGATCGGCGCCCCCGGCGCGATCAGCTCGGACGTCGGACTGCCGGTGGCCGTGGTGCTGCTTGCGGGGGTCACCGTGCTCGCCACCTGGTACGCGGGGCAGAAGCTGCGACGGCTGACGCTGGCCGGCGAGGAGTGAGACCTGGAGCCGGTACGGGGGTGGGA
>NZ_JBSHBW010000018.1:0-47166 GCF_053612185.1 Streptomyces sp. NPDC054757
CGGCCGGGCGCCTCGTACGGCGCACAGGGGTCGTGCCGTGACTACCTCAGAGCAGCCCGTCCCACATCTGCTCAAGCAGCACCGACCACCAGCTCTCCGGCGAACCGAGCGCCGCCGCGTCCAGCATCATCAGCTGCGCCTGGAAGTCGACCGTCCACCGGCCCGCCTGCTCCGGCGTGAGTCCGAAGCGCAGCCGCCACATCCGGCCCAGCAACGCCAGCGACCGGACGAACTCGGGCAGCCCGGAGTTCACGAACTGCGGCGCCACCGGCCGGCCACCGGGCCCCGCCTCCACCGGCACCGCCACGATGTTCGCGGTGCCGTACTGCACACAGAGCGCCCGGCCGAAGTCGGAGCCCATCACCAGATACGACCCCGCGTCGGACGCGGGCTGCACCTGCCGCTGCGCCGCCAGCTCGGCCAGCGTCGGCACCGGCTGACCCGGCACCGCCTGCGCCCAGAAGAACGGTCCGAAATCGACCGGCAGCCCCGCCCACACCAGCGTCTGCGCCACGATGTCCGGCACACCCTGCCGGGACACCGCCCGCTGGTCGAACCGGAAGACACCCTGCGGCCCGAACGCCTGCGCCAGCTCGTGCGCCACACCCTGCGGCGGCAGCGGCGGCGCCGGCTGCACCGCGGGCAGCGGGGCCCGCACCGGAGCGGGCCGCGCCGGACCGTCCGCGACCTGGTGCAGCTCGCCCTGGTGCGTCAGCAGATGCTGCATCCCCTGCTGACGGCTTGCGTGATCACTGCCGTACGGGGCGACGCTGGTGATCCGTACCTGCGGCCAGGTCTCCCGGATCATCCGCGCACAGTACCCACCCGGCAGCTCGCACGACTCCAGCTCGGTGTGCAGCTCGATGACCTGCTGCGGCGGCACGTTCATGGCCCGCAGCTCGTGCAGCATCTGCCACTCCGGGTGCGGGGTGCCGGGCGCCGAACGGCGGATGAGCTGCTGCTCGGACCCGTCCTGCGCGCGGTAGCGCAGTACGGCCTGATAGCCGGGGCCCACCGTCGGCAGCCCGCCGGGGGGCTGCTGCGGATACCCGTACGCGGCACCCTGCGGCGGTGGTACGGGACCGGGCGGCGGGGTCCGGCCGGGCGGCGGCGTCCCCATCCCGGGTCCTGCCAGCATGGTGGCCGCATGGTGCACGTCACCGCCCATACTGCCCCCGGGCGGCGGAGGCGCGGGCGGACCCGGCTGACCGGGCGGCTGCGGCGCCCCGGCACCGGGGACACCGGGCGGACCCGGCGGCTGCGGCGCACCGGGCGGGCCGGACGGCCTGGCACCGCCGAGACTGCCCTGACCACCCAGACTCGGGCCGGCCAGCATCGTCGCCGCATGGTGCACATCGGCACCCGGACCACCGCCGGTGCTCCCGCCGTTCGGCGGCGGCATCGGCGGTCCCGGCGGCTGCGGCATGCCCGGCTGACCGGGGTGCTGCTGCCCGGGGACCTGGGGTGCGCCCGGGGCGCCGGGGCCGAGGTGCGGGGCCAGCTGTGTCCGTACGTAACCCTCGGGCGGCACACCCGGCGGCAACGGCGGAGCCCCACCCGGCCGCGCACCCGGGGTCCCGGGGGCACCGGGCGGGGGCGGCGGCGGAGGCGGTGTCGCTCCACCACGCGCCGCGCGCGGGGGCGCCATGGCCTTACTGGTCGCGGCATCCGAGATGTCACCGGGACCAGGACCGGGTCCGGCCGCAGGGCCGACGCCCTGGCCCGGGGTCTGACCGGCGGCAGGGGGCAGCGGCGCACCGGCGCCCTGCGGCGGAAGCGGCGGAGGCATCCGCTGACCGGCCGGCGGCTGCGGCAACGACTGCGGCGGCTGCTGGCCCCCTGCGGGCGGCTGCGGCGGCCCGCCGACCGGCGGCGGCTGGGCGGGGGCCGAAGGCGGCGGAGTCTGCTGCGGAGGCGGAGCCTGCTGGGGCTGCGGAGCCTGCGGAGCGTGCTGGGGCTGCGGAGCCTGCGGAGCGTGCTGGGGCGGGGGGAACCCGTCGAGCGCGGGCGCCACGGTCGTACGCGGCAGTCCGCTGCCACCCGACATCAGCGCCGTCTTGGCCTCGGGAGCCACCCCCGGCGGCGGGGCCCCCTCATCGTCCGAACCGGCCAGCGGCGGCGCGAACACGGTCTCGGGCAGCGGCACCGAACCGTCCTGGCCACCCGGCACCGCATTGGTGTCGGTCCCCGCCCAGGGCGTCCCGTCCGCGGGAACACTCCCCCGGGCCACGGACTCACGATCCCCGGCCGAACCGGCCGAACCACCGGAACCGGCCGAACCACCGGAACCGACGGAATCACCCGAACCCCTGGACCCATCGGAACCACCGGCCGCACCCAATGCGCCGGACCCACCAGCAGAACCAGCCCCGGCGAGAGACCCGGCCCCACCGGAAGAGCCGGTCCCAGCGAGAGACCCGGCCCCGGCAGAGGCCCCCTCCCCCGACCGTCGGTCAGGGATACCCAGCTTGTCCGCCGCGTCCTGCAGCCACTCCGGCGGAGTCAGCAGGAACGACGTCTGGTTCAGATCGATCCGCTGCGCCGCCGGCTCCGGCGCAGCCGCCACGGCATCCGCCGCCCCGTACTCCTCCTCGTACCGCCGGACCACCTCGCCCACCGGCAGCCCCGGCCACAGCGTCGCCTCACCGCCGTCCCGCGCGATCACCAGCCGCTGACGGCCGCCACCGCCCGAAGGCCCCTCCGCGCGGTCCTCCGCCCACACCACGAAACCGAGCTCGAACTCCCGCACCCGCACCTCACGGTGCTGATACGCGGGAACGTCCCCGTTGACCCACTCTTCCGCGCGCTCCTGCGCCTGCGCAAAGGTCACCATCGGCTCTTCACCCCTCGGCCGAGACCGGGACGGCCTGCGCGAAGCCGCCGTCCACCATCAGGTTCGCCACTGTCTCCAGCTCCGGCGGATTCCCCGCCAGCCGCTCCAGGAACGCGTCGAAATCATCACCGCACGGCAGCAGCAGCCGCTCCACCCGCTCCGCGGGCGGCCACGCGTCCTGATCACGGGCATCGTCGTACGCACAGAACCAGACCGTGCCCACCGCACCGCCCTTGACCTTCACCGCGACTATCCCGCCCTGAACAAAACCCACACCCAGGTAATCCTTCGTCAGATGGTCCCGCAGGCACTTGTTGACGTACACCAGGTCATTGACGGCCGCCTCGTCGCGCACCGTGAAGAACGGCTGGTCCACCAGCAGCCCCAACTCCGCGTCCAGCGCCGTCCCGACCGGCGCACAGCCACCCGCTGCCTTCAGGAACGACCGGTACGCGCCGGGCAGCCGGTACCCCAGATCCTCCTCGGCGGCCAGCACCAGCTGCTCCCCGACCGCCACCGAACCCCGGGGCAGCCCGAAATGGGCGGGCCGGGTGTCCTGCAACGGACGCGTACCCCGCTTCTCCTGGTCGACGGCCGCCGTCGCGAGTCCGCCATGGTGCCGCAGCAACGCCTTGACCTCGACCGGCACCAGTTCCAGTCGGCGCGTACCCGGCACGTGGTGCCAGGTCCAGCCGTGCGGCGTGGCAACAGCCGGGATCGTGTCCCACAGTTCGTGCCCCGACGCCGCCAGCGCCGCATTGGCCGACACATAGTCCGTCAACCGCAACTCGTCGACACCGAACCCCTCAGGGGGCTCCGCGATCTCCGCGGCGGCGCGCGCGTACGGTGAGAAATCCGGGAATCCGTTCCCGTCCACCCGCACACCGCGGGGGTGGCGCGCGGCCCGGACCGGGTCCGGGAAGCTCACGAGCTGCCCGGCATAGGCCGCGTTCGGTGGCGCGGCTTGCTGCCCGAGCCGACCTGTCGTCATGGCGGTTGCCCCCTGCTGCGAATGGCTTGGAACGACAGCCTATGCGGTGGTGCAAGAGCCGGTCCCGCCCCGTTCACCGCAGACTCGGGCCCCTCCACACCGACGTAACGGACGGTCACGTTCGAGTGACCCGCAGCCGACACACCACCCCGATCACAGGCCCCAGCTTCCCCACTCGGCGCCCCATTTGGCAGGCTGACCCCGCAACACGGGGGCGCGACACCGGCGGCAGCCGCCGCGGGGCGGGGAGGGGCAGCACGACCATGCACACCGCACAGACACCACACACACCACACACATCGCACACAGCACAGCCAGCGGCGGGGGCAGCACAGACGGCTCAGACGGCCCACACGGCGGGGACAACGGGGGCGCCGCAGAAGGCAGCACCGCCGCGCACAGCACACGCGCCACAGGCACCGGCTCAGGCACCGGCTCAGGCACCGGCACCGGCCGTACACGCACCGCAGACTCCGCCCGCCGGCGACCCACGCCTGCGCTGGAGCAGCACCGCGTCCCGCCCGCCCGAACTCCGCCACCGCAGGGACGGCATCCTCCCCACCGTCGCCGCCGCCCTCTCCGTACGCGGAGCCGACACCCTCACCTCCACCGCGGGCAAAGCCGACCAGCCCCCCGCGCTCCACCCCCTGGTCCAGGACTTCCTCACCACACTCACCAGCGGCCAGCGTGAACGATTCACCGGACGCTGCCCCGAGGCGATCCTGCTCTCCCGCCACCTCACCGCCGCCGAAAGCACCCGCTCCAAACGGGCCTCCCGCAAACCCCTCACCAACGGCGAAGCCCGCCGCACCCTCAAACACGCCAAAATCACCGCACGTCACATCCGCGAGGACGGCGACCCCCTCCACGGCAGCTACGCACCCCCCTGCCGCTCCTGTACGGCGATGCTCGCCCACTTCGGCGTACGCGCAGTCGACCCGACCACCGAGAAGGGCTGAACCACCGCCCATGCCGCCCCACCCGCAGGACACGCCGGACACACCCGCCGCCCCCGGCACCCGCTTCACCGAGACCGTGGACACCGCACTGCGCGAAGCAGGCTGGCAGCCCGGCCGCTGGGACATCCGGGGCGCCGAACAGTGGGCCGACACCCTGCGCGCCCACGTCTCACCCGCCGGCCACCAGCACGCGGTCTTCCCCGCGGCAGTCGAAGCCTGGGCCGAATTCGGCGGACTGCGCATCACCGGCCCCGCACCCGGCCGCCAGACTGCACCCGCCCCTGTCACGATCGACCCGCTCAGCGGCCTCCACCTCGCCCGCACCCTCGGCGACCTCGGTCGCGCACTCGACACCGAGATCGCCCCGCTCGGCGACGAAGGGGACGGCCGGGCGCTCCTCGCCATCGACACCGAAGGCCGGATCTACAGCGTCGACCACACCGGCGACTGGTACCTGGGCCCCGACATCGACCAGGCCCTCACCACCCTCGTCACCGGCCTCCAGCCCGTCCGACTGGGCTCGTAACAGACAGGGCGCTCGTGCGGGACCGGGCATGCAACGGACCGGCCCCGGACACGGAAAGCAGCAGAAGACAGCACGGAGCGGCAGGGGAACGCGGCGAACCCAGGTAGCAGCACACGGGAGGCAACAGAGGAGGAACGCGCAGCGCCCCCGCCCCTCACTCCCCCTCAGCGGGCCGCCGCTCCGGCAGCACCGCCGACACCCGGAAACCCCCGGCCTCCGTCGGCCCCGAAACGAACACCCCTCCCAGCGCCATCACCCGCTCCCGCATCCCCACCAGCCCGTTCCCACCACTCGGCAGCCCCGCATCGGCCGCACCCGCATCCGACGGACCGTTCTCGACCTGCAACGCCACCTCGGCCCCGCGATGCGCCAGCCGCACCCGCGTCCTCGCCCCGGCCGCATGCTTGTGGACATTGGTGAGCGCCTCCTGCACCACCCGGTACGCCGTCTGCTCGACCAACGCGTCATACGACCCGGCGGCGCCCTCCACCGACAGCTCCACCACCATCCCCGCCGCCCGCGACTGCCCCACCAGCACATCCAGCTCGTCCAGACACGGCCCGTCCTCCACCGCGGCCGCCGCGGCAGCCGCAGCCGCCACCCCGACCGCAGCCAGCGGAACCGCCGCCGGAGCCCGTACCGACCCGCCCGAACGCAACACCCCCAGCATCTCCCGCAACTCCGTCAGCGCCTGCCGCCCCATGTCTCCCACCAGGGCAGCGTTCTTCGACGCCTTCACGGGATCTTTCAACGCCACCGCCTGCAGAGCCGCCGCATGCACCACCATCAGACTCACCCGGTGCGCCACCACGTCGTGCATCTCCCGCGCGATCCGTGTCCGCTCCTCCGTACGCGCCCACTCGGCCCGCTCCTCCGCACGGTCCGCCAGCAGCGACAGCTCACGCTCCAGACTGTCCGCACGCTCCCGCAGACTCTCCATCAGCCTGCGCCGCGCCCCGGTGTACAGGCCGAACAGCACCGGCGGAGCCGTCAGCCCCAGCGACATGAAGACGGACGCGAGCACCACGAACACCGGGCCCGGAGTCCCGTCCTCCGCACCCACGCCATGGCGCAGCCGTACGAACGTCACGATCAGCGTGCCCAGCGTCGCCATCACCGTCAGCGCACCGGTCAGCCGGCGCGGCACATCGGATGCGGCGAGCGTGTAGAGCCCGACGATCCCCATCAGGAAACCCATCTGGGCGGGCGTGGTGGCGATCGACACCAGCACCACCGCGATCGGCCACCGCCGCCGCAACACCAGTACGAATCCGGCCAACAGCCCGAACACCACTCCGAACGGCACCGGAAGCCCGGCCTGCCCGGAGAAGCCCACACCCTCCAGCGCGCATTCCAGAGCCGAGACGACGCCCAGCCCCACATCCAGGGCGGCACCGCGCCGCCGCTCCCACCACCACCAGCCACGGGCGGTCAGCCCCGTGGCCGTGGTGTCGTACGCCCCCGTTGCGGTCATGGCAACCAGCGTACGGGCGGGCAGAGCCCTGCCCCACGAATTTCGATACGGGAGGTTACGCGCAATACGCCCTGATCACTCGATCCAGTGAATCGAGCATGCTTTCGAACCGGACGTCCGCATTCCGGACGATGCTGTTGCCGTGACCGATATCCGCAGCAGAAACAGCAAGTACGCCGACTTCGAGGGCCTGCGCGAACAGGCCATCGCGTTACGCAGGGAGGGCCTCAGCCGCCGCCAGATCCGCGACCGGCTCTTCGTCGACAACAACGACATCCTCAACCGCCTGCTGGAGGGCGAGCCCGCACCCGAGTGGACCAGACGGCCGAACGCGAAGGACGACCTGCGGGCGAAGGCCCGCGAGCTCCGGGCGCAGGGGATGACGTACGACGGGATCCAGGTGGAGCTGGGGTGCTCGAAGAGTTCGATCTCGCTCTGGGTGCGGGACATGCCGAAGCCGCCCCGGCGCACGCGAGAGGACGCATCGGCGATCGCCAGGCGCGGCTGGGAGGCCACGCTGCAGCGTCGCGAGGTGGAACGCCAGAAGACCAAGCGGGCGGCCAGTGACGAGATCGGCGACCTTTCCGAGCGGGAACTGATGATCGCGGGGGCCGCGCTCTACTGGGCCGAGGGAACCAAGAGCAAGCCTCACCGACCCCAGGAGCGGGTGGCCTTCATCAATAGCGACCCCGACATGATCAAGGTCTTCCTCGCATGGCTGCGCCTGCTGAAGGTCGACCCGGCCAACCTGAGGTTCCACGTACACATTCACGAGACGGCCGACGCCTCCGCGTCCGAGCGGTACTGGGCCGATGTGGTGGGCGGGGTCGGCTCGTTCGGCAAGACGACGGTCAAGAAACACAACCCGTTGACCAACCGCAAGAACACGGGCGAGCACTATCACGGCTGCCTGGTGGTCCGCGTGAACCAAAGTGCCGACCTCTACCGTCGCGTCGAGGGCTGGTGGTACGGCATAGTAGGGGCTGCCTGATCGCCTGATCACTTGAATCAGACATAGAGGGCAGTTCATCCCGGATCGTCTAAAGGCAGGACAATCGGTTTTGGTCCGATGAATGAGGGTTCGATTCCTTCTCCGGGAGCACAAGGTTCGGGTCCTGACCCTCCAGGTCAGGACCCGCCCCCGTTTCCACCCCCCGGCCCCCCGGTATTCTGCGGATATCCACCCACCCGCACCCGAAGGGCACCACCGTGAGCGCCACTCCCCCCCAAGGTCTCGGATCCGCGCAAACAGGGGGAAGGGCTCCCTCGGCTGCCGCCGTCGTCGTTCTCGCGGCGGGTGCGGGGACCCGGATGAAGTCGGCCACCCCCAAGGTCCTGCACGAGGTCTGCGGGCGCTCGCTCGTCGGCCATGTCGTGGCCGCCTCACGCGAGCTGGGGCCGGAGCAGCTCGTCGTGGTCGTCGGGCACGAGCGTGAGAAGGTCCAGGCCCATCTCGCGGAGACCGACGCGGACGTACGGACCGCCGTGCAGGCCGAGCAGAACGGCACCGGACATGCCGTGCGTACCGCGCTCGAAGAGCTGGGCGCGCCCCCCGATGGCACCGTTCTGGTGGTCTGCGGTGACACGCCGCTGCTGACCGGGGCGACGCTGGCCGCGCTCGCCGCCACGCACACCGCCGATGGCAACGCGGTGACCGTGCTGACCGCCGAGGTGCCGGACGCGTCCGGTTACGGGCGCATCGTGCGGGATCACGCCAGCGGTGCGGTGATCTCGATCGTGGAGCACAAGGACGCCTCCGAGGCGGAGTTGGCGATCCGGGAGATCAATTCGGGGGTGTTCGCCTTCGACGGGCGGCTGCTGGCGGAGGCGCTGGACAAGGTGCGCACGGACAACAGTCAGGGTGAGGAGTACCTGACCGATGTGCTGGGCATTCTGCGGTCGGCCGGTCACCGGGTGGGGGCGTCGGTGGCCGATGACCACCGGGAGATCGTGGGGATCAACAACCGGGTGCAGTTGGCGCAGGCACGTGCGCTGCTGAACGCCCGGCTGCTGGAGCGGGCGATGCTCGCCGGGGTGAGCGTGGTCGATCCCGCGTCGGTCTTCGTCGATGTGTCGGTGACGTTCGAGCCGGATGCGGTGGTTCATCCGGGTACGCAGTTGCTGGGTGCGACGCATCTCGCGGAGGGTGCGGAGGTCGGGCCCAACTCGCGGCTGAAGGACACCGTGGTGGGTGCGTTCGCGCGGGTGGACAACACGGTGGCGGACGGTGCGGAGGTGGGTGAGCACGCGACCGTGGGTCCGTACGCCTATCTGCGGCCGGGTACGCGGCTCGGTGTGCGGGGGAAGATCGGGACGTATGTGGAGACGAAGAACGCGACCATCGGTGAGGGTTCCAAGGTGCCGCATCTGTCGTACGTGGGGGACGCGACGATCGGTGAGTTCAGCAATATCGGTGCGGCGAGCGTGTTCGTGAACTATGACGGACAGGACAAACACCACACAACGATCGGGTCGCACTGCCGCACCGGTTCGGACAACATGTTTGTGGCTCCCATCACGGTCGGGGACGGTGTGTACACCGCTGCGGGGTCGGTGATCACGAAGAGCGTGCCGGCCGGTGCGCTGGCCGTCGCCCGGGGCCAGCAAAGGAATATCGAGGGTTGGGTGGCCAGGAAGCGGCCGGGAAGTGCCGCCGCGCGGGCCGCTCAGGCCGTGTCCGACGAGGCCGGTGGCGAAAGCTGACCGGAAACACGTGCGTTCATCTGCGCGTACCGTGATAGACGCATGCTCGGCTTACGGGCCGGGACTCCGGGGTACGCCCCGGTACATACCTCCGGCTGGCTCGCCCAGCAGCAATCAACACGTCTGAGGAGACTGTGCTGTGACCGGGATCAAGACGACCGGCGAGAAGAAACTGATGCTCTTCTCCGGCCGCGCCCACCCCGAGCTGGCCGAGGAGGTCGCCGCCCAGCTGGGGGTCGACCTGGTGCCGACTAAGGCCTTCGACTTCGCGAACGGTGAGATCTACGTTCGCTTCCAGGAGTCGGCCCGCGGCGCGGACTGCTTCCTGATGCAGAGCCACACGGCTCCGATCAACCAGTGGATCATGGAGCAGCTGATCATGATCGATGCGCTGAAGCGGGCATCGGCCCGGAGCATCACCGTGATCGTGCCGTTCTACGGTTACGCGCGGCAGGACAAGAAGCACCGGGGCCGTGAGCCGATCTCGGCTCGTCTGATCGCGGATCTGATGAAGACGGCGGGTGCGGACCGCATCCTCACGGTGGATCTGCACACCGATCAGATCCAGGGGTTCTTCGACGGCCCGGTGGACCATCTGTTCGCGCTGCCGATACTGGCGGACTACGTGGGCGCCAAGGTGGACCGTTCGAAGCTGACGATCGTCTCGCCGGACGCGGGCCGGGTGCGGGTGGCCGACCGCTGGTGCGACCGGCTCGGTGCGCCGCTGGCCATCGTGCACAAGCGCCGTGACAAGGACGTCGCCAACCAGGTCACGGTCCATGAGGTCGTGGGTGAGGTGAAGGGGCGGGTCTGCGTCCTGGTGGACGACATGATCGACACCGGTGGCACGATTGTCGCCGCGGCGGACGCGCTGTTCGCGAACGGTGCCGAGGATGTGATCGTGACGGCGACGCACGGGGTGCTGTCGGGTCCTGCCGCGGACCGTCTGAAGAATTCGAAGGTGAGTGAGTTCGTCTTCACGAACACGCTGCCGGATCCGGACAACCTGGAGCTGGACAAGATCACGGTGCTGTCGATGGCGCCGACGATCGCCCGTGCGGTGCGGGAGGTCTTCGAGGACGGTTCGGTGACCAGCCTCTTCGAGGAGCAGGCGTAGCCGCGGGCCTGCTGACAGCGGCCTGAAGATCGATTTCTGGGACGGCCTTCCCGCCGGGTAGACTCACGGAGTTGCTCGGCGAGGGAGGCCGTACTCATGGGTACGGGACTCCGTTATCGACGCGCTCTTCGTAGCAGGCCGCGATACGTGGCCGGGTGACCGATCCGTTTCCGTCACCTCTGAGGAGTGCCACATGGCTGAGGTCAAGCTCGCCGCTGAAGTCCGTACCGAGTTCGGCAAGGGCGCTGCCCGCCAGATCCGTCGTGAGAACAAGGTTCCCGCGGTCATCTACGGTCACGGTGCCGACACCGTGCACATCACCCTTCCCGGCCACGAGCTGATGATGGCGCTGAAGACGGCGAACGCGCTGCTGCGTCTGGACATCGGTGGCCGTACGGAGCTGGTGATCCCCAAGGCGATCCAGCGTGACGCCATCAAGCGCAACCTGACCCACGTGGACCTGCTCGCGGTCAAGCTGGGTGAGAAGGTCACGGTCGAGGTCTCGGTGCACGCCGAGGGTGACCTGGCGCCGGGTGCCAACCTGCTGGAGTACGTGCAGAACACGCTGACCGTCGAGGCCGAGGCCACGCACATCCCGGAGTCGGTCACGGTGTCGGTCGCGGGCATGGACGCCGGTGACTCGATCCTGGCGAAGGATGTTCCGCTGCCGTCCGGCACGACTCTTGCCACCGACGAGGAGGCCGTGGTCATCCAGGTCGTGGCCGCGCAGGCCGAGGAGCCGGCTGCGGAGTCCGACGAGGCTGCTGAGGGTGCCGAGGCCTGAGCCTCGCGCTGAGGTGTTTCCGCCGGTTGTTCCGGCGGGTCCGGGGCCGTGGTGTTCCGGAGTGTGTGTGAGTCCGCCGTCCGTGCCGCAAGGCGCGGGCGGCGGCTGGCTGTTCACCGGCTTTTACCGGTTCACCGCGGTTCGGCGGGGGCCGGACACGTGCAGAGGGAGACGTGCAGATGACGACGCCCGATCCGACGGCTCCCTGGCTGGTTGTGGGCCTCGGTAACCCTGGCCCCGACTATGCGGCCAACCGCCACAATGTGGGCTTCATGGTGGCCGATCTGCTGGCGGAGCGTATCGGGGGCCGTTTCAAGGCGCACAAGGCGCGCGCTCAGGTGGTGGAGGGCCGGCTGGGTCCGCCGGGGCCGGGCAGCCGGCGGGTGGTGCTGGCGAAGCCGATGTCGTACATGAATCTGTCGGGCGGGCCGGTCACGGCGCTGCGGGATTTCTACAAGGTGGGTACGGCGAACATCGTCGCTGTCCATGACGAGCTGGACATCGGTTACGGGACGCTGCGGCTGAAGCTGGGTGGCGGGGACAACGGGCACAACGGTCTGAAGTCGATGACCAGGTCGCTGGGGGCGGACTATCACCGGGTGCGGTTCGGTATCGGGCGTCCGCCGGGTCGGATGCAGGTTGCCGATTTCGTGCTGAAGGATTTCTCGTCGGCGGAGCGCAAGGAGTTGGGGTACTTCGTGGACCGGGCGGCGGATGCGGTGGAGGCGTTGGTCATCGAGGGTCTGGACCGGGCGCAGACCACGTACAACTCCTGAGGCGGGCTCGGAGGGTTGACCCGGTGTGGTCCGATGGCCAAGGATCGCGCCCCATGAAGCGGAGTCGCGGCGTCCTGCTGTATGCGGGCAGGGCGGCCATGGGGTGTGTCGCGGTGCTGGTCCTGGTGGCCGGTTTCTGGTCGTCGTGGGGCACGGCGCAGCATGTGCTGCTGGCGAAGGGCCGTGATCACGGGACGCTGACGGTGGTGTCGTGTTCGGGGGGTACGTGTACGGGCCCGTTCGTGCCGTCGGCGGGTTCGGCCGCGCACCGGGGGCTGGTCATCGACAAGTCGACGGCGGCCGAGAAGGGCGAGCGGTTGCCGGTGGTGGTCCGCCCCGGCAGTGATGAGGCGATCAGGACGGGCTGGGCGGGCGCGCTGCATGCGTGGGTTCCGTTGGGCGGCGCGTTGTTGCTGGCGGCTCTGGTGATCGGTGGGGGTCTGCGGATGACGCGTACGGCGTGGGCGGCGGGGGTCGCGGGTGCGGGGCTGCTGGTGGCGGCGTTCGTGGCGCTGTGATCCGGCCTCACCGGGTCCGCGCGGCAGCCCCGCCCGCGCATCTCGAGCCCGTCCGGCGATTGAGGACCGAGTGCCGGGCGAGCCGACTCTCCGGCCACCGATTCAAGCCCTCGCCCCGGTCCGCGCATCAAGCCCGTTCAGGGGGCGCTTCCCAGCGAGTCGATGGGCCGGATCACCGGGGGCGGGGAACCGAGGCGACGTCTGCCGCCCCGGGCCCCTGCCCCCGGCCGGAGGTCACCCCGTGTTGCGGAGCCCGGCGGCGACTCCGTTCACGGTGAGCAGCAGGGCCCGTGCGAGGGTCGGGTCCGCCTCCTCGCCGTTTTCGGCCGCTGCCCGCTGGCGGGCGAGCAGGGAGACCTGGAGGTAGGAGATCGGGTCCAGGTAGGCGTCCCGGATGGCGAAGGTCTGCTGGAGCGCGGGGTGGGAGTCCAGGAGCTGCTGGCCGCCGGTGATGCGCAGGACCTCGCGGACGGTGAGTTCGTGTTCGGCCTCGATGTCGGCGTAGACGTGCTTGAGTTCGTCGGGCACGAGGGTGTCGACGTAGTGCCTGGCGATCCGCAGGTCGGTCTTGGCGAGGGTCATCTCGACGTTGGAGATGAAGTTCCGGAAGAAGTGCCACTGTTCGTGCATTTCGTCCAGGACGGTGTCGAGTCCGGTCTCGCGCAGGGCCTTGAGGCCGGAGCCGACGCCGTACCAGCCGGGGACGATCTGCCGGGACTGGGTCCAGCCGAAGACCCAGGGGATGGCGCGCAGTCCGTCGAGCGAGACGCCCGAGCCGGGGCGGCGGGAGGGCCGGGAGCCGAGGTGCATGTCGGCGAGCTGGTCGACCGGCGTGGAGGCGAGGAAGTACGTCGGCAGGTCCGGGTCCTCGACCAGCTTGCGGTACGCGGCGTGCGCGGCGTCGGAGACGACGTCCATGGCCGCGTCCCAGCGGGCGAGTGCTTCGTCGGACTGGCGGGGCGCGGTGTGCAGGGCGGATGCCTGGAGGGTTGCCGCGACGGTCAGTTCGAGGTTCTCGCGGGCGAGTGCGGGGACGAGGTACTTGTCGGAGATGACCTCGCCCTGTTCGGTGACCTTGATCTCGCCTTCGAGGGTGCCCCAGGGCTGGGCGAGGATCGCGTCGTGGGAGGGGCCGCCGCCGCGGCCGACGGTGCCGCCGCGGCCGTGGAAGAGCCGCAGGCGTACGCCGTAGCGGTGGGCGACGTCGCGCAGCCGGCGCTGGGCGCGGTGGATCTCCCACTGGCTGGTGGTGATGCCGCCGAACTTGGAGGAGTCGGAGTAGCCGAGCATGACCTCCTGGACGTCGCCGCGCAGCGAGACGAGGCGCCGGTAGGAGGGGTCGGCGAGCATTTCGTCGAGGATGACGTCGGCGGCGCGCAGTTCGTCGGTGGTCTCCAGGAGCGGCACGATGCCGATCTTGGCCCAGCCGCCGTGCAGGTCGAGGAGGCCGGCTTCGCGGGCGAGTACGGCGGCGGCAAAGACGTCGTCGGCGCCCTGGCACATCGAGATGATGTAGGACTCGATGACTTCGGGGCCGAAGCGTTCGAAGGCCTGCTTGATGGTGTGGAAGACGCCGAGTGTCTTCTCGCCTGCCGCATCGAGGGGGGCGGGGCTGGGTGCGAGCGGGCGCCGGGACCTGAGTTCCTTGGCGAGGAGCTTCTGGCGGTATTCGCGGGGCATGTCGGCGTAGCGCCAGGATTCTTCGCCGAGGCGGTCGAAGAGCTGGCCGAGTGCGTGGTGGTGGGCGTCGGCGTGTTCGCGTACGTCCATGGTGGCGAGCTGGAGGCCGAACGCGGCGAGGGTGCGGATGGTGCGGTCCATGCGGCCGTCGGCGAAGAGTCCGCCGCGGTGGTCGCGGAGGGATGCCTGGATGAGGGTCAGGTCGCTGAGGAGTTCGGAGGTGCCGAGGTAGTCGCGGCCGACGCGGTGGGGGGTGCCCTTGGCGAGGCGTTCGCGGGTGTTGACGAGCTTCTGCCGGATGCAGGTGGCCTTGAGGCGGTAGGGCTCTTCGGCGTTGAGGCGCTTGTAGCGGGGGCTGATCTCGGGGAGGCGTTCCAGGTCGAGCTGGAGGGAGTCGAGGAGTTCCTGGGTGGCGCCGGTGTAGCGGATGGAGTTGGAGAGCAGTCCGCGCAGGTAGTCGATGAGGTCGATGGCGTCGGTGATGCCGTGTTCGTGCTGGAGGATCAGCACGTCCCAGGTGACGGCGGGGGTGACGTTGGGGTTGCCGTCGCGGTCGCCGCCGATCCAGGTGCCGAAGGAGAGCGGGCGGGTGCCGGGGGGCAGTTCGACGCCGACGCGGTCGAGTTCGGCGGCGAGGTCTTCGAGGACGTCGCCGACGGCTCCGGCGTGGAGTTCGTCAAGGTAGTAGATCGCGTTTCGCGCTTCGTCCGCGGGTTCGGGCCGTACGACGCGGAGCTCGTCGGTCTGCCAGATGAGGTCGATGCTCTCGGCGAGCCGCAGGTCGTGGCGGCGCCGGTCGGCCTCGATGACCGGGGTCTCCAGGAGCTCGGCGATGCGGCGCAGCTTGTTGAGTACGGAGCGGCGTGCGGCTTCGGTGGGGTGGGCGGTGAAGACGGGCCGTACGTTGAGGTTGCGTACGGTCGCGCGCAGGTGGTCGGGGTCGGCGTCCTTGAGCCGGTCCGCGGTGCGGGCGAGGAGTCCGCCTTCGGCGGCGCGTACGGCGCGCATCTCGCGGCCGCGGTGTACCTGCTCGGTGACGTTGGCCAGGTGGAAGTAGGTGGAGAAGGCGCGCACCAGCTTGGCGGCGGTCTCCAGCCCGGTGTCTCCGAGCAGCTCGGCGGCTGCTTCGCCGTCCTCGCGGGTGAGGGCGCGGACGCGTTCGACGAGTTCGAGCAGTTCGGGGCCCTCCTGGCGTACGAGGGTCTCGCCGAGCAGGTCGCCCAGGCGGCGGATGTCCGCGCGCAGCTCGGGGCTGGCGGTCGGGGTGGGGGTCAGATCGGCACTGCTCACAGGTGCGGCTCCTTGCAGTGTTGGCACGACTGGCGAAGGGGTCTGGGGGTCATTCCCAGAAGTCACAGAACGGACCGCGCTGTCCGACGACACGCACACAGGATAGGTGTCCGGTTGTCCGGCTCGCCGGGGCGTCCACAGCCCTCTTGCCGCGAGGCTGCTCGCTGACATACTTACGAGGCCGTAGGTTACGGAACCGTAGCCGGGCATCAGCCGCATTCCTCACCCCACGGGGGACGTCCCTTATGACCATTGGTCCCGATCTGATCGATGAAGCCCAGACCCCGACCGGTCCCACCACCCGCTCCGCGACGCTGGGCGGGGACAGCAAAGGCTCCGTGGAGCAGTTCGGTCTGCTGCTCTTCATCGTCGTGCCGTTCCTCGCTCTGGTCGCGGCGGTGCCGCTGGCCTGGCGGTGGGGCGGTGTGAGCTGGCTCGATCTGGGTCTGCTCGTGGTGATGTACTACGTCGGGTGCCATGGCATCACGATCGGTTTCCACCGGTATTTCACCCATGGCGCTTTCAAGGCCAGGCGTCCGCTGCGGATCGTGCTGGCCATGATGGGCTCGCTGGCGGTCGAGGGGCCGCTGGTGCGGTGGGTGGCCGATCACCGCAAGCACCACAAGTTCTCCGACGCGGAGGGCGACCCGCATTCGCCGTGGCGGTACGGCGATACGTTCCCGGCCCTGCTCAAGGGGTTGTGGTGGGCGCACATGGCGTGGATGTTCGACGAGGAGCAGACCCCGCAGCACAAGTACGCACCGGATCTGATCAAGGACCCGGCGATCCGCTGGATCTCGCGGAACTTCATCTACTGGACGGGTGCGTCGCTGGCGATTCCGCCGCTGGTGGGCGGTCTGGTGACGATGTCGTGGTGGGGCGCTTTCACGGCGTTCTTCTGGGGCTCGCTGGTCCGGGTGGCGCTGCTCCACCATGTGACCTGGTCGATCAACTCGATCTGTCATGCGGTGGGCCGGCGGCCGTTCAAGTCGCGTGACCGTTCGGGCAATGTGTGGTGGCTGGCGATCCTGTCGTGCGGGGAGTCCTGGCACAACCTGCACCACGCGGACCCGACGTGCGCCCGGCACGGGGTGCTGCGGGGCCAGCTGGACTCCAGCGCGCGTCTGATCCGCTGGTTCGAGCTGCTGGGCTGGGCGTACGACGTGCGCTGGCCGTCGGCTGAGCGGATCGATGCCCGGCGCAAGAGTGAGCTCACAGAGACGGCATGATGACAGACGTGGCGATCGAAGGCAGCAGTACCAGCGGTGGCAAGAACCGCCCGCCCGCGGCCCGGCGTGCGCGCCGGGTCCGTATGACGGGGAAGGAACGCCGCGAGCAGCTGCTGGACATCGGCCGCACTCTCTTCGCCGCGAAGGGTTTCGAGGGCACGTCGGTGGAGGAGATCGCGGCGAAGGCCGGGGTCTCCAAGCCGGTGGTGTACGAGCACTTCGGCGGCAAGGAGGGCCTGTACGCGGTGGTGGTGGACCGGGAGATGCGTCAGCTGCTGGACCTGGTGACGGGTTCGCTGACGGCGGGCCACCCGCGTGAGCTGTGTGAGCAGGCGGCGTTCGCGCTGCTCGACTACATCGAGGAGTACACGGACGGTTTCCGCATTCTGGTGCGGGATTCGCCGGTGGCCCAGTCGACGGGGACGTTCGCGTCGCTGATCAGCGATATCGCCACGCAGGTGGAGGACATCCTGGGCATGGAGTTCAAGGCGCGGGGCTTCGACCAGAAGCTGGCGCCGCTGTATGCGCAGGCGCTGGTCGGCATGGTGGCGCTGACGGGCCAGTGGTGGCTGGACGTCCGCAAGCCGCCGAAGGCGGAGGTGGCGGCGCATCTGGTGAACCTGGCGTGGCACGGGCTGGACGGCCTGGAGCCGAAGCCGCGGCTGATAGGCCACCGGAAGGGGTGAGCGGCCCTTGGCCAGGGCCGTGGCCTCACTCGTTGTGATGACTCACACGCTTTTCGGCCGCTGGTGTGGTGGGACAGGGCGAGAATCCGCCCATGGCAGAACCCATGGCCGCCGAGCTGCCGGGCGGTGACCGTTTCCGCCGGCCCGTACCACCACCGGACGGACACACCGTGGACGACCTGTTCACGCTGCCCGGTCTCCCGCCGCACACCGAGCTGATCGACGGGAGCCTTGTCTTCGCGCGTCCTCAACGGAATTTCCACAGCACGATGGTCGACCTGTTGATGGCCGGGTTGCGCAGCACAGTGGCCGGGCATCTGAAGGTCATTCGCCAGATGACGGTCGTCCTGGACCGCCGCGATGGACCCGAGCCCGATGTCTCCGTCGTCCACGCGAGTGCTGTCACCAGCCTTGAGCAGAACAGCTTCGTGGCGGCGGATGTCTTGCTCGCTGTCGAGGTCGTCTCCCCCGACTCGGAGGCCCGCGACCGCGACACCAAGCCACGCAAATACGCGGCAGCCGGCATCCCGCATTTCTGGCTCGTCGAGATGGCGGGAGCGAACCAGCACCCCGTGGTCCGTGTCTACGAGCTCGACCCGGTGACCAAGGCGTACGCGCTGAACGGCATTCACCATGATCAGCTGAAACTCGGGGTTCCGTACGACATCCGTATCGACATCACACTGGACGCGCTCAAGCAGCTCTGAACGGGCCCAGGGAGGCGTCAGGCCCCGGTGATGTCGCTGCCGATAGCGAAGCCCTTCGCCGGGCCTTCGGGGAGCACCGCGTCCGTGCCGTAGGGGACGCGGTGCTCGTCCGTGTAGACGGCCTTCTTCGTGTCGGGTGAGGTCAGCAGGACGACCGTGCCGTCGCCGTCGTGGTCGTCCACGAGAACGTAGAGCGCAATGCCCGCACGGGCGTACTCGCGGCGTTTGCGGATCCGGTCCCGCTGCTCGTTCTGCCGACCGGGCGAGACGACCTCGATGATTGCGGACACCCCGGCGGCGTCGACTCCCAGGCCGTCCTCGTCCGGGATCTCGTCCAGATCGAGCGGGGCCACGAAGAGATCCGGGACCCACGTTTTGCGGTGGTGGATCACATTGATGTCATGGTGGACGACCTCGCCGTGGTCTCCGCCGGCCAGGTGAGCGTCCAGCGCGCGGCGGATTCGTCCGATGAGCACGCCGTGACGGCGGCGACCTGTAGGTGACACCTCGATGGACCCCTCGATGATCTCGGCCCGGTAGCCCTCGGGGAGATCCATGGCTTTCCACGCCTGCCAGAGGACCTCGTCCAGGTCGGAGACCGGATCGTCGTCCACAGCCGGGGAAACCTCGTGTGCGAGAGCGGTCATCGTGAAGCACCTCCTCCATCAGTGTGGGCGCGGGCGCCACAGCGGCACAAGCGACACCGCCAAGCTAGGTGTCAGAGGGGCCCCGCGGCGCCCTACACGATGTGATCATCCGAAAGGGTGAGGTCAGCCCACCGGCTCCAGGAACTCGATGCGGTTTCCGGCCGGGTCCCAGGAGTAGAAGCGGCGGTGGCCGGGAAGGTCGCCGTCCCAGACCACTTTCGCGCCGCGGGATTCCAGCAGGGCGCCGTACGCCTCGATGCCGGTGACGCGGAGCGCCGGGTGGGCCTTGACCGAGGGGCGGTGGCCCTCCTCCATACCGAGGTGCAGCTGGACCGGGCCCGACTGGAACCAGCAGCCTCCCCGGGCGGCGAGGGCCGGGGGCTTGGGGATCTCGGTCATGCCGAGCACCCCGGCGTAGTAGGCGCGGAGGGTGTCCTCGGTGCCGGGCCGGGCGGCGAGCTGGATGTGGTCGACCGCGGTGATCATCGCTGCTCCCGGTGGGCGACGGCGAAGATGCGGCGGAACGGGAAGACCGTGCCGTGCGGGCCCGGCGGGTAGGCATCGCGGAGCAGGTCGCGGTATTCGGTGAGGAAGGCGGCCGTGGCCTCCTCGTCGTCGGCGAGGGCGGTGAGGACCGGGCGCAGGGCGGTGCCCTTGACCCAGTCGAGTACCGGGTCGTCGCCGGTGAGGAGCTGGAGGTAGGTGGTCTCCCAGACGTCGGCCGCGCAGCCGAGGGCGGTGAGGCGGGAGAGGTATGCGGCGGGCTCCAGGACGGCTCCCGTGCGGTCTCCGACGCCGGAGAGGCGGGTTTTCCAGCGCGGGGACTCGCGCAGGGCGGCGAGGAGGGTGTGGCTGGGTGCGGTGAAGTTGCCCGGCACCTGGAAGGCGAAGGTGGCGCCGGGGGCGAGGGCGTCCAGCCAGTCGGAAAAGCGGTCGGCGTGGCCGGGTACCCACTGGAGGAGGGCGTTGGAGACGAGCAGGTCGTACGGTTCGGCGGGGGTCCAGGTGGTGGCGTCCGCGGGGGCGAAGGTGAGTCGGGGGCCCGCGTACTGCCGGGCCCGCTCCAGCATCTGCGGGGAGTTGTCGAAGCCGGTGATCCGGGCGTTCGGCCAGCGGTCGGCGAGCAGGGCGGTGGCGTTGCCGGCGCCGCAGCCGAGGTCGGCGATGGTGGCCGGGGTGCCGGGGATCCGGCTCAGGAGGTCGTGGAAGGGTCGGGTGCGGTGGTCCGCGTGGCGCAGGTACTGCTGCGGATCCCAGGTGGGTGCGGTCATGGGAGCAGCATTCCCCGATAATTCTCTTGATGTCAAGATAGTTGCAGTCAAGATGGTTGCGGTCGAGATAGTTGACGCCAAGAGACTTCATGTCGACAGACCCTCTACACTGATCCACATGGAGGATGAGGTCGACCGGCTGGTCGCTGCGTGGCGCCGTGAGCGCCCCGACCTCGACGTGGAACCACTTGAGGTCCTGAGCCGTGTGTCCAGGCTGGCGCGCCATCTCGACCGCGCCCGCCGGCTCGCGTTCTCCGAGCACAGTCTGGAGCCCTGGGAGTTCGACGTCCTGACGTCGTTGCGCCGCGCGGGCGACCCGTACCAGCTCTCCCCCGGACAGCTGCTGACCCAGACCCTGGTCACGTCGGGCACCATGACCAACCGCATCGACCGGCTCGCCACCAAGGGGCTCGTCGAGCGGCTGCCCGACCCCAGCGACCGGCGCGGGGTGCTGGTCCGGCTGACCGACGAGGGGCGGGACCGGGCCGACCAGGCGCTGGCCGGGCTGCTCGCCCAGGAGCGCGCACTGCTCGCCGAGCTCTCCCGTACCCAGCGGGGTGAACTGGCCAGTCTGCTACGCCAGTTGACCGCCCCGTTCGACAACATCCCCGGCTGAGGGCGGTCCTTCGGCGGGCCCGACGCCCGCGCGTCTCGCCAGGGCGACCGCGGCCAGCGTGGAGTGCACGCCGAGCTTGCCCAGTACGTTCTGCATATGCGTACGGACGGTGTGCGGGGAGAGGAAGAGCCGCTCGGCCACCGCCTTGCGGCCCAGGCCCGCGACCATGCACCGCAGCACCTCGCGCTCCCTCGGCGTCAGCGCCTCGACCAGCAACTCGCCCTTGGTGCGGTGCCGTTGGGCGCTGTTCAGCTCCCGCAGTACGCCGGTGAGCAGGGCGGGCGGCAGATGCGTCTCGCCCCGCAGGACGCCCCGGACCACGGCGAGCAGACGCTGGAGCGAACAGTCCTTGGCGACCCACCCCGAGGCCCCGGTCTGGAGGGCCAGCGCGGCCCGGCGCGGGTCGTCGCGCGCCGCGAGGACGACGGTCCGCAGCGCGGGCCGGGCCGCACGCGCCGCGGCTGCCAGCGCGATGCCGTCCCCCGGGGCGCTCTCGGCGGCGCCGGACGCGGCGGCCGGGCGGTGGCTGCCCCACCCCGCCGCGCCACCGAGATCGGCGTCGGCCAGCAGCACATCGAAGGGACGCGCGTCCGCCGCCGCCCTGTCCAGACTGCGCAGTGCGGCCGGAGCGCTGCCCGCGGCCGTGACCTCCACGCCGGGCTCGGCGGCGAGGGCCGCGGCGAGCGACTCGGCGAAGATGCGGTGGTCGTCGACGACGAGAACACGAATATGACCCATAGGAACCCCCACGCCCGCGCACCGGACCCCCACCGGTGGCTCTGGTTCAGGGTACGGGCGCACATCGGGTGCGTCCGGTGATTGGGAACACCGGGCCCGGGGAGCGAGGGGCGGGGAGCGAGGGCAGGGGAACGAGCGACGGGCGGGAAGCACCGGACGGGGCCTCGTGGGCCTCAGTGGCCACGCCCCGCCGCCCCGCCCCCGCCGACGCCTCAGCTCAGCCGGCGCGCCCCCGCCGATGCCGTGGCGGTGAAGATCCGCGGGGCCGTGTACCCGGCCCCGGCGAACGCCTCGGTCACCGCCTTGCTCACCGCCTCCGCGTGCACCTCCTCGACGAGCACGATCGCCGATCCGCCGAAGCCGCCGCCGGTCATCCGGGCTCCCAGCGCGCCGCCTTCGTTGGCCGCCGCCACCACCAGGTCCAGCTCCTCGCAGGAGACCAGCAGGTCGTCGCGGAGGGAGGCGTGGCCGTCGGTGAGGATCGGGCCGACCCCGCGTACGTCGCCCGCGTCGAGGAGCGCGACCGTCCGCGCCACCCGGTGGTTGTCCGAGACGACATGGCGGACATAGCCGCGCACCTTCGGGTCGGTGAGCCGGTCCAGCGCCTCCGGCAGCTGCTCGTACGGCACATCGCGCAGCGCGGGAACGCCCAGGATCCGGGCGCCCTCCTCGCAGCCCGCGCGCCGCTCGGCGTAGGCGCCGTCGCCCAGGGCGTGCTTGACCCTGGTGTCCACGACGAGCAGCCGCAGCCCCTGGGCGGCCAGGTCGAAGGGGACCTGGCGTATCGAGTGGTCCCGGCAGTCGAGGTGCAGGGCATGGCCGTCGGCGCAGCAGGCCGATGCCGTCTGGTCCATGACTCCGCAGGGCACCCCGACGAAGGCGTTCTCGGCGCGCTGGGCGATCAGCGCCAGCTGGTTGCAGTCCAGGCCCAGTCCGAACAGGTCGTTGAGGGCGAGCGCGGTGACGACTTCGAGGGCGGCGGACGAGGAGAGTCCGGCGCCGGTGGGGACCGTGGAGCTGAGGTGGATGTCGGCGCCCGTCACCGGGTGGCCCGCCTCGCGCAGCGCCCAGACGACGCCCGCCGGGTAGGCCGCCCAGCTGGTGTTGGTGAGCGGTTCGAGTTCGTCGGTGCGCAGCTGGACGACGCCGCCCTCGATGTCCGCCGAGAACAGCCGCAGTACGCCGTCGGTGCGCCGGGACACCTGCGCGACGGCGGTGTGCGGCAGGGCGAGCGGCATGACGAAGCCCTCGTTGAAGTCGGTGTACTCACCGATGAGGTTGACCCGGCCGGGCGCGGCCCAGGTGCCCTCGGGGGCCGACCCGTACAGCTCCTCGAAACTCATTGCTCAGCAACTCCCCTGCTGTGGGACCTGTCGTGGGACCTGTCGTGGGACAACTCTGACTACGCCGGTGTGCGGATGTGCTGCGCGAAGGCCCAGGCGTCGGAGACGATCCCGGCCAGATCGGGGCGCGAGGGGGTCCAGCCGAGCCGCTCGCGTGCGGTGTCGGCGGAGGCGACGAGCGTGGCCGGGTCGCCCGCGCGGCGCCCCGCGGCCTGCTCGGGGACGGGGTGCCCGGTGACCTTGCGTACGGTCTCGATGACCTCGCGGACCGAGAACCCGCTGCCGTTGCCGAGGTTGCAGATCAGGTGCTCGCCCGCGGTGGCCGCGTCCAGGGCGAGCAGATGGGCCTCGGCGAGGTCCGCGACATGGATGTAGTCGCGGACGCAGGTGCCGTCCGGGGTGGGGTAGTCCTCGCCGTACACGGAGATGGCGTCGCGGCGGCCCTGCGCGACCTGGAGGACCAGCGGGATGAGGTGCGACTCGGGGTCATGGCGCTCGCCGTACGTCTTGTAGGCGCCCGCGACGTTGAAGTACCGCAGGCTGGCGGCGGCCAGGCCGTGCGCCGCGCACTCGCCGCTGATCATGTGGTCGACGGCGAGCTTCGTGGCGCCGTACGGGTTGGTCGGCGCCGTGGGGGCGCTCTCCCTGATCGGTACGGCCGTGGGCTCGCCGTAGGCCGCGGCGGTGGAGGAGAACACCAGGGTGCGGACACCGGCCGAGCGCATCGCGGCGAGCAGCGCGGTGGTGCCGCCGACGTTGTTGAGCCAGTACTTCTCGGGGTTGACGACCGACTCGCCGACCTGTGAGGAGGCGGCGAAGTGCAGGACACCGTCGTACGAAGAGTCGAGCCAGCGGGCGGCGTCCTGGATGCGGCCCTCGATGAAGGCGGCGCCGTCGGGGACGGAGGCGCGGAAGCCGGTGGAAAGGTCGTCGAGCACGGTCACCTCGTGCCCGGCCTCCAGGAGGTGGGCGGCCACGACACTGCCGACGTATCCCGCGCCACCGGTGACCAGGTACTTCTTGCTCACTTGCTCGCTACCTCTCGCAGTCGCTCGGCCGCGGCCTCCGGCGGCACGTCATTCACAAAGACGTTCATGCCCGACTCGGAACCCGCGAGGAACTTCAGCTTGCCCGAAGTACGGCGAATGGTGAAAAGCTCAAGATGCAGGGCGAATTCGTCCCGCTTGATGCCGTATCCCTCCAGCTCGCCGAAGGGCGCCTGGTGGAGCGCGGAGACATACGGCGTCGGCGGCTCGCCCTCGCCGAAGATCCGGTCGAAGCGCTTCAACAGTTCCAGATACATCTGTGGAAACTCTGTGCGCGCGTCCTCGCCGAGGAAGCGCAGGTCGGGTACGCGCTGCTTGGGGTAGAGGTGCACCTCGTACGGCCAGTGCGCGGCGTACGGGACGAACGCCACCCAGTGCGCGCCCTCCAGGACCACCCGGGAGCCGTCGGCCATCTCGCGGGCGACGGTCTCGTCGAAGAGGTTCCGGCCGCCGCTGCTCTCCTGGAACGCCTCGGCGGAGCGCAGCATCAGCGCGGTGCGCGGGGTGATGAAGGGGTAACCGTAGATCTGGCCGTGCGGGTGGCCGAGGGTGACACCGATCTCGGCGCCGCGGTTCTCGAAGCAGAACACCTGCTTGACGGCGGGGAGTTCGGCCAGCTCGGCGGTCCGGTCGGTCCATGCCTCCAGGACCAGGCCGGCCTGTTCGGGGGTGAGGTCGGCGAAGGAGGCGTGGTGGTCGGAGGTGAAGCAGACGACCTCGCAGCGGCCGGAGTCACCGGTGAGCGAGGGGAAGCGGTTCTCGAAGACGGCGACGTCGTAGTCGGCTTCGGGGACCTCGCTGAGCCGTCCGTCGCGTGAGGGGCAGAGCGGGCACTCGTCGGCCGGCGGGTGGTAGGTGCGCTCCTGGCGGTGCGAGGAGATGGCGACCGCGTCACCGAGCAGCGGGTCGGTGCGGATCTCGGATGCGGTGGCGACGGGGCCGAGGGGGCGCCGGTCCACGGCGTCACGTACGACATCGTCCCGGCTGTCGTAGTAGAGCAGCTCACGACCGTCGGCGAGGCGGGTCGATGTCTTCTTCACTCTGGCGCTCCTCGCCCACTGCTACTACCCAAACAGAACCGCACACAACAAACCACAAGTCAACAGAACAGTCAATGGGGACGCAGCAAGCGCTTTCATCGGGACATACCAACCAGCCCGATCACAATCAAACAAAGAACACCAACCATGTGTTCAATTTTTGAACATGTAGGCGTAGGTTCCACTCCGGAAAAGTTCTGGCAACGAAGCGAGTACTCATGCAATACCTGGCTGCCGGACTCCGGCTCCCCACGAACGGGCTCGACTACACCATTCTGGCGATCTACTTCATCGTGGTCCTGGGCATCGGATTCGCTGCCAGGGCAAGTGTGAAGACGAGCCTCGACTTCTTCCTCTCCGGCCGTTCGCTGCCCGCCTGGGTCACCGGTCTGGCCTTCGTCGCGGCCAACCTCGGCGCCACCGAGATCCTCGGCATGGCGGCGACCGGCGCGCAGTACGGTGTGGCCGTCGTCCACTGGTACTGGATCGGCGCCATCCCCGCCATGGTCTTCCTCGGCCTGGTGATGATGCCCTTCTACTACAAGTCGAAGGTGCGCTCGGTCCCCGAGTTCCTGCTGCACCGCTTCGACAAGTCGGCGCACCTGCTGAGCTCCATACTCTTCGCCTTCTCGGCGGTCCTCATCGCGGGCGTGAACCTCTACGCCCTGTCGATCGTCGTGGAGGCGCTCCTGGGCTGGCCGCAGTGGGTCGCGATCGTCGTCGCCGGCCTCTTCGTCCTCATCTACATCACCATCGGCGGCCTCTCGTCGGCGATCTACAACGAGGTGCTGCAGTTCTTCGTCATCCTCGCCGCGCTGATCCCGCTCACCATCCTCGGCCTCAAGCGGGTCGGCGGCTGGGACGGCCTCTCGGACACGCTCACCAAGAGCAAGGGTCATGACTTCATGACCGCCTGGGGCGGCACCTCGATCGGCCACGCGAACCCGCTCGGCGCGAACTGGCTGACGATCATCCTGGGCCTGGGCTTCGTGCTCTCCTTCGGCTACTGGACGACGAACTTCGCCGAGGTGCAGCGCGCGCTCTCCGCGAAGAACCTCTCCGCCGCCCAGCGCACCCCGCTGATCGCCGCCATCCCGAAGATGTTCATCGTCTTCCTCGTGATGATCCCGGGCCTGGTCGCCGCCGTCATCGCCCCGAAGATCGGCACCTCCGGCTCGGATCTCACGTACAACGACGCGATTCCGCTGCTGATGCAGGAGCTGCTGCCCAACGGTGTGCTCGGTATCGCGGTGACGGGTCTGCTGGCCGCCTTCATGGCCGGTATGGCCGCCAACGTCTCCTCGTTCAACACCGTCTTCACGACGGACATCTGGGCGCGGTACGTGAAGAAGGACAAGCCCGACACGTACTACCTGCGCTTCGGACGGCTGATCACGGCGATCGGTGTGCTGGCCTCCATAGGCACGGCCTTCATCGCCTCCAGCTTCTCCAACATCATGAGCTACCTCCAGACGCTCTTCTCCTTCTTCAACGTCCCGCTGTTCGTGGTCTTCATCATCGGCATGTTCTGGAAGCGCGCCTCGATGAAGTCCGGTGTGTGGGGCCTGCTCGCCGGTACCTGCGCCGCGATGCTCAACTACTTCTGGATCTACAAGCAGGGCATCATCGACATCCCGAGCGACCAGGGCGCCAACTTCGTCTCGGCGATCGTCGGTTTTGTCGCGGGTGCGGTCGTCATGGTGGCCGTCACGCTCTTCACCGCCCCCAAGCCGGTGTCCGAACTGGCCGGTCTGGTCTACGGAACGGAGTCGCCGGACGCACCGGAGGCACCCGCCGAGGGCGACGACGCCTGGTACCGCAAGCCCGCTCTGCTCGGCTGGGGCGCCATCGTCATCGCCGCCCTGTGCTACCTGCCCTACTCGCTCTGATCGGAGGCACCCACCATGTCTGAACTGCAGAACGAAGTCTCCGAACTGGAGAAGAAGTCCGCGACGGCGGCCCGCCTCTTCGACATCCGGCGCATCATCGGCGGACTGTTCGTGGTCTACGGGATCATCGTCACAATCGCCGGGTTCACCACGTCCGACGCTGACCTCAAGAAGGCCCAGGGCGTCAACATCAACCTCTGGACCGGGCTGGCGATGCTGGTGCTCGGCCTGTTCTTCCTGGTCTGGCTGTGGCTGCGCCCGGTGGCGCCGCCCACGCCGGACGAGACCCCGGCCGGGGAGAAGACGCCGTAACGGAGGATTCCCTGACGGCCTCGCGAGGGACCGGACCTCACTTCGGTGAGTCCGGTCCCTCCGTCGTTCCTGGCCCGTCCGCCGTTCCTGGCCCGTCCGCCGTGCCCGGGGCCGCTGCCCTCCCCGGGGCCGTCGCGGATTCCGGGCCGGGCCCGGATTCCGGGCCCGCCGCCGTCTCCGCCCCCTCCCCCTCCCCCTCCCGCAGCGTCCGGGCCTTCGCGTGGTCGAGCAGCCCGGTGCGCGCGGCGAGCGCGGCGGCCTCCAGCCGGGAGCTGACGCCGAGCTTCACCAGGACCCGCTGTACATGCGTACGGGCGGTGCTCGGCGCGATCCGCATTCCGGCCGCGATGGCCCGGGTGTCCGCACCGTCCGCCACCCGGGCCAGCACATCGGCCTCGCGTGCGGTGAGCAGGCCCAGCAGCCTGCGGCCCTCGTCGTCGGGCTGCGCCACCGGGTTGAGCAGCTCCGTGAAGACCGCCCGCAGCAGCTGCGGCGCGACCGCGGTCTCCCCCGCGCACGCCTGCGCCATGGCCCGCTCGACCCCCTCGATACGCTCGTCGTGGCGCACGTAACCGGACGCGCCGGCGGCGAACGCGGCAGCCACACCGGGTGAGTTGGGAACCGGGCCGAGCACCACCACGGCCACCTGCGGCCGTTCCCTCTTGATCCGGGCGACCGGGTCGAAGACTCCGGGCCCGGCGGGCGTGGCCGTCCCGAAGAGGCAGACGTCGGGCGCCCTGCTGACCACGAGGTCGGCCGCGCCCCCGGTGGGAGCCGCCGCCGCGAGCACCCGGTGCCCGCGCAGTCTCAGCGCGGAGGCGAGCGCCTCCGCGAGCAGTCGGTGGTCGTCGACCACCATGAGCCGCACGCCCATGGAGCAGTCCCCCCTGTTCCCCCGCACCGGAGCGGTCCCCCGGGCCCGGTTTCCTGCCCCGGCAAGTTACACGTTCGGCCGCCTCCGCGCGCCCCGGACGGGCAGAGTACGAGGGCCTGTTGGGGCAATCGCCGCCTCGTACGCCGATGGGGGCGCCGCCCGTCGCCGGGTGGCGCCCCCATCGGCGTGTCCGGGAGCGTACTCCCGGGGCCTGCGGTCAGCCGGTGCCGAACGCGATGGCCAGGTAGTGCTTCTCCGAGTCGGACGTGTAGTCGCTCAGGGTGTCGTCGGCCAGATAGAGCCGGCCGTCGGTGAACCGGATCTCGGCGCTGTCCGCCAGGAAGGTGGACTCGGCCCCGCGGACCGCCTCGTTGCCCGGGTTGTTCATCAGCAGGGTCTGCTTGAGGGTGGAGCCGTTGATCGAGACGACCTGACCGCCCTTGTTGTACGGGCCCGTCTTGTACGCGATGACGTTGGAGCCGTCCATCCGCACCGGATAGGCCGTGTAGCCGGGACCGGCGTCGGCGCGGCCCGGGGCCGCCTTGCCGGTGCCCAGGTCGAAGGCGACGATCTCGTTGGTCTGGCCGACCGCGTCACCGGTGCCGTCGTGCTGCTCGGTCGGGATGTACAGCCGGTCGTCGCCGACGGCCACGCCGGTGCACTCCTCGACCGATGTGCTGCCGCACTTGCCCCCGTAGGCGTCGGCGTTGGCCGCGATACGGGCACGCAGCTTGCCGGTCCTGGCGTCGATGGAGAAGTAGTCCGAGATACCGCTGCCGTCGCCCGCGGTGTCACCGACGTCGGCGGCCACGACGAGCGGGTCGGTGGAGACGACGTGGGCGTACTCGACGCCCGACGGCATCTTGTACGAGGAGATCGGCGCGCCGGTCTTAGGGTTCAGGTTCTGAACGCTGACCTGCGGGCTGTTGTAGTCGCCGCACTTGCGGACGGCGACCAGGGTGGTGGCGCCGCCGGCGTACCCGGCGTCCTCGCACTGGTCCGTGGAGACCTTCGGCGCCCAGCGCAGCTCGCCCTTCTCCAGGCCCCAGGCGGCTCCGCCGTGGGTGCTGCCGGTGGCGACGGTGTCGCCGCCGAGGGTGACCTCGTCGACGCTGACCTTGTCGTCGCCGTCCTTGTACGACTTCTGCCAGAGGAGCTTGCCGCTGTCGAGGTCGAGCGCGGCGACCTCCGAGCAGCCCCAGAACTGCTTGGCCTTCGTCGGCACCTTCGGCTGGAAGGCGATGGCCGTCTTGTCGTCCTTGCTGACGTGGCTGGTCGCGGCGCAGACCGGGCCCGGGAGCGGAAGCTTCCAGACCTGGGTGCCCTTGACCGCGTCGTAGCCGTACACCGCGTTGACGCCGGACTTCACATACAGCTTGTCGGTGGTCCAGGAGCCGTTGACGCCGGTGACGTCGCTGACCTTGGGGGCCGGCATCTGGAAGAGGACCTTGGAGTTGGTGTCCGCGGGCACCTTCTCCTTGCCTCCGGTGCCCTTGGCGGTGTCGGAGCCGTTCTTGTCGCCGCCGCCCGTGGGGCCCGCGCTCGACACCTCCGCCCCCTTGTCGTCCTTGCTGGCCGAGTAGACGAAGCCGGCCCCGACGATCAGCACGATCGCGACGACCGCCGCGGTGATGATCTTCGCGTTGATGCCGAACTTCCCGCCACCGCCGCCGTCCAGACTGCCGTTCGCGGGCTGCATGGGCTGCGTCGTGTACGGAGGCGCCGGTACACCTGGCTGCTGCTGCGGGAAGCCGTACCCGGGGCCGCCGGGCTGCTGTTGCTGCTGCGGGGGCGGGAACGCGTATGCGGGAGCGCCGGGTTGCGGTTGAGGTGGCTGCTGCTGGGGCGCCTGTGGCTGCGGTGGCGGCGCCTGCTGCGGGTAGCCGTAACCGGGCTGGGGCGGCGGCGCCTGCGGGTAGCCGTAGCCCGGCCCCTGCGGGGGCTGCGGGCCGGCGGGCGGCGGCGTCTGCGGCGGAGGCGGCGTCTGCGGTGCCTGGTGGGGCGGAACCGGTGGGGCGCCGGGCGGTGGCGAGTTCGGCGGCGGGGGCGGGGTGCCGTACCCGCCCGCCGGGGGCTGCCCGGGCGGGGGCTGCTTGGGTGCGCCGAACCCGCCCTGGGGCGGGCCGTTGGGTGGCTGAGGCGGCCCGTTGGGTGGCTGGGGTGGCTGCGTCATCGTGTCTCTGCCTTCGTGGAGGGGGAGTTGAGGATTTGGGGACAGCTCACTTGCCGAAGACCAGCATCGTCTTCTCGGTGGTGTCGCCCCTCTTGCCCCTGACCTGGCCCGACATCAGGAAGAACCGGCCGTCCTGGTAGGCGACCAGCTTCGAGTAGAAGGAGTTCTCGATACTGGACGTCGACCCCGGGTTCTGCAGGAGCACACTCGCCTTGCCGCCCGTCGACGGGATGGAGACGACCGCGCCGCCAGCGTCGTACGAGGGTTCCTTGTACGCGATGAGGCTGGAGCCCTCCATCCGCAGCGGCAGCATCGTACGGTCGCCGCCCGCGGGCACCCGCCACTTCTCCTTGCCCGAGTTCAGGTCGAAGGCGACCACCGCGTTGGCGCCGCTCTTCACCTGGGTCGGCAGATACAGCGTGTTGGCGTCGGCGGCCGTGCCGACACAGCCCTGGAGATCACGGTCGATGATGGAGAGACCGCACTCGGGCTGGAAGCTGTCCTTCGTGGTCAGCTGGGAGCGCCGGGTTCCGTCGTGCTTGAGGACGGAGATGTTCCAGGACTTCTTCTTCTCGTTGGTCGAGTAGATGACCAGCGGGTCGAGCGAGTAGACCTTCTTGACCTGCCAGCCCGCCGGGAGCCCGAACGTCCACTTGGACTTGCCGGTCGACGGGTTCAGCTCCTGCACCTGCTCGGTCGCATCCGGCTGGCCGCTCTTGGTGCACGACTCGACCGCGATCAGCTTGGCGCCGCCCGCGAACGCGTCGGGCTGGCACGCGCCCGCCATCTTCCCGAAGATCTTGTGTCCGTCGCTGACCGAGAAGGCGCTGGAGGGCCCCATCCGGCTGGCGGTCACGGTGTCGCCCGCGATCGTCAGCTCCAGGGAGCTCATGATGTCGAAGCTGCCCTCCTGCGGGATCTGCTTCTTCCAGCCGCCCTTGCCCGCCTTCAGGTCGATGGCCTGCATCTGGTTGCAGTCGGCCTTGTCGGTGTCGTTGCTCTTGTACGCGATGACGATCTTGCCGTCGGGGGTGGTCTGGCGGGGCGCCGCGCAGATCGCGTGCGGCACAGGCACGCTCCACTTCTCCTTGCCGTCGTTCACGCCGTACGCGGTGACCGTCTTGTACATGGCGCGTACGACGACATCGCCGGCGAACCACATGCCGTAGTTCTGGGCGCCGTTCTGCGGCAGTGCGACCTTGTTGGTCTGGAGCCAGAGGACCTTGTCCTCGCCGGCCTTGCGTCCGGCGTTGAGGTCGTCGTTGGCCGCGCGCCCGTCGCCGCTGCCGTCGCCCTGGTCGACACTGGCGGAAGCGGACGGCTTGTCGTCCGCGTTCTTGCTGTCGCTCGCGACCGGCTTCTTGTCGCCGTCGTCACCGCCCCCGACGGCGAAGAAGACCCCGGCGCCGACCACGAGCAGCGCCGCGACGGCCGCGCCGATGATGACGCCCGGCTTGCCCTTGAAGGGGTTCTTGCCCCCGCCCTGCGGCGGGACCGGGGCGCCCGGGTACTGCTGCTGCGGGTAGCCGTAGGGCCCCTGCTGCTGGCCGTAGGGTCCGGGCTGCTGCTGGCCGTAGGGTCCGGGCTGCTGCGGATATCCGTAGGGGCCGGGCTGCGGCTGCTGCGGAGCCTGTTGGGGGTATCCGTAACCGGGCTGCGGCCCGGACGGCGGCCCCTGCGGCGGCGTGGGCGGCTGGGCGGGCGGCTGCCCCGGCGGTGTCTGTCCCTGCGGTGCCTGTCCCGGTGGTGCCTGGGGCGGCGGCGGCATCTGCGGCGGCTGAGCGGGCGGTGGCGGAGCGCCGAAGCCACCCGGCGGAGGCTCCTGCGGGGCACCGAAACCGCCCTGCGGCGGCTGCTGGTCGGGTGGCTGAGTCATCAGCACATACCTCTTTACGCGGAGTCCACGGCCCGACCGGCCTCCCCCGCGATTCCGGCAGCGGCAGCCACCGGAATGGAGCGAATCGGGTGTGGATCCCACACATCAACGTCAGTCGAGCGGGAGTTCTTTCTATCACCCGGCCAACGCCGCGAGCAGGCCCGGTCACCCCCTGTTCCCAAGGGAGAACCGGGCTGTGATGCCCTCGTTATGCGCGTCGCGCGCCCCCGTGCGCAACCGCTACGCGTCTTCGGCGAGCTCCAGCCAGCGCATCTCCAACTCCTCGCGCTGACCGGTCAGTTCACGCAACTCGGCGTCCAGTTCGGCCACTTTGCCGAAGTCCGTCGCGTTCTCGGTGATCTGTGCGTGCAGCTTGCTCTCCCGGTCGGAGAACTTGTCGAGCTGCCGCTCGATCTTCTGGAGCTCCTTCTTCGCCGCGCGGTTGTCCTTCGCGGACACCGTGCCGGGGACGTCCTTGGCCACCGCCTGCACGGCGGCCGGGGTCTGTGCGTCGACCACCTTCCGACGGCGCTCCAGATACTCGTCGACACCGCGCGGCAGCATCCGCAGGGCCGCGTCGCCGAGCAGCGCGAAGACGCGGTCCGTGGTGCGCTCGATGAAGAACCGGTCGTGCGAGATCACGATCATCGAGCCGGGCCAGCCGTCGAGGAGGTCCTCCAGCTGGGTCAGGGTCTCGATGTCCAGGTCGTTCGTCGGCTCGTCGAGGAAGAGGACGTTGGGCTCGTCCATCAGCAGCCGCAGGATCTGCAGCCGCCGCCGCTCACCACCGGAGAGATCCCCGACCGGCGTCCACTGCTTCTCCTTGGAGAAACCGAACTGCTCGCAGAGCTGGCCCGCCGTCATCTCCCGGCCCTTGCCGAGGTCGACCCGGTCGCGCACCTGCTGCACCGCCTCCAGCACCCGCAGGCTGGGGTTGAGTTCGGCGACCTCCTGGGAGAGGTAGGCGAGCTTGACGGTCTTCCCGACGACGATCTTCCCGGCGGCGGGCTGGGCCTCGCCCTGGGTACGGGCCGCCTCGGCCAGCGCACGCAGCAGCGAGGTCTTGCCCGCGCCGTTCACCCCGACCAGGCCGATCCGGTCGCCGGGACCGAGCTGCCAGGTCAGATGCTGGAGCAGCAGCTTGTCCCCGGCCCGTACGGTGACGTCCTCCAGCTCGAAGACGGTCTTGCCGAGCCGCGCGTTGGCGAACTTCATCAGCTCGGAGGTGTCGCGCGGCGGCGGCACGTCGGCGATCAGTTCGTTGGCGGCCTCGATGCGGTAGCGGGGCTTGGAGGTACGGGCGGGGGCGCCCCGCCGCAGCCAGGCCAGCTCCTTGCGCATCAGGTTCTGCCGCTTGGACTCCTCGGTGGCCGCGATGCGTTCGCGCTCGGCCCGCGCGAAGACGTAGTCGCTGTAGCCGCCCTCGTACTCATGGACGGCGCCCCGCTGGACGTCCCACATCCGGGTGCACACCTGGTCGAGGAACCAGCGGTCGTGGGTGACGACGACGAGCGCCGAGCGGCGGGCGCGGAGGTGGCCGGCGAGCCAGGAGATGCCCTCGACGTCCAGATGGTTGGTGGGCTCGTCGAGCACGATCAGGTCCTGCTCGGCGATGAGCAGCTTCGCCAGGGCGATCCGGCGGCGCTCGCCACCGGAGAGCGGGGCGATGACGGTGTCCAGGCCCTGGGCGAAACCGGGCAGGTCGAGCCCGCCGAAGAGCCCGGTCAGGACATCCCTGATCTTGGCGCTGCCCGCCCACTCGTGGTCGGCGAGGTCGCCGATGACCTCGTGCCGGATGGTGGCCTGCGGGTCGAGCGAGTCGTGCTGGGTGAGGACACCGCTGCGCAGGCCGCCGTTGTGGGTGACGCGCCCGGTGTCGGGCTCCTCCAGACGGGCCAGCATCCGGATGAGGGTCGTCTTGCCGTCTCCGTTGCGGCCGACGACACCGATACGGTCGCCCTCGGAGACGCCGAGTGAGACACCGTCCAGCAGGGCACGGGTGCCGTAGACCTTGCTGACGGCCTCGACATTGACGAGGTTGACGGCCATTGACGCTCCTGGGACGGGGGTGATCGATCTCCCAGGGTACGGCGCGGTGGGCGGGACCTTTGCGTCACCTCCCGAACCCGCGTACAGTTTTCCGTACGTACAACTTTCTGTACATGCCGGAGGGAGCCGCCATGCGGACCATGACGTACACGGAATCACGCGCGAAGTACGCCGATACGCTCAACGCGGTGGTGGACGACCGCGAGGAGGTCGTGGTGACGCGTGCCGGGCACGACCCGGTCGTGATCGTGGCTCTGGACGAGTACGAGTCGCTGAAGGAGACGGCCTACCTGCTCCGGAGCCCGGCGAACGCCCGGCGCCTGCTGGCGTCGATCGAGCGCCTGGAGAGCGACGGCGGCACCACGCGCGAGCTGGCCGAGTGAAGTTCGTCTGGGACGAATCGGCCTGGGAGGACTACGTCTGGTGGCAGGCCCAGGACCGGAAGATCCTCAAACGTATCAACACCCTGCTGCAGGACGTCGCGCGCAACGGCAACGAGGGCATCGGCAAGCCGGAGCCCCTGAAACACGGGTTCCAGGGGTACTGGTCCCGCCGCATCACGGATGAGCACCGGCTGATCTACAAGGTGGTCGACGAAGAGGTCCGGATCGCCGCCTGCCGTTACCACTACGGACGCTGACCCGGGTACCGCTACGGGCGACGCCGACCCGGCGCGTCCCGCAGGACCGTCGCTCCCGCCACCCCCGACACCGCGGCCCGCGCGGAGCGGCAGGTCCCCGAGGCCAGGAGCTCCGCCGCGATCCGCTCGGCCGCTTCCGCGTCCTTCGCCAGGAATGCCGTCGTCGGGCCGGACCCCGAGACCAGCCCGGCGAGCGCGCCTGCGGCGGTGCCCGCGGCGAGCGTGTCCGCCAGGGAGGGGCGCAGGGAGAGCGCGGCCGGCTGGAGGTCGTTGGCCAGGGCGCCTGCCAGGGCCACCGTGTCGCCGGTGCGCAGCGCTTCGATCAGGGCGGGTGCGGCCTGCGGCGGTGCCGCGTCGGGGGTGAGGCGGTCGAACTCGCGGAAGACCGTCGGGGTGGAGAGCCCCCCGTCGGCCATCGCGAAGACCCAGTGGAAGGCGCCGCCCAGCTCCAGCGAGGTCAGCCGCTCGCCGCGGCCGGTGCCGAGCGCCGCCCCGCCGACCAGGCTGAACGGCACGTCGCTGCCCAACTCCGCGCACAGGGCGAGGAGTTCGTCGCGCGAGGCGCCCGTGGACCAGAGCGCGTCGCAGGCCAGCAGGGCGCCCGCACCGTCCGCGCTGCCGCCCGCCATGCCGCCCGCGACCGGGATGTCCTTGTCGATGTGGAGGTGTACGCGGGGCTCGATACCGCGCGCCGCCGCGAGCAGTTCGGCCGCCCGCGCCGCCAGGTTCGTACGGTCCAGCGGGACCAGCTCGGCGCCGGGGCCGGTGCAGGTGATGCGCAGAGTGTCCGCGGGGGTGACGGTGACCTCGTCGTACAGCGACACCGCGAGGAAGACGTTGGCCAGGTCGTGGAAGCCGTCGGGACGGGCACCGCCCACCGCGAGCTGGACGTTGACCTTGGCGGGGACGCGGACGGTGACGCCCGCCCGCTCCCCAGTACCGGTGTGGAGCGTCATGCCTTGCCCTCCGGGGTCCGCTCGGTCTCGGCGGTCCCGGGGGTCCGCTCGGTCCCGGGGGTCTGGTCGGTCTTCGGGGCGGGCCTGCCCTCCGCGATCCGGGCGAACTCCTCCACCGTCAGGGACTCCCCGCGCGCCTGCGGTGAGATCCCGGCGGCGACCAGTGCGGCCTCGGCGGCCGGCGCGGAGCCCGCCCAGCCGGCGAGTGCGGCCCGGAGGGTCTTGCGGCGCTGGGCGAACGCCGCGTCGACGACCGCGAAGACCTCTTCCTTCGTCGCCGTGGTCGCGATCGGTTCGGTGCGCCGGACCATGGACACCAGGCCCGAGTCGACGTTCGGTGCGGGCCAGAACACATTGCGGCCGATGGACCCGGCCCGCTTGACGTGCGCGTACCAGTTGGCCTTGACCGAAGGCACCCCGTACACCTTGCTGCCGGGCTCGGCCGCGAGCCGGTCGGCGACCTCCGCCTGGACCATCACCAGGGTCCGCTCGATCGAGGGGAACCTGGCCAGCATCGTCAGCAGGACCGGGACGGCCACGTTGTACGGGAGGTTCGCGACCAGCGCCGTGGGCGGCGGGCCGGGGAGTTCGGTGACCTGCATCGCGTCGGAGTGGACGAGCGTGAAGCGGTCGGCGCGGGCGGGCAGCCTGGCCTCGACCGTCGCGGGCAGCGCGCCCGCCAGCACATCGTCGATCTCGACGGCGACCAGCCGGTCGGCCGCTTCGAGGAGCGCCAGGGTCAGCGAACCGAGGCCGGGGCCGACCTCCACGACCACGTCGTCCCGGGTCACATCGGCGGTACGGACAATCCTGCGCACCGTGTTGGCGTCGATGACGAAGTTCTGGCCGCGCTGCTTGGTCGGGCGTACGCCGAGCGCGGTGGCCAGTTCGCGGATGTCGGCGGGGCCCAGCAGGGCGTCGGAGACTTCGGATGCCTGGGGGGACGCCGCAGGGGATGCCTCGGGTTCAGTGCTGCTCACCCGTCAAGCCTACGGCCGGGCGAAGGGCTCCCGGTGCGCGCCGGGCTCGTACTGTCCGCGCGGGGTGCGCGCCGTGCACGCCCGGACGGGCGCCCGTCCGGGCACCGGCTCACGTACCGGCGCGCGTACTGGGGCCCGGACCCGCTCACGTACCGGCGCGCGCCCGGCGCTCCCACCACCCGCATCGCCCGCACCCTGCGAACCTCCCGCGCGTCAGACGGTGTCGCCGTCCAGGCCGAACGCCCGCACCGTGTTGGCCATGAGCGCGGCGGCCAGTTCGTCCTCGCCGATGTCCCGTACCGCTGCCATCGCCCGTACCGTCACCGGAATGAGATACGGCGCATTCGGCCTTCCCCGGTAGGGCGCGGGCGTGAGAAAAGGCGCATCCGTTTCGACGAGTACGAGTTCCAGCGGGGCCACGGCGAGTGCGTCACGCAGCGGCTGGGCGTTCTTGAACGTCATATTGCCCGCGAAGGACATGAAATAGCCGCGGGCCGCGCAGAGTTCGGCCATTTCGGCGTCGCCGGAATAGCAGTGGAATACGGTGCGGTCCGGCGCCCCTTCCTCGTCCAGAATGCGGAGGACATCGGCGTGCGCCTCGCGGTCGTGAATGACCAGCGCCTTTCCGTGCCTTTTCGCCATCTCGATGTGCGCCCGGAACGAACGCTCCTGGGCGGCCACGCCCTCCGGTCCGGTGCGGAAGTGGTCGAGGCCGGTCTCGCCGACGGCCCGCACCTGCGGGAGTCCGGCCAGCCGGTCGATCTCGCCGAGCGCCTCGTCCAGCGCGCTGTCACCGCCTGCGGCGCGTGCACCCTGCCGCGACCAGCCTCCCCCAGCCCCGGGGGGCTGGGAGGTGCCCCCATCGTCCCCCAGCACGATGCGGGGCGCCTCGTTCGGGTGCAGGGCGACCGCCGCGTGCACGTTCTCGTACGCGGCGGCCGTATCGGCTGCCCAGCGGGAGCCCTTCAGGTCACACCCCACCTGGATCACGGTGGTCACCCCGACGGACGAGGCCCTGGCCAGGGCCTCGTCCACGGTGGTGTCCTGCATGTCCAGATGGGTGTGCGAGTCGGCCACCGGCACGGCGAGCGGTGCGGGCAGCGGCGGCGGCGCGGTGTCCTTGCTCATGGCGCCCGATCCTATGGGGCGCCTCCCGGCCCCTGGTGCCGGGCCTGCCTCGGGGAGGGCCGCCGTGCGGGGGCCGGTCCTGCCTTGGGGAGGGCCTCGGTGGACGCGGTGGTCCACCCGCGGGGAACGGTCGTCTACCCGCGGTGGTGGAAGGGGTGCAGCAGGTCCCGGAGCTGCCAGTGGTGGTGCTCGGCGGGTGCGGGGGTCGCCCCGCCCGCGGCTGCGGTGTCGTGCGGGGTCCCGGAGCCGGTCTCCTGGTGCGCGGCGTCCCTGCCGGCCCCGAACGGTCCGGCGGGCGGCGTGACGGTGTCCGGGTAATGAAGCAGATTCTGCACCGACGAGACCCGCCCGGACCTCATGATGCGTACGACGTGGCCGCCGCAGTTCAGACAGCTCGGATTGGAAAGCGGCGAGGGAACACGCTCGCCGTCGGCCCGGTATACGACAAAGTTCTCGCCGGAAGCGCCTACGTGGTGCTCGATCTCGTACGACTGCTCCCAGCCATGGCCACACCGCATACAGGCGAAGGAATACGCCTCGTGGGCGGTGCTCTCAACTATCTCACTCATGCCAGCTCCTCTTGTCCGACGGACAAGCCTTCCGTGGGGCGATTCCGTCCCACTTCCCAGTGGACGCCTCCGGCTCCCGGAATGCATCAGGTGCTGCCGACTATTGGACCGGTTTTGGCCTGCTCGTGGCCTAAGGTCCCGTGATCACGTTGCCCGCTTTGCCAACCGCGCGGGTCCTTTACCTCCCGGTGGCACACCTGCGCCGCCGGGCCCCGTGACGGCCACGGTCCGACGCCGTACGGGCACACTCGGGCGTCACACGGGCGCCCTCAGACACCCTCAGGCACCCGCGCCCTTGACCGTCCCGTTGCCCGCTTCCGCTGCCCGGCCCCTCACCCGTGTCCCCCGCCCTTGACCGGCCCCGTACCCGCCTCCTTCGCCGCATTCTTGGCGGCGACCACCGCGTCGAACACCTCACGCTTGGGCAGCCCCGCGTCGGCGGCGACCGCCGCGATGGCCTCCTTGCGCCGCTCGCCGGCCTCCTCGCGCACCTGCACCCTGCGCACCAGCTCGGCGGGGTCCAGCTCCTGCGGCCCGGCATCGGGGGCGCCCTCGACCACGACCGTGATCTCGCCCCGTACGCCGTCCGCCGCCCACTCGGCGAGCGCCTTCAGCCCGCCGCGCTTCACTTCCTCGTACGTCTTGGTCAGCTCACGGCAGACCGCCGCCCTGCGGTCCGCGCCGAAGACCTCCGCCATCGCGGCGAGCGTGTCGTCCAGCCGGTGCGGGGCCTCGAAGTACACCAGCGTCCTGCGCTCGGCCGCGACCTCACGGAGCCTGCCGAGCCGCTCGCCCGCCTTGCGCGGCAGGAAGCCCTCGAAGCAGAAGCGGTCGACGGGCAGCCCGGACAGCGCCAGCGCGGTCAGCACGGCCGACGGCCCCGGGACCGCCGTGACCCTGATGTCCTGCTCGACGCACGCGGCGACCAGCCGGTAACCGGGGTCCGAGACCGAGGGCATGCCCGCGTCCGTGACCAGCAGCACCCGTGCCCCGCCGGTCAGCGCCTCGACCAGCTCCGGGGTACGGGCCGACTCGTTGCCCTCGAAGTAGGAGACGACACGCCCCGTGGTCTGGACGCCCAGCGCCTGGGTCAGCCGGCGCAGCCGCCGGGTGTCCTCGGCGGCGACGACATCGGCCGTCGCCAGTTCCTCCGCGAGCCGGGGCGGCGCGTCCGACACATCACCGATGGGGGTCCCTGCGAGTACCAGCATTCCTGTCACCACTCCATTCTCCCAGCCCCGTGCACACCACTCTCACAGTCCGGTTCCCTACGATGGCGCGGTGACGAGTACAGCGCCTCAAGCCCTGAAGGGCCAAGACCCGGGGGAACAGCCGCCCGCCTGGGGGCGCAGGCTGCGCCGCTTCGGGTACGCAGGCCCGCGCGGGGCAGGACTGCGCGAGCGGCTGGTGCCGCCGTACGCCTCGCCAGGACCGCAGGTGTGGCACGTGCTCGGCATCTCCCCCGCCCTCGCGGAGCGGCTGGTGCGCTGGTCCGCCTGGGGCGGCCCGCTCCTTGTCACGCTGGTCGCCGGGGTGCTGCGGTTCTGGAACCTGGGCAGCCCGCACGCGGTGATATTCGATGAGACGTATTACGCGAAGGACGCCTGGGCGCTGATCCACCAGGGGTACGAGGGCCACTGGCCGGACAACATCAACAACGCGATCCTGGCCAACCCCGCACACGTCTCGGTGCCGTCCGACCCCGGCTATGTGGTGCACCCGCCGATGGGCAAGTGGCTCATCGGGGCCGGTGAGCACTTCTTCGGCTTCACGCCGTTCGGCTGGCGCTTCATGACCGCGCTGCTCGGCACTCTCTCGGTGCTGATGATCTGCCGGATCGGCAGGCGGCTGCTGCGTTCGACGTTCCTGGGGTGTCTGGCGGGCGCGCTGCTGACGGTCGACGGGCTGCACTTCGTGATGAGCCGCACCTCGCTGCTCGACCTCATCGTGATGTTCTTCGTGGTGGCGGCCTTCGGGGCGCTGCTGATCGACCGGGACCGGACCAGGGCCCGGCTGGCCGCCGCCCTGCCGGTGGGCGAAGAGGGCGGGCTGCGGCCCGACAGCGGGGTGGCGAGCACCGTGCGGCTGGGGCTGCGGCCCTGGCGGATCGTGGCCGGTGTGCTGCTCGGACTGTCCGCCGCCACCAAGTGGAACGGGCTGTACGTCCTGGTCTTCTTCGCGGTGATGGCGGTGCTCTGGGACGTGGGAGCCCGCCGCACGGCCGGTGCCGTCCGCCCCTACCGCGCCGTCCTGCGCCATGACGTGCTGCCGGCCTTCGTCTCGACGGTGCCGGTCGCCGTGGTGACGTACATGCTCTCCTGGACCGGCTGGTTCGTGGCCAAGGGCGGGTACTTCCGCGACTGGGCGAACCAGCGCGCCGGGCTCTCCCCCGACCACATCAAGCTGCCGGTGCTGGGCACGGTCCATCTGCCGCAGTTCGACATGAGCTGGGTCCCCGCGTCACTGCGCAGCTTCTGGCACTACGAGGCCGAGGTCTACAGCTTCCACGTCAATCTGACCGAGGGGCACCAGTACCAGTCGAACCCGTGGAGCTGGCTCGTGGTGGGCCGCCCCGTCTCGTACTTCTACGAGTCCCCGAAGCCGGGCGTGGACGGCTGCCCGCAGGGCACCGAGAACTGCGCCCGCGAGGTGCTCGCGATGGGCACCCCGCTGCTCTGGTGGGCGGGGTGCTTCGCGGTGCTGTACATCCTGTGGCGCTGGGCCTTCCGCCGGGACTGGCGGGCCGGGGCCGTGGCGTGCGGGATCGCGGCCGGGTATCTGCCCTGGTTCATGTACCAGCAGCGGACGATCTTCTTCTTCTACGCGGTCGTCTTCGTGCCGTTCCTCTGTCTGGCCGTCGCCATGATGATCGGCGCGATCCTCGGTCCGCCCGGGTCGAGCGAGCGGCGCCGTGCGGTGGGGGCGATCGGTGCGGGTGTCCTGGTGCTGCTGATCGTCTGGAACTTCATCTACTTCTGGCCGCTGTTCACCGGGGACGCGATCCCGCTGAGCCAGTGGAACAACCGGATGTGGCTGAACACCTGGATCTGACGCGGGGATCCGGTGCCTGCGTCCGCCGCTCTCTCCGCCGTCGGGCGTCGGGCGTCGGCATTGGGCGTCGGGCGTCGGGCGTCCGCCGTCGGGCGTCGGGCGTCGGGCGTCGGGCGTCGGGCGTCGCCCATGATTCCGGTCGGGTAACGACGCCCCCGGCGCCACCCCTGTCCCGTACGCTGCTGAACACAACTCTCTTGAACATGTTCAAAGAGACTCCTGGGGAGGGGACGCAGCAGTGCGTAACGGGGCGAAGATAGGCATCGTGGGCGGGGTGTTCGCGGTGGTGGCCGGCGGGGTCGGCTACGGCGCATACAACATCTGGAACGCGGTGGACGGTTCGGGCGGCGGGGGCGGCTCCATCAACACGGCCCAGGCCGCGCCCGCCCGGCGGACCGGCCCGCCGACCGCGGACGAGATCAGCGGTACGGCCAAGGACTTCCTCGCGGCCTGGGCGAAGGGCGACGCGGACGGGGCGGCCGGGCTGACCGACAACGCGGCCGACTCACAGCCGCTGCTTGCCGGTTACCGCACGGACGCCCACGTCAGCAAGGTGACCCTGACGCCCGGTGCGGCCTCGGGTGCGAAGGTGCCGTTCACGGTGAAGGCCACCGTCTCGTACGAGGGGAAGACCAAGCCCTGGTCGTACGCGTCCTCGCTGCGAGTCGTACGCGGGGTGACGACGGGCCGGGCGCTGGTGGACTGGGAACCTTCGGTGATCCACCCGGACCTGAAGAAGGACGAGACGCTCACCACCGGTGAGGCCGAGTCCGCGCCCGTCAAAGCCGTCGACCACAACGGGGCGGAGCTGACGAAGGCGAAGTACCCCTCGCTGGGGCCGGTCCTGGACTCGCTGCGGCAGAAGTACGGCGACAAGGCGGGCGGCAAGCCGGGCATCGAGACGTACATCTCGGGTGACGGTTCGGACGACGCCACCCCCGCCCGGACCCTGCTGACCCTCTCCAAGGGCACCCCCGCCCTGCTGCACACCACGCTCGACGCGGGGGCGCAGGCGGCGGCCGAGACGGCGGTGAAGAAGTTCAGCGAGTCGTCGGTGGTAGCGGTCAAGGCGAGCACCGGCGAGATACGCGCGATCGCCAACAACCGCGCCGACGCCTTCGACGCGGCGACGCAGGGCAAGCTCGCGCCCGGCTCGACGATGAAGATCATGACCGCCGCGATGCTCATCGACAACGGTCTGGCATCCGAGAAGAGCCCCCTCCTCTGCGAGCCTTCGGTCCTCTGGCAGGGCCAGACCTTCCACAATCTGGACAACTTCTCCATCCCGGGCGGCACCATGGAGCAGGCGTTCGCGCGCTCCTGCAATACCGCCTTCATCAAGCCGGTCGGGAAGCTGAACGACCGCGGCATCGCGGACACCGCCCTGCCGGACACCGCGAAGAAGTACTTCGGCATCGGCTCGGTCTGGAACGTCGGCATCCCCACCTTCGACGGCGGCGTGCCGCAGACGTCCGGCCCCAACACCGCGGCGGCGATGATCGGTCAGGGTCTCGTCCAGATGAACCCGCTGAACATGGCGTCGGTCACCGCCACCGCCCGCAGCGGCGCGTTCCACCAGCCGGTCATCGTGCCCAGGTCACTGCGCGAGGGCGACACAGCCACCGCGCAGCCTCTCCCGGCCAACACCGCGCAGCAGCTGCGCGACATGATGCACACCACGGCGACGGCCGGGTACGGGACGGGCACCGCGGCAATGTCGGGGGTCGGCGGGTACAAGGGCGCCAAGACCGGCTCGGCGGAGGTCGACGCCCAGGGCAAGTCCAACAGCTGGTTCACCGGATTCAGCGACGACCTGGCCGCTGCGGCGGTCGTCCAGTCCGGCGGCCACGGCGGCGACGCGGCGGGCCCGGTGGTCGCGGCGGTGCTGGCGGCGGGCTCCTAGGGGCTGTCCGGCGGATCACGCCGCAGACGCGGGGCCTGGCACGCCCATCTGCGGCGTTGTCGTCGGTTGACGACGCTCCGCGTCGCCGCCCTCCTCCGCCTTGCAGCTGGACGCACCAGACCCCGCTCACCAGGACCGATCGGGAACCGGCGACACCTGCGCCCTGATCCGCCGGACAGCCCCTGAGCTTGTCTCGGAAAGTGACAACAAGTTCGCGTGGTACGTACACCGGCCGCTAGCGTGACGGACCATGAGCACTTCCGAACCCCCTGTCAATCCCCGGTTCGCCGAGGCGCTGCGTGAACTGGGCCTGGAGGTCGAGGTCCGCGGATTTCCCGAGGCGACGCGGACAGCGGCCGAGGCGGCGGCCGCGATCGGCTGCGAGCTCAGCGCGATCGTCAAGTCACTGGTCTTCGAGGCCGACGGGGCGCCCGTCCTGGTCCTGCTGGACGGGTCGTCCCGGGTCGACACGGACCTCGTACGGGAGGTGCTGGGCGCCGAGAAGGTCAAGCGCGCCGACGCCGCTCTCGTACGGGAGACCACCGGGTACGCGATCGGCGGGGTGCCGCCCTTCGGCCACCGCAGCCGCACCCGGGTCATCGCCGACCGCGGCCTCCTTGAGCACCCCGTCGTATGGGCCGCCGCGGGCACCCCGCACACGGTCTTCGCCCTGGAGCCGAAGGCGGTGGTCGCCCACGCGGGCGCCACACTCGCGGATGTCCGGGAGTCCGCCGCGTGACACTCACGGTCATCCTCGCCGTCGTCCTCGCGGCGATAACGCACGCCAGCTGGAACGCCATTGCCCACCACATCAAGGACCAGCTGGTCTCCTTCACCCTGATCTCCGGGGGCGGGCTGCTGGTCGGCGCACTGGGCGCGCTGTTCGTCCCCTTCCCGGCCGCGGCGGCGTGGCCGTATCTGCTCGTGTCGGCCGCGCTCCACGTCACGTACATGCTGCTGCTCATGCGGTCGTTCAGCCTCGGCGACTTCGGCCAGATGTACCCGATCGCGCGCGGTACCGCCCCGCTCGTGGTGACCGTGCTGGCCGCGGTCTTCGTCCATGAGGTCCCGAACGGCTGGCAGCTCGCGGGGGTCGCGGTGGCCTGCGCCGGACTCGTCGGCGTGGCGCTCTGGGGCCTGAAGGGGTCCCGCCCGCAGTGGCCGGCGATCATCGCGGCGCTCGCCACCGGCCTGGCGGTCGCCTCGTACACGACAGTCGACGGCGTCGGCGTCCGCGACTCGGGCTCCTCGCTGGGATACATCGCCTACCTGATGATCCTGGAGGGCATCGCCATCCCGGCGTACGCGCTCTACCGGCGCCGGGGCCAACTCACCGCCCAGCTGCGCCCGTACGCCAGCAAGGGGCTGATCGGCGGTGCGATGTCGGTGGTCGCGTACGGCCTGGTCCTGTGGGCCCAGACCCGCGCCCCGCTCGCCCCGATCGCCGCGCTGCGCGAGTCGTCGATCATCGTGGGCGCGGCGATCGGTGCGCTCTTCTTCAAGGAGAGGTTCGGGGCACCGAGGATCGCGGCGGCGGGGCTGATGGTGGTCGGCATCGGGCTGATGCTGCATACGGCTTAGCGGGGAGTCCGGGCGTTCCGGGCATCAGGCGTCGGGCGTCGGGCGTCGGGCGTCGGGCGCAGGACGTCACGGGCAGGACGTCACGGGCAGGACGTCACGGGCAGGACGTACATCGGGGGCAGACGTACAACCGCCTGCGCCGCATCCGCCTACCGGCCGCGGCGCAGGGCGTACACCCGGAGTCTGCTGTAGCCGCGCACCGAGACGGGGCGCAGGGAGCGCAGCCGGTACGGGGCGCCGGGGCCCGCACCACCGGCGCCGCCCCCGCCGTCCGCGCCTCCGTCCGCCCCTCCCCCGGGCGCGGAGCGGCCGATCCCGGTCGCGAAGGACTCGTCGGTGAGGATCGTGCCGGGGCGCGCGACGGAGGTGAGGCGGGCGGCGATGTTCACCACCTCGCCGTACACATCACCGAGCCGGTGCACCACCTGCCCGTAGGCCAGCCCGGTGCGCAACTCCGGCAGTACGGTGTCGCGTTCGGCCGACTCCGTCAGCTCCAGGGCGGTATCGGCGGCTGCGCCGGGACTGTCGCAGAGGAACAGCACCTCGTCCCCGATGGTCTTCACGATTCGGCCGCCGTGCCGCGAGACGGCATCGGCCGCCAGGGATTCGAAACGCTCCAGTACGTCCACGAGCGCCGCCTCACCGACGCGCCGGGTGAGGGCCGTGTACCCGACCATGTCCACGAAGCCGATCACCTGCCCGGAGCGCCCGGCGTCCGGCGGGGCGGCGGTGACCCGGCCCGCGTGCGCGGCGAGGTGGCGGCGCCAGACGTAGTTCTGCAGGTGTTCGAGGGCGGGCAGCGCCTCGGCCGCGGCCTCGGCCGCGCCGCGCGCGCGGGACGTCTCACCGTGCGCCCCGGCCGCCCCGGCCGCCCCGGTGGCCTCGCTGTCCTGGTCCGCGACGACGAGGGACATCTGCCACTCCGCCAGCCGCGCCAGATGGTGTCCGAGGGCCCGGGTGACGGCGGACTCCTGGCCCGGTGCGACAAGACCGGAACCGAACAGCCGGGCCGCAGTGCGGGCGGCGGCCACATCGGCGTCGGTGAAGATCACCGCGTCATCGTCGACGGCGGCGAAGCCGAGGGCCCGCCACAGCCTGCGGAGGTCATCCGGCGGAAGCCCGGACTCCTCGGCGACTTGCTCACGGGTGTACCGGCGGGCGCCCCCGAGGAGCGTCTCCTCCAGCCCGGGGGCGGTCATCCGGGTCTCGGGCATCCGGGCCTCGGACATCCGGGCCTCAGGTGGTGTGCACGATGAGGACATCGGCGTCCGCCTTGCGGGCGATGTCGGACGGCACGGATCCGAGCAGCCGCCCCGCCAGGGTGTTCAGCCCCCGGTTGCCGACGACGACCAGGCTCGCGCTCCGGTCCGTGACCGCACGGGCCAGCGCCGGTACGGGGTCGCCCTCCACGGCCAGCGTCTCGATCTCCCGCGCCCCGGCGGCCTCCGCGCGCCCCCGGGCGATCCGCAGGGTCTGCTCCGCGGGCGCGGAACCCTCGACCTGGTACGCCTCACCGCGCAGCGCGTCCTGAGCGGCGAGGCTGTCCTCCCTGCCGATGGGCCGGTAGGCACAGAGCACGATGAGCCGGGCGCCGTTCGAGACGGCGACGGCGGCCGCCCGGTCCACCGCGGCGTAGGACGAAGTCGACCCGTCGGTGCCGACAATCACGGTCTCGTATGCGGTCATGACGGGTGACCATAGCCGCCCGCGGACCGCCTCACGAGCCCGCGCGGACAGTCCGCTCGGAGGTTGTGCGGCACTGACAAATCCGTTGCGGGGCGGGCCACTCGGATGCTCCCCGCACGCCAAATCCGGTCGGCCGGGACCTGCGTCGCCTCCCGCCGGAATGTCACGGTCCTGTCATACGGCGATCACGCCAGGAACTCCCCTGAACCGCCCGGCATCTCAATTTCCAGAAGCACGGCGAGAGGCCCGGTAACCGGCCGGCCGGCCGGTGTTCCCAAGGTCAGAACCCATTGAGGAGAGAATGATGCTCGTCCGGACGAAGAAGATCTCGATGTTCGCCCTCACCGCTGTCGCCGCCGGTCTGGCGCTCACGGCCTGTGACAACAACGGCACCGACGCGGCCTCGTCGTCCAAGGGCGGCTCGTCATCCTCCTCAAGCTCCGCGAGTACGCACTCCCCCGCTCCCGTCTCCAAGACCGCCAAGGACTCGTCGCCGGGCTCCTCCGCGAAGGACGGGGTGAGCTG
>NZ_JBSHBW010000018.1:47265-165233 GCF_053612185.1 Streptomyces sp. NPDC054757
GCACCAACCAGATCAACTACGCGGGCGACCCCCGCTCCAACGCCGAGATCAACAGCATCGGCGCGGACACCGGCCACTGCCCCAAGCCGCAGAAGAAGGACTCCACGTCGGGCTCCTCCTCGAAGACCGGGGTCAGCTGCACCAACCAGATCAACTACGCGGGCGACCCCCGCTCCAACGCCGAGATCAACAGCATCGGCGCGGACACCGGCCACTGCCCCAAGCCGCAGAAGGGCAGCAAGCCCGCCGGTACCCCCAAGAAGCCCGGAACGAGCTGCACCAACCAGATCGACTACGCCGGGGACTCCCGCTCCAACGCCGAGATCAACACCATCGGCGAGAACACCGGCTACTGCCCCCCGGTCAAGCACTGATCGAAGAGCGTGAAATCGCCCCGCACACGACGAGGAAGCCGAGGTGACTGACGTCGTGCGGTGCGGGCATAAGCGGAACCGGCGGAAGACGGCTCCGCCGAGAGGTTACGGAGAGGGGCGCGAGCAGTGACGCGGGAGAAGGGCCGGGCGGCGGTGCCGGACGGAGCGACGGTCCCGGGCTCCCGGGAGGACACGGGAGCGCCGGCTGATACGAGGGGCGCAGGAACCACCCGGCGCCGGATCACGGCAGACACCCTGGAACTCTTCCGCGGCGGATGGCGCGGCCTGTACGGCTTCTCCTTCGGCGTCGCACTGTTCGCCGCGCTCGTGGGCGCCGCGCTGGTGGCGGGGGCGTTCGCCCTCTCCTGGCACAACTTCGCCGTCACCTGGAAGGGGGCCCGCGCCGAGATCGCGTACGAGGACCCGCCCGTGGGCTACTTCCCGGAGCAGTACACCTCCATCTTCCTCAGAAGCTTCCCCTTCATGGTGCTGCTGGTGGTGGTCGGCGTCTTCGTCCTCACCCTGCTGCTCGTCGCGTATGCCGTGGCCGTCCGCGACGCGGAGACGGCCGACCGGTGGCTGAGCCCCGGCGAACTGTGGCGGCGCAGCCGCCCGTACCTCGGGCGCGCCATCCGCGTACAGCTCCTGACGGTCCTCTGCGTGGCGCCCCTGATCCTGCTGGCCTATCTCGTGGCCGCCTTCTACCGGAGCGGCGGCATGCTGGGCATCGAGATCCCGCGGCTCGACTACTGGAGCAGTACGCCCTACCGGCTGCTGGGCAACGGCTCGACGTCCCTGGTGATCGCCCTCGCGCTCTTCGTATGGCTCCGTCTGATTCTCGCCACCGCCGCCGCGGTGAACGGCGCGCCCACCGCGCGGGCCGCCGTACGCCGGTCCTGGTCACTGACGGGCGGTGCGCGAAGGTGGCGGGCGCTGGGCGTGGGCCTCCTGCTCTCGGCGGCCGTCACCGCCGCGTACAACATCCTGGTGTACGCGGCGGGACCCCTCGCCCACCCGGTCGGTCTCGCCGTCCTGTGGCTCACGCACGACAACCCGTACGCCGCCGGTTCGGTGATGGAGGTCGTCCCGGCCGCGGTGAGCATGCTGCTCATGACGGCACTGGTCCTCCCCGTGGCCGGCGCGGCGCTCGCACTCCTCCGTACGGAACTCCGGCCGGCGGAGACCGGCACCCCCTGAGGCCCGTCCCCGGGCCTGGGGCCCCCGCCCTCCCCTTACCGGCCGTTCGCTCAGCGCACGACGTCCATGCGCAGGAACACCGGCACCCGCAGCGGCGGGCGTTCCGCCAGGGTCAGCACGACGACCGCGCCGCCCGTCGTGAACCGGTCGAGCCGCGATGCCCGTACCTCGTGCCACTCCCCCTGGACCCTGATGAGGTCACCGCGGACCACCAGGACGGCGCACATACCGCGCTCACTCGGCACCACCGCCACCGCCGCCCGGTCCCAGCTCCGCCCAGACGACCTTCCCGGGCCCGCCCCGCTCGCCGAAGCCCCAGCTGTCGGCCAGCGCCTCCACCAGGAGCAGGCCCCTGCCCCCTTCCGTGTCCGGACCCGGGGCGAGCATGCGGGGCGGGACGGACGAGGCGTCGTGCACCTCGATACGGACACCGGGCCCGTGCGCACCCCGCAGGAAGCGGGTCTCGATCTCCCGCCCCGGTGAGACCACGGCGTGCCGCCCGGCATTGGTCAGCAGCTCGGAGAGGACGAGGCAAGCGGTGTCGGTGAGCGGCGTGAGGCCCCAACTCTCCAGTACGGTACGGAGTTCCGCACGGGCCCGCGCGACACAGACGGGCCGCCGGCTCCACCGCCGCACCACGGCGTCCTCGGTGGTCGCCTCCATCAGCGCACCACCACACCGTGCAGCGGGCACGGCGGCCCGACCTCGACGCCGTGCAGGTCGAACCAGGCGATACGGCTGAGCGCCAGACGGTCGTACGCCAGGGACGAGAACGAGCCCAGGTGAGGCAGCAGTCGGTGACCGAGCGGCAGCGACGCCCGGCACACGAGGAGGCGGCGGCGCCGGAGTTCGACCGGGGGCCGCGGGTCCGGCCGCCGTCTCGCCGACCTGTTCAGCAATCGGATCACCGGGTCGGCGAGACAGGCAAGGAACCTGCGCATAGGGACGCTCCTGTTGGTGTTGACCACACGTGGACTTGTGTCGCACTGTGACGAATAACTCACAGCGTGTGGCTTGCGTCGCTACGCTTCTAGGGGTTTCGACCTGACAACGCGACGTTCAAGTGAGGGAGTTGGTCCCATGGCAGGGGCACCGGTGTCGCGCACGATCCGGCAGAAGTACGGCGAGGAGCTGAGGATCCGGCGGATCGCCGCCGGCCTGACCCAGGAGACGGTCAGCGAGGCAGTGGTCTGCTCCCCGACGCTGGTCAGCCACTGGGAGGCGGGGCGCCGCCTGCCCACCCCGGACGATGCCCAGCGACTGGACCGGGTGCTGGGGACGGACGGGTTCTTCGCCCGCTGGCTGAAGGACCTGGACACCAAATTCACCCAGTACTTCGCTCCCGTAGCCGAGTTGGAGCAGCAGGCGTCCGAACTCCGCCACTACTCCCCCTCACTCGTCCCCGGCTTGCTCCAGACCAAGGAGTACTCGCGCGCGGTCTTCCGCCAGGGCTCACCGAACTATGAGGACAAGGAACTAGACGAAGCCGTTGTCATCCGTCAGGCTCGGGCTGCGCTGTTCGATAGGCCGTCACGGCCCGTACTTTGGTGCCTGCTGGACGAGGCAGTCCTCCGGCGGAGGGTGGGTGGACCGAAGGTCATGGCCGACCAGCTCAACAAGATCACAGACCTGGCCGAATCAGGACGCCTGCGGCTGCACGTCATGCCGTTCAGCATCGGAGCCCACGCGTTGATGGATGGACTGCTCTATCTCATGGAGTTCGCTGACGCCCCGCCCATTGCCTACTCGGAGGGAGTGAAAACCGGGCATCTGATCGATGATCCAGCCTTGGTCGGCAAATGCCAGAAGGTCTACGATCTGGCCCTGAGCGACGCACTGTCGCGCACGGATTCACTGGCCCTGGTGAGGGCCGTAGCGAAGGAATACGCACATGCGTCGAAGTGAGCAGGTCGTCATGGACGCCACGGTTCTGACCGGATGGCGCAAGTCCAGTTACAGCGGTGTCGAACAGAACGACTGCCTCGAAGTGGTTGACGGGCACACTGTCATCCCCGTCCGCGACTCCAAGAACCCCCACGGCCCCGCCCTCGCCTTCCCCGCCGACGGCTGGTCCGCCTTCGTCACCGCCGTGAAGGGCGGGGAACTCGCCCCGTAACAAAGCAGGTTCAGCCCGAGACCGGCGGCGGGGAGGGCTGGTCGCGCAGCCACACCGCGGCCTCCCCCGGTGAGCGGAAACGGAGCACGCGCAGCGGCGCGAAGCGGGGGTCGGCCGAGCCAGAACGCGGCGACGGAGGGACGGTCGATTCCGGCGGTCGAGCCGTCGTGAGCGAGGAGCTCGGTCGGGGCGATGTACCCGTCGCCCGGATCGAGGCGGATGCGCAGGCAGCGCAGCGGATGTCCTGCGGCAACGTACCGGCGGATGTCGTCGGTGTGAGGGTGGTGCCGGTCCGGGGCAGCGTACAGCGTGCGGCAGATCTGCTGGATGTCGTGGTCGCCGATGAGGAGGTATCGGGGGCCGGGACCGAGATTGAGGCAGAGTCGCCTGCGGCCCTGGTGGCGTCGGTCGTACCGCAGCCGGTCGAAGTTGTCGACGTGCAGGCCGATCCGGCAACCTTTGGTGGAGTCTTCGGTGGTGGTGGCCCGGTTGCCGGGGCTGACCGTGCAACCCAGGAGTTCGGTGGGCCAGCCGCCGTTGAGGGGATCGAGGCAGGCGGCTGCTTCGAGGCGGCCCGCGAAACCATCGGGGTCGAGGTCGGGCAGCGGGCGGCGTACGAGTTCGATCCGAACGCTGTCCGGCACCGAGCCATCGGCACGATGCACCTCGGCGTCAGCGGCGGTGATCGTCTCCCAGTTCTCGTCCGGAACGATGGCGTCCTCGTCGTAGCAGGGCTCGTTGCCGGCCCTCCGGACCGGCGCGATTTCGCACCGGCCGCGTATGTCCTCGAACGTGTCGAATGCGAGTCGCGGGCACATGGCCGTGCCTCCCTGGGGGCAGGTGTGTGGCTACTTGTCGTCGAGGTCTTCACCGAAGGTGACGTCCAGCTCGGCGGCCAGGGCCTCGGCCAGCTGGAGTGTCTGGGCCTGATCGATGAGGATCTGCTTGAGCGAGGAGAGGCCGCGCAGCTGCGAGAGGGTGTTGCCCCGAAGGTCCAGGCCGCGGTACTTCCCGCCGTCGAACTCGGTCAGCCGCAGATCGCAGGCGTCGATCAGGGCGGCGCCCAAGTCGGCGGCGGCGAAGGTGGTCTCGCGCAGCGAGCACTTGGAGAAGATCACGGGACCGGTGGCCCGGACGCGGGCGAGAGTGCTGTAGTCGAGCTTGCAGTTCTCGAACAGCACGTTGTCGAGCGCGACGTCTTCGAGGGTGGCGCCCATGAGCTTGCAATCGCGGAAGACGGCTCTGGAGATCTTGCTGTCGGTCCACTGCAGGGAGGACAGCTCACAGCCGATGAACTCCACGGAGTCGACGCGCAGCTTCTCCAGGCGGGTGCGCTGGGTCTTCAGGCCGGCGATCCGTCCATCGAGCAGGTGAGTGTCGGCCAGGTCGAGGTCCCGCAGATCGGCGTCGGCGTAGTGGAACTCCGCGAGCCGCCCGCGTCCACCCTCCAGCGAGGTGATGTGGGAGAGGTAGCGGCCCGGCTCGTGCAGGGCGGAGAGGGTGACGCTCGTGCGGCGGATCGTGCGGGTGTCCATCAACAGCCTTTCAACGCGGTGACTCGGTCGCCGGTGCTGTCGGCCTTGAAGAGGGCAGCAGCACCGAGCGGCTACTTCTTGTTCCAGTTGTCCCAGGTCGGACGGTTGTCGAAGGGTGCCGGACTCTTCGTCCAGTTGTCCCACGTGGGCCGGTTGTCCCACGGCGTTCCAACGATGACTGGGGGCGGAGCGTCGTGCGTGGCTGTCAACTCCAGCACGATGGGGGCTTCGGATGTGGCGAGCCCGTCCAGAACGGTCATGCTGCTGTCTCCTTCGTTGCGAGCGTGGCCAGGGCTGTGACCAGGGCCTGCCGGGAGACCCGGCAGTAGTTGGTCTCGGTGGACCGGAGACTGCCGTTCTCGAAGTAGCGGTTGGCGGCCTGTGCTCCCCGGCAGAAGTCGAAGAACTGGCATTCGGCCTGACATCGGTCGAGGCCGGTGAGGAAGTCGCGTACGTAGCCGAGCCGGTGGGCCTCACGGAGGATCTCGGCCAAGGGTTGTTCGAGGATGTTGCCGGCCACGAAGTGGTCGTACTCGGGGGCCTCTGTGTCCGCGAGTTCGGGAGAGAGCAGGACCACATCGCCCTTCCAGGAGACCGTGGGAATCGGATCGAGGCGGCGCCGTTCCCACTCTGCTCTCTGGCCGGAACGGATCAGCTGGAGATACTCGGCGAGGCGGTCGACTTCCCGGACCACCGGGGCGTCAGGGTGCTCACGGGACCAGGTGAGGGTGCGGCGCCAGAACTCCTCGGCCTGGACCGCGGTGGGCGGCTGCCGGTCGGTGTTGACCCCCTCGATCTCCTCAATGTTGAAACCCACCGAGTGACCGCCCAGGGCGGACAGGAACTCCAACAGTTCCTCCGGCATCGTGATGCCCAGGGCGCCGACCACCGAGATGACGGAGAACGGGATGCCGTGCTCGCGCAGCTTCGTCATGCCGCGCAGAATCCGGTCGAAAACGGGCTTGCCCCGGAGATCGACACGCTCGGCGTTCAAGTCGGCCGGTCCGTCGATACTCACCCCGACGCGGACGTCGTGCGCGGCCAGAAGTGCGCACCACGACTCGGTGAGAAGTGTCGCGTTGGTCTGCAGGTAGTGGTGAACCCGGCCCGCACAGCGCAAGCCCTCGAACGGCGCGAGCAGGCTCTCGAACTTCTGCCGGCCGACGGCGAGCGGTTCCCCGCCGTGCCAGACGACGCCGACCGGATGGCCGCTGTCGTCGAACTGGGCCACCTCCTGCGCCAGGGCCTCGGCGACCTCCGCCGACATCTGGTGTTTCAGCTTGCGAAACGGCAGATAGCAGTACCGGCAGTCCAGATTGCACCAGGTCGTAGGCTGAACCACCAGGTCTGCGGGGCAGCGAACCGCTGTTGATACCGGGCACGCCACGAGGACGGGCGAGAGCGCATCGGAGTCCTCTCCACGACGGACAGAGGTATCGCCGACTGCGGCCAGGAGAGCCGCGGGCCGGGATGTCACCACCATGCGTCCCGTCGTGACGTGCACCCGATGACATCGCGGTGTCATTGCCGATGACATGTCATCGGTCGCTGCGATGAAAGCACCGAAGTCCCCTGATATGCACAGGAGTTCGAGTGCAACGCGGTGGGATATCGTGGCGGACGTGCCTCGCTCGATTCTGATCCAAGACGGCCGGACGTCCCGGGATACCGGCTTCGTCTACATCTGTTCGGGCTACCTCGTCGAGCATGGCAAGGTGCTGCTCGTGCACCACAACCGCTTCGACAAATGGGTACCGCCGGGCGGCCATATCGAGCCCGGCGAGTCTTTCGCCGGGACCGCGGTGCGCGAGTTCAAGGAGGAGACCGGTCTGCTCGTGCAGGCCACCTCCAGTCAGCCGGAGATCCACCCTGCCGATGCCAATGCCACGCCCGAGCCCGTGCCGTTCTACGTCGACATCGAGCGGGAAGGGTTCGCCACCCCGGCGCTGGTGCAGTTCTTCTATGTCCAGCGGCAGCCGGGCACCCGGGAGCAGGCCGTGCAGGCGCAGCTCGAAGAAGTGCACGGCGCCGCCTGGTTCGGCCCGGAGGACCTCGACACCCTCAAGACGTTCGACCAGGTCCGTTCCCTTGCACGGTTCGCTCTGTTGAACTATCCGGTGGCCGAGGAGCGGGCCACGCCGTAGGCGACGGCCTACCGTCCCGCCAGGCGATAGCCGCTGGCCCCGTCCACCGTGCCGGCGAGCAGCAGTCGGGCCGGGGCGCCTCCGAAGGCCGCGGAGATGGCCTGGTTGAGGCGCTGAACGTATTTGGGCACCGAGGACGGAGCGACATAGAGCGCCGCCGCGATCCGCTCAGTCGACAGCCCGGCCCCGGGCGCGTCATGCACGACCTGGACCACGTCGAACAGGCGCTCCGACAGCTCACACACCACGCTTCCTTCGCTGTCGCGTGCTCCGACGAGGACGGTGCGGCCCAGGCCGAGTGCTACACGAACGATGACCATCTCGGCCGACGCCCCGCTCGTGTACTCGGCGGTGCTGTCGGCGAGGTTCATTCGGCCCAGACGCTGCATCGCTTCTTCGTAGGCCGACACCGTGTAGTACGCGGCCCGGATGGTGGCGCGCTTGCCCGAAGCGCCTGACTCGTTCCACAGCCCGGCCTCCGAGTCCCACAGGCTGTTCATCAGCTTCCACGCCTTGGCCAGCCGGGGGTCTCGTGGGCTGGCTCCGGCCCGCATGGCGGCCTGGGTGCACAACGCGTACGCCATGTGTTCCCAGGCCGTGCCCTGCACGTCCTTGTCATTCTCGACGAACGTCTCCCACCGGTGGTGGTTGTGCAGCAGCCACTGGCCGGCCTCGGCGACCACTTCGGACAGCCGCTTCTTCTGCACCGAGCCGTGCACCCCACCGGTCTCCCGCGGGCTGTCCCGGTACGCGGGCTCGCCGCCCGGCCCGGTTCCGGTGCAGACGGCCGACAGCGCGAGCAGGCACAGCGCGGTCTTGCTCGGGCTCGGGTCGGTGTCGACGTAGGTGCGCCACCCCCATGCCCCGCTGGGGCGCCGGTGGTAGAGCATGCCGTGCACTCCGTGGCCGATCAGCGGTACGACGCGCTCCAGCAGGCTGTTGGTCTTCACCCCGCCAGGTAAGCGGAGCCCGGGACCGAAGTCATGGAGGGTATCTCTGAGTTCGGCGAGCCGGTGCACCACCAGGGCGGTCTGGTGCAGCGAGGTGTCGTCGAGTCCGAGGACCTCGGGCCAGCCGTGGTCGACCTGGTGGTCCTCCAGCCAGCCGACGCACCAGGCCACAGCCTCCGCGACGCCTTTGTGATGGAAGAAACGAGCGTGGGACAGCAGCCCGGCCAGGCCGAAGGCGATGAACCGGGTGTACTCACCACGACCGCCCTTGGGCCGGGGCCGCGAGTGCTCCGGGATGGCACCGGTGAGGAAATCGAGCCCCTGCCGAACCGGCTGCCCGGCGATTCCGGCGGCCCGCAGAATCGGCAGGACCTCGCTGGTGTTGACGATCGACGAAACCGAGGTCAGGGTGAGGCCCCACCCGCCGTCGTACCCCTGGTTGTGCAGCAAGGTCCGGGCAGCTTCACCCGCTCTGGTCTCGAACGCCGCGAACCCCGTATGCGCGCTCTTCATGGTGCGCCTCCGTCGCCGAGATCGAACCGCCGGTCGGACCGTGTCGTACCCAACTCGCCTACAGTCGACGCGCGTTCAGGACCGGGGCGCTACGGAGCATGGCCAGGTAATCGTTCGTGTACCAGCACGGCCAGGACGTGTGACCGGAGGCGCCGTTCACCTCGTGGACGTCACCGCGGACGCCCAGGCCAACTCGCCCCGTAACACAGCAGGTTCAGCCCGAGACCGGCGGCGGGGAGGGCTGGTCGCGCAGCCACTGCGCGGCCTCCCCCGGTGAGCGGAAACGGAGCACGCGCAGCGGGGCGAAGCGGGGGTCGGCCGAGCGGCGGGCTATCTCGGCGCGGCGCGCCGCGTGCTGGGACCAGGACCACCACGCCGGGTGGTCTTTCCTGAACCAGGAGGACAGGGGCTCCACATTGCCGCCGAAGATCCGTTCGCGGAGCAGCGTCCGGCGCAGGGACCTGCGCAGTACGCGGGGCATGATGACGGCTCGGGAGTAGTCGAGCCAGACCACGGTGTCGGCGCTGGACCACAGCAGGTCACGGACTTCGGGGTAGCCGAAGGAGTCGAAGATCCAGGCGGGGGTGGTGGCGATCGCCGCGACCCGTTCGCGCATGGCGGGGTCGACCGCCCAGTCCGGGCCGGTGAACTGGAGCGCGTCCATCTCGTGGAACGGCAGGTCGAGCCGGGCGGCGAGGGCTCGCGCCAGGGTGGTCTTTCCGGCCCCGGTGATGCCGACGACGAGGATGCGCTGCATGGGCGGATGGTAGGGCCCGTCGTCGAGGTGCCGCCCACCGGGTGACACGGGGGCCGTCCAGGAACTTTGTCGCGGGTCCGCGCATCACACGTAAAGAGACCCGGATAAGACCTGAATGAAAGGCAAGACGCATGCGTATGAAGACGAACAGCCGAAACCGTACGTTCCTGCTTGCCGCGACCGCTGCGGCCGGAGTGCTCTCGCTCGCGGCCTGTGGCAGCAATGACACCAAGACGACCAGCGCCGATCACTCCGTCTCGGCGGCTGCGTCCGGCTCATCGGATCAGGGGCAGGCCTCCTCGTCCGGCGACGACAGCAAGAGCAGCAAGAGCGACACCGGGAAGACCACGGACGGGGTGAAGCAGCAGTCCGCGAAGACGAGCGGCGGCAGCGCCCGCGAGGTGCGCTCCGACTGCACCACGGACGACTTCACCGGGGCCCGGCTCGTCGCCAAGGGCCAGGAGATGAACTCCATCTACTACGACCTGCAGCTCACCGGGAACAAGGCGACCTGTCATGTGCAGGGCTTCCCCGGCCTCTCCCTCCTGGACGCCCAGGGCCACCAGATCGGCAAGGCCGCCTCCCGTTCGCAGGAGGGTGACAACAAGGCCATCACCCTCAAGCCCGGTCAGGTGCTGCACGCCCAGGTCAAGACGCCCGACGAGGGAGTCACCGACGGGAAGTGCGACGCCAAGGCGGCCAAGATCAAGGTGTACCCGCCCAACAACACCGCCGCCGTCACCGGTACCGGCACCAGTGGCATCCGGGTCTGTGGTGACTCCTTCCAGGTCACCGCCGTCTCCGCCACCGCCACCACCAGCTGACCGGCAGGTCCCCCGTACGTCTCTCGCGCCGACTCAGCTTCCGTTATGCACCGATACATCCCTCTTGCTGACATCATCGTCAGGCAGCCGACCGCGCCGGACCGGACCCGTACCGGGCCGGACCGGGCCACCCCGGACCGCCTGAGGAGAGACCCTGATGCCAGCGGACGGACCAGAGGCCGACCAGCAGGCAGCCCTGCGCGCGGACCCGTTCGGGCCGCTGCGGACCAGGGGCTACCTCATGCTCCTCGTCCTGACGGCTCTCTTCGGAGTGGTGCTCTCGGCCGGCGCCTACGGCTTCCTCCAGGCGGTCGAGCATCTGCAGAAGGCCCTCTTCTCCAGCCTGCCCCACGCGCTCGGCCTGCACAGTGCGCCCGTCTGGTGGCCGCTGCCGCTGCTCGCGGTCGGCGGGCTGCTGACGGCGCTGGCTGTCCAGTACCTGCCGGGCAACGGCGGCCATCAGCCCGCCGAAGGACTCAAGACCCAGGGGACCGCGTCCGCCGCGGAGCTGCCCGGGATCCTGCTCGCGGCTGTCGCCTCGCTCGCATTCGGTGCGGTGGTCGGCCCGGAGGCCCCGCTGATCGCGCTCGGCGGCGGTCTCGCCCTGTACGGATTCCGGCTGCTGCGGCCGGGAGCCACCGCGTCACAGCAGGCCCTGGTCGCGGCCTCGGGCAGCTTCGCCGCGATCAGCGCGTTGCTGGGGTCGCCGCTGGTCGGGGCGTTTCTGCTGATGGAGGCTTCCGGCCTGGCCGGCCCGATGCTCGGGATCGTGCTCGTACCGGGGCTGCTGGCCGCGGGGATCGGCTCGCTGGTCTTCACCGGGCTCGGCACCTGGGCCGGTTTCGGGGTCGGCACCCTGACCATCCCGAGCCTTCCCCACGCGGGGCGCCCGGACGTGGCCCAGTTCGGGTACGCGCTGGTGATCGGGGTCGCCGCCGGGCTGCTCGGTTCGGCGGTCCACCGGCTGGCGCTGCGGCTGCAGCCACAGGTGAACCGGCGCCGGGTGCTCTGGACGCCGGTGGTCGGCCTGGCCGTGGCGGGGCTGGCCATCGCGTACGCCGAGGGGTCCGGGAAGGCCGCGTCCGATGTGCTGTTCTCCGGGCAGAGCGCGCTGCCGCACCTCCTGCTCAGCACCGGCTCGTACTCGCTGGGCGCCCTGGTGCTGCTGCTCGCCTGCAAGAGCCTCGCCTACTGCGTGTCGCTCGCGGCCTTCCGGGGCGGCCCGATCTTTCCCGCGCTGTTCATCGGGGCGGCCGGCGGGGTCACACTGTCGCATCTGCCGGGGCTGCCGTTCGTCTCCGCGGCGGCGATGGGGATGGGCGCGATGTCGGTGGCGCTGCTCCGGCTGCCGATGACCTCCGTACTGCTGGCCACGCTGCTGCTGGGCCACGACGGTGTCACGGTCATGCCGCTGGTGATCGTGGCGGTGGTGGTCTGCCATGTGGTGTCGGCGCGGCTCAACCCGCCACCGGCAGAGGAGGCGGCTACCGGCGCCACGCCCTCCCTCGGCACCACACCCGGACACGCACCCGCCCCCGGGCCCGCGTGACCCCGGCCGCCCGGCAGCCCGGCACCTCCGACAGGGGGGCGCGTAACGGCGCGTACGCGGGGCAGACGGGACGACACAACCGGCCCAGCGCAACGGAGTTGGCGACCGGGTCCGCACGGCAGGACGCTGACGGGCTCCGATGCCCCAGGGGAGTCGGCCGGGCACCCCGGGCGAGCAGCCCCACAGGCCCCACCGGCCACCCGCACAACATCTACACAGAAGCGAACGCCGTTACCTGGCTATGACAGAGCCAACTTGACAGTCGCTGTCATCGCGCAAGTAGGTTCGGTATAAACCTATTTCCAACTGCACACCGGCGCCTCGCGCCGGGAGGAGGGACGCCCATGGGTTCCCACGCCCGCCCCAACCGGATACACCGCACCGGAGTCCGGTTCGCGACCGTCGCCCTGGTCGGGGCCGCCCTGCCGCTCAGCGCCGTCGGCCTCGCCCAGGCGGCCACCCCCGCCACCCACTCCGCCGACGACAGCGCCCAGCAGGGCAGCGAGGCCACCGCCCCGGGCGGCCAGGACCAGAGCGCCCAGCCGCAGACCAGGACGGTGCAGCACACCGTCAAGGACGCCGCCGCACAGGGCACGGACAACCAGGCCACGAACGACCAGGCCGGCCCCCAGATCAGCGCCGACCACGCCTTCCTCCTCGATGCCCGCGACGGCAGCCAGGAGAGAGAGATGTGGGCGGGCTCGAAGGCCGACGAGAGCGTTCCGATGGCCAGCACCACCAAGATCATGACCGCTCTGGTGGTGCTCAAGCACCCGGAGTGGCTGGACCACAAGATCACGGTGAAGCAGGACTACCGCGACTACGTCCAGAAGGCCGGCGGCAGCACGGCCGACCTCCAGACCGGCGACACGCTGACGGTCCGGCAGATGCTGAACGCCATGCTGATCCCGTCCGGCGACGACGCCGCCATGGCCCTGGCCGACAACTTCGGCACCGGCGACACCCCGGACGCGCGGATCGCCGACTTCGTGAGCCAGATGAACGCCGAGGCGCAGCAGCTGGGCCTCAAGGGCACGCACTTCGACACCTTCGACGGCATCTCGCACGGCAACAACCACAGCACCGCACGCGACCTGGCCAAGCTCGGCCAGCGCGCCATGATGCAGCCGGTGTTCGTCGACGTCGTGAACAAGAAGCAGTACAAGACCGAGGCCCCGGCGGCCAACGGTCACACCCGGTACTACACCTGGAACACCACCAACGAGCTGCTGGGCAGCTACGACGGTGCCCTGGGCGTCAAGACCGGCAGCGGCCCGGAGGACGGGTACTGCGTCGTCTTCGCCGCCAAGCGGGACAACCGCACCCTGATCGGCGTGGTCCTCAGGGACAAGACCGACAAGGCGCGCTTCGACGACGCCGCCAAGATGCTCGACTGGGGCTTCGCCCACTGAACAGCAGGCGCCCCCAGCGCTGAACGCGGAGCGCGCGCTCCCCGCGCTGCACCGCAGGCCCCCGGCCCGTCCCCACCCCCACGGAGGACGAGCGGGGGCCTTTCGCGTACGGCGGACCGTGCACCGGTCGTGTACGGCGGGCCGTGCGCGGGGGCAGCAGCCGGGACGGGGCCGCGTCTACCCGTCCGAGCTGCCGCAATGTAACGGACGCCTGTTACAGCTTCCGGACAGAGATCCGTGAACTCGACCCAAGAGCGGCCCATCTCACTTTCCGTAAGACGCACTCGACTGCCGCACTCGACAGACGCTTTCGACAGACGCATTCGACATGGGGAGCGCCGGACTCAGGGCCGGCGCCGGAAAAGGGGAACCATGACCGCCAAGCTGAACCGGGCCGTTCGCTGCGCCGCCGCCGTACTGGCCGTCGTCGCCGTGGGCGCGGGTGCCACCGCATGCGACTCGTCCTCCGGCTCGACCTCGTCGAAGGCAGCGGGCGCCAACTCCGGTACGTCGGACGGCTCTTCGTCGAGTACGCAGAACGACTCGCAGAACGGCTCGCAGGGCAGCACCAAGGGCAGCGACAGCGGTACGGGGGACACCGCCCGGGGCGGCTCGCAGGGCAAGGCCGAGATCCCCGCCGGGACCAAGGTGAAGACGACCGCGCAGCAGGGTTCGCGTACCGACGCCGTCAACGCCTCGTCCGCCGCGACCAGCAGCCGCTGCCACACCACCGACCTGGGCTACGACTGGGGCGGCCCGCACGGTGGCGCCCCGGACATGAAGGACTCCACGGACCAGCAGATCGCCTCGGTCAAGCTCACGAACCGCGGCGACCGCACCTGCACCCTGCACGGCTTCCCGGGCGTCCGGCTGGTCAGCAAGACCGGCGAGGCTTGGGACCTGCGCCGTTCGTCGGACACCCCGAGCACCATGACCCTGCGCCCCGGTGAGAGCACGGCCTCGGTCAGCATCACGCTCCTGGCCATCCCCGCCGACTCCAAGGACACCAAGCCCTTCGTCCCGAGCAAGGTCCTGATCACCCCGCCCAACGAGACGACACACGTCACCCTCGACTGGCCGTACGGCGGCGCCATCCTGGACCAGTCCGGCGCCACTCACCCCGGCACCTTCGTCAGCCCGATCGGCATCTGAGCCGCACGGCCCGGCCCACCCCCGGCAGGCCGAACCGTCTCCGTCGTACGGCAGTTGTCACCGTACGGTCACAGCCCGCGGCCGGTTGAAACGCTTCTCCAGGGTCCGCTCTCTACCGGAGTGTCAGCAAATCTTCGTCCCAGAGGATGTCCATGAACCACCGTTACGTATCCGCCGCCCTCGCCCTCGCCTCCGCCGCCGCGCTCGTCGCCACCGCGAGCGGGACATCGGGCGCCGCCAGTCCGCGGACGGCCGCGAGCACCCAGGCCGCGTCCGCGAGCGCGGGCGTCAGCTGGAAGCCGTGCCACCCGCCGGCCGGATACCAGCACTTCCTCAAGCTGAACTCCGCGAAGAACGTCAAGGGCAAGACCGTGGTGCGTGTCACCCCGCAGAAGTGCCGGGTGAACACCAGGAACGACGAGGACGTCGACTACACCGCAACGGGAGCGGCCAGGTCGTACTCCTTCGCCCCGGGCGCCTCCGTCAAGGTCCTCCGCGACACCACGGCCCACAAGGTCACCCCGCAGTGGCTGGTGACGCACAAGCTCGCCAACACCCCGTACTTCTCCTACCGCCTCAACGGCCGGCACCAGATCACCGCCATGGAGGAGATCTACCACCCCTGAGGTCCGTCCCGGGCTGCGCGTGTGACGCGCGGTGCCGGGAGGACCGCACCCTGAACGCGCCCCGCCCCGTCCCCCCGGGGCGGGGCGCTCCGTGTTCCGCATGACGCGTTCCGGACCGTGAGCACCCGCTCCGTTCGCGATTTTGCTTCTGCGGCGAACCTGTGGGAGGTGTTGTTCCGTCCTGAAGTGCAACGGCCTCTTCCAGCAGAGCCGATGAGGCCGCGGACGCACACGCGAACAGTCCAGGAGGCGACAGGCGTATGGCAGCGAGCGACACCGGAACCGGCGGGCGACGACCGTACGGGGGCCACTCCCGCCGACGGCTGCTCACCCTGTCCGGGGGCGCCGCGCTGGCGGCGCTCGGCGTGGAGGGCTGCGGCCGGGACCACGACGGCGGCGCGAGCCCCGCCCACTCCCCCACCGCGAAGCCCGAGCCCTCCGCGAGCGCCTCAGCGCCGGGCAAGGTGACCGCGCCGCCCGCCTCGGGGGTGCTCGCCGCCAACGTCAACCAGGCCCTGGAGAAGATCGACTTCGCTGAGCTGAAGGCCGTGTCCGGTACCTGGGTGCGCGGCTTCTATGTGATGTCCGAGGCCGACCGGGGCAGCCCGGCGGACCAGACCGGGCCCGCCAAGCTGCTCAAGGCGGCAGCCCAGGGCTACGGCACCGTGCTGACCATGAAGTTCCAGTACCACGACGCTCCGATACCGGTCCCCGGCAGCCCGGCGATGCAGACCGCCCTGGCCCGGCTGGACAAGGTGCTGGCAGCGTTCATGGGCAAGGTCGACATCCTGACCGTGGGCAACGAGCCGTTCTTCGAGACGCGCAAGGCGGACTCCCGCACCCCTCGTATCAACACCTTCTACGAGACACTCGCCCAGCACACCGCCGCGTACCGGCAGACGCACTTCGGAACGGACTGCCGGACGAAGATCTATATGGGTGCGCTCAACGCCCTCGACAAGCCCGGCGGGCAGACCGCGCAGACCCGGCGCTGGATGACCTTCACCGCGCACACCGCGTCCATCGCCGGTGTGGACATCCACCCGCATGTGCCCAATCCGGCGGCGGCACAGAAGTACATCGACTACGTACTGCCGTTCCTGCGCGACGACCAGAAGTTCCTGGCCACCGAGTTCTCGCTGGTGCAGCTCTGGAAGTCGCACCTGGACGACCCGGCGAACCCCGCCTTCGCGCACCGCCGCGGCATCGCCAAGGGGGCCCCGGTGTGGCAGGTCATCAGGGACGCCACCCGGCGCCCCTTCGGCGAACAGGAGTGGAACGACTTCCTGCTCTCCAACCCGTGGTTCGCGGCCAACAAGAACTTCCTGTCCGACCAGATGGCACGGTTCCGCGACACCGGGAAGCTCGCCGTGGCCGCGTACGGCCTCACCCAGGACGCCGCGATGTCGAAGGACTTCGGCCCGGACAGCACGCCCTGGGTCATCAACAGCATGTTCTGCCCGTACGTCTGCACATCCGAGCCGGGCGGTCTGCCGGGCCGCAACCGCACCTGGTGCCGTGAGTTCCGGGCGGCGCAGCACCACCGGTGAGCGGCTCGCCCCCTCCATGCCCCGTTAAAGACGATTTGTCCTTTATTTCGTGGGGAGTTGTCCGCACAATCCCCCGGAATTGTCCGTTCTCCGTAACAGACGCATCCACCGGCCCGTCCGCATCGTCCTGCCAAGTGGTCACAGCGTGACCGGGATCGGCGAGGGCTGTTGAGACAAGGGGCGGGACATGGCACGGCACGGCGGCGGGCGTGGCTGGTACGGCAAGGTGATCGGGGCGGGGCTCGGGGTGACGATGCTCGCCGCCGGTGCCTCGATATGGACCGCGCAGGCCGGTACGGCCGACCACTCCGCCCCGAAGGCCACCGCGTCGGCAACCCCGGGCAGCGGTACCAGGACGGTCGCGACGAGCATCGTGCACGCGTCGGACAAGGGGACGCACGGCGTCAACATCACCATCGACGACGGCCCCGACCCGGTGTGGACCCCTCAAGTCCTCGACCTGCTGCGGGAGTACGGGGTGAAGGCCACGTTCTGCATGATAGGACCGCAGGCGCAGGCCCACCCGGAGCTGGTGAAGAAGGTGGTCGCGGCCGGGCACCGGCTGTGCGACCACACGGTGTCGCACAACACCGGCATGGACAAGAGGTCCGAGTCCTACCAGTCGCAGCAGATCCTGGACGCCGAACGCATGATCACCAAGGCGTCCGGCGGCGTACGCCCGATGTACTACCGGGCGCCGGGCGGGGCATTCACCCCCTACAGCCGCAAGCTGGCCGCCTCCCGGGGCATGCGCCCGCTCGGCTGGAACGTGGACAGCAAGGACTTCGAGCGTCCGGGTACGGACACCATCGTCGCCACCGTCGAGAAGGAACTCCCCAACGGGCCGACGCTGCTCTTCCACGACGCGGGCGGCGACCGCAGTCAGACCCTCGCGGCCCTGCGCCGCATCCTCCCCCGCCTCAAGGAGCAAGGCCACTCCTTCGGCTTCCCGGTGCACTGAGCCCAGCCCCTCAGCCCCGGCCCCCGGACCCGGTCGCCGCCCCGCCCCGCCCCGCCTCAGCGCAGCGCTTCGCGCAGCCCCAGATTGCTGCTCAGCAGTCCGCCGTCGACCGGCAGGGTCACCCCGGTGATCCAGGCCGCGTCGCGCGAGGCGAGGAACGCGATGGCCGCAGCGATGTCGTCCGGGACGCCCACCCGGCCCAACGGGTAGTGCCTCGCGGCCTCTTCGAGGGACTCCTCGGCGCCGTGCGCCGCCCAGACGTCCGTGTGGATCGTGCCCGGGGTCACCAGATTGACCCGGACCCCGCGCGGCGCCGCATGGCCCGCCAGGGTGCGGGTCAGCCCGGCCAGGCCCGCCTTGGCCGCGCTGTAGGCGTGGTTGCCGAAGTCCTGGACGCCGTTGACCGATCCGACGCTGACGATCGCGCCCCGGCCGCCCGCCGCCGCGAGATGCGGCATGGCGGCGCGCGAGGCGCGGAAGGCGCCGCTCAGGGTGGCGTCGAGGTCGCGGTGCCAGGACTCGTCGTCCTCGTCCTCCAGGAGCGGGGCGTCCGGCGAGCAGGCGTACGCGTTGTTCACCAGGACGTCGAGACCGCCGAACTGGGCCACCGCGTACGCCACGGCCGCCTCGACGGCGGAGCGTTCGGTGACGTCGCAGGTGAACGGCAGCGCGCCCGGCAGCGCCGCCGCCGTCTGCGCCGCACGGCCACCGTCCAGGTCGGTGACCAGGACGCGCGCGCCCTCGTCGGTGAACCGGCGGGCGGTGGCCGCGCCGATCCCCCGTCCCGCTCCGGTGATCAGGACCGCATGACCCTCGAACCGCCTCGTGTTGTCCATACGGCGATCATGTCGCCGAACGCACCGCCCTGACCAGGGCCTGGGCGCGCGGATCCGCGGTGACGCCCTTCTGGAGCGCGTTGGTCACATAGCCCAGCGCCACCCCGGCCTCCGGGTCCGCGAAGCCGAGTGAGCCGCCGCGGCCGGGGTGGCCGAACGAGCCGGGACCGAGCAGCGGGGCCGAGGGTCCGTGCAGCATGAAGCCGAGGCCGAAACGGGTGTTGACGACCAGCACCCGGTCGGGGCCCGACGACTCCTCGCTGCGGGCCAGGGCAAGGGTGGCGGGGGCGAAGAGGCGGGGCCCGTTGTCGACGCGGCCGATCATCGCGGCGTAGACGCGGGCCAGGGCGCGGGCGGTGGAGATGCCGCCGGAGCCGGGGAGTTCGGCGGCGCGGTAGGCCGCGTCGTTCTCGTCGGGGAACGGCTCGACGGCGCCGAAGGCGCGGCTCGTCAGCGAGGAGGGGTCCTGGTAGGCGTCGCTGACCGACCGCTTCGGCTTGAGCTTGAGGCCGCTGCCGACCGGCGGCGCGGCGACGGTGCCGATGCGCCCGACCCGGTGCGCCTCCTCGGCGGGCAGGCCGACCCAGAAGTCGATGTCCAGGGGGCGGGCGATCTCCTCGGCGATCCACCGCCCGATGGTGCGGCCGGTGACGCGCCGGACGAGTTCGCTCAGCAGCCAGCTGTAGGTCTGCGCGTGGTACCCGTGCTCGGTGCCGGGCTCCCAGACGGCCGGCTGGGCGGCGACTGCGTGCGGGCCCGAAACCCCGTCGATGGCCTCGGCCGGGGTGAGGGGGCGGTCGATGAGGGGGACGCCGGTGCGGTGGGCCAGGAAGTGCCGGACGAGGGCCCGCTCCTTGCCGCCCGCCTTGAACTCCGGCCAGTACGTGGAGACCGGGGCATCGAGGTCCAGCTGGCCGCGCTGGTGCAGGAGCAGCGGGACGGCGGCGGCCACCCCCTTGGTCGCGGACCTGACGACCTGGGCGGTGTCCAGGGCCCAGGGTTCGGCGCCGTCGACGTCCTTCGTACCGGCCCAGAGGTCGACGACCTTGTGTCCGTCGCGGTAGACGGTGACGGCGGCGCCCCGCTCCGCGCGGTGTGTGAAGTTCCGTACGAAGGCGTCCCGGACCGCCTCGTATCCGTCGGCCACTGTGCCCTGGACGTCCACCACGTCGCGCTCCCACGTCTAGCTGTACGCCCGGCCGACGTACAGGGTCCCCGTCCATGGTGCGGTGCGGCCCTGTGGGGGACGCCGGGGGGTGGGGTGGCACCTCACTCGAAATATGGGACATTGGAATACAAACAGGACCAAAAGGCATGGCTGCGTGCCGTCGGACCAGGCGGACCAGGCGGACCAGGCGGACCGAGCAGGCCGAAGAGACCGAGCGGACCAGCCGGACCAGGCGGCCCAGCCGAATCAGCCGTATCAAGGGAGCGCTCATGTCCCCCGCAGTCGAGGTGCCCGTACGGGGCCATGTCGTGACGGACGTTCCCGGCCAGTGGACGGTGATCCACGTCGCGCTCCGCTACGACCCCGATGACGATCCGGGCGACGTGCGCTTCCGCTTCCCCGGCGGCCGGGAGTGGGTCTTCGCCAGGGAACTGCTCGAAGCGGGGCTGCGGACGCCCGGACGCTCCGGCGACATCGGGATCTGGCCCTGCGGGCGGGCCCAGGTGGTACTGGAGTTCCACTCGGCGGACGGGGTGGCGGTGGTGCAGTTCGACAACGCGCCGCTGATCCGCTTCCTGCGCGCCACCCAGGCGGCGACGGACGCCCAGGAGGCCGCGCGCGTCGGCAAGGCCGCCCTCAGGGAGGCGCTCCGCGAGGAAACCCTCCGCGAGGAAGCGCTCCAGGAACAGCAGCCGGCCCCCCATGCCGTGGGGCATGGAGGGCCGCTGCGGGGCTGAGCCCGCTCAGGCGTCGATCAGCTCCCGCTGCGTCCGGTCCTCGATGTGCTTGTTGAGGCCCTCGCCCTCGACGTCCACGTTCGGCAGCGCCCGGTCCAGCCAGCGCGGCAGCCACCAGGCCCGCTTGCCGAGCAGCGCGAGGACGGCCGGCACGATGGCCATCCGTACGACGAAGGCGTCGAAGAAGACCGCGATGGCGAGGCCGAAACCGATCATCTTGATCATCGAGTCGCTGGCCCCGATGAAGCCGGAGAAGACCGCGATCATGATGACGGCCGCGGCTGTCACCACCCGCGCACCGTGCTTGAATCCGGTGACGACGGCCTGGCCCGGGGTCTCCCCGTGGACGTACGCCTCCCGCATCCGGGTGACCAGGAAGACCTCGTAGTCCATGGCCAGGCCGAAGACCACCCCCACCATGAAGATCGGCATCATCGACATGATCGGGCCGGTCTGCTGGACCCCGAAGAGCGAGCCGAGCCAGCCCCACTGGAAGACCGCGACGACCGCGCCCAGGGCGGCGACCACCGAGAGCAGGAAGCCGAGGGCCGCCTTCAGCGGGACCAGCACCGAGCGGAAGACCACCATCAGGAGCAGGAACGCGAGCCCGACGACGAGCGCCAGATACGGGACCAGCGCGTCGTTCATCTTCTGCGAGAAGTCGATGTTCATCGCGGTCGCGCCGGTCACCAGCACCGTGGCACCGGTCTCGGACTTGACCTGCGCACCCGCGTCACGGATGGAGTGGACCAGGTCCTCGGTCTTGACCGACGAGGGGCGGTCCTTGGGGATGACGGTGATCGTCGCGGTGTCGTGCGCCTTGTTGTAGGCAGCGGGCAGCACCGAGACCACCCCGTCGAGGCCGGAGATCTTCTGCCGTACCTCGGCGACCGCCGCCGTGCCGCCGCTGATGCCCTTGATGTCCGTGACCGCGGTCAGCGGGCCGTTGAAGCCGGGGCCGAAGCCCTCGGACAGCAGGTCGTACGCCCGGCGCTGGGTGGTGTTGGTGGGCTGCGCCCCGTCGTCCGGCAGGCCCATCTCCAGGGAGGCCGCCGGGATCGCGATGGCGCCCAGACCGATCACCCCGACGAGCAGCACCAGGACGGGGCGGCGCAGCACGACGCGCGCCCAGCGGGTGCCGCCGTTGGCCTTGGCCTCGGCGCCCGGCACCGGCGGGTTCTTGCGGGCCTTGCGTCCCACCACGCGCTTTCCGGCGAAGCCGAGCAGCGCGGGGATGAGGGTCAGCGCGATGAGGACCGCGATCACGACCGTACCGGCCGCGGCGAAGCCCATCTTGGAGAGCATCGGGATGTTCACGACGGCCAGGCCGACCAGGGCGATGACCACGGTGAGCCCGGCGAAGACCACCGCCGATCCGGCCGTGCCGACCGCCCGGCCCGCGGCCTCCTGGGGTTCCCTGCCCTCGGCGAGTTCCGCCCGGTAGCGGGAGACGATGAAGAGCGCGTAGTCGATGCCGACGGCGAGGCCGATCATCATCGCCAGGGTCGATGTGGTGTTGCCCAGGTCCAGTACGTTGGCCAGGGCCGTGATCGTCGAGACGCCGATGCCGACACCGATGAGCGCGGTCAGCAGGGGAAGCCCCGCAGCGATCAGCGAGCCGAACGTCACGACGAGCACGATCGCGGCGAGCACCACACCGATGACCTCGCCGGAGCCGGTCTCCGGCATGGCCTGGAGCGCGTCACCGCCGATCTCCACCGTGTATCCGCTGTGCTGTGCCTTGTCCGCGGTGTTCTGGAGCGAGTCCTTGGTCTTGTCGGTCAGCTCCATGGAACCGACCTTGTAGGAGACCTGGACATAGACCGTGCTGCCGTCCTTGGAGACGGCCTTCGCCTGGTACGGGTCGGTCACCGACGAGATCTGGGACGAGCCGGAGGTCAGCTCCCCCTCGACCTTCTTGACCTCGGCCTTGTTCGACGCCGATGTCATCTTCTCGCCGGACGGGGCCTTGAAGACGACCCGGGCGGTGGCGCCTTCGGCGTTCTGCCCTGGGAACCGCTGCCCCAGCAGGTCGAAGGCCTTTTGGGCCTCCGTGCCGGGGATCGAGAAGGAGCTTGCGGGCGCGGTGGCGGCGGATGAGGCGCCGAAGCCGGCGAGCGCCAGCAGCGCCACCCACACCAGGGCGACATAGCGGCGGCGCCGGAAGGCGAACCGTCCGAGCTTGTAGAGGTACGTGGCCACGAGGGCGTCTCCCGGTCAGGTCGGGTGGAAATGGGCGTGATGAACCAGCCCGACGACGAGAGCGGCGTGTCAGGTGGAGAGGTGTTCAGGTGTGTCAGGCGATGGCTCAGGGTCACCGGGTGACCGGTGGTAGGGCCGGCGCGATCAGTGGTCGGTCACGCGCTGACCGGTGGCTGGGCGCCGAGAGCGGGGAGTACCACGGCGTCCAGATAACGGGAGAGGAACGCCTGGTCGGCAGGCTGCTCCTCAAGGAGCTGACGGGCGACGAAGGCGCCGACCATCATGTGCGGGACGAATCCCAGCGCGGGGTTGTCCGCACCGACCTCGCCGCGCTCCACCGCGCGCTGCAGCATCTGTTTGAGCCCGGTCACCTCGGGTTCGATCAGCAGCTCGCGCAGTGCCTGGAAGAGATCCGGGTTCTCATGCACGGCGTGCATCAGACCCCGCATCAGGGCGGAGTTCTTCTCCATCTCGCAGTCGTCCCCGCGCGCCACCATGGACTGGAAGTCTCCGCGGAGCGAACCGGTGTCGACCTCTTCGATACGGACGGGCTTGTTGTGCCGCAGTGCCCTGGCGACCAGCTCCGGCTTGCTCCCCCACTGGCGGTAGAGGGTGGCCTTGCTCGATCGCGTACGGGCGGCGACGGCGTCCATGGTCAGGGCTTCGTAGCCGACCTCACGCAGCAGATCGAGTGTGGCCGCGTACAGCTCACCCTCGCGCTCCGGCGTCAGTCTGCTCGCCATCCCCGGCCTTCCCGTCCTCCGAGCGAAACGGATTCGTACACCACGAACGGTACGCCGCCCTGGAGCGAAACGACAACGTTTCGCTTGTGGACTCGATCACGGTTGTCGGACCGGCATAAGAGCCGCCTGACCAGCGAGGGTCCGTCCACGAGTTGCCGGGCCCCCGTGGCGCGGAAAGCATTGGGGGGTGAGCCAAGCCGCTGCGGGAGATACCGCGTACCTCCGCTTCCCGAACCTCCATGGCGACCTGCTGTGCTTCGTGACCGAGGACGACCTCTGGGTCGCGCCCCTGGACGGCGGGGCGGGCCGTCCGGAGCGGGCCTGGCGGATCACCGCCGACCGGACCCGGGTGGGCCAGCCGAGGTTCTCGCCCGACGGCGGGCACCTCGCGTACACGTCCTGGCGCAGTCTGGATCCGGAGATCCATCTGGCCCCCGTGCAGGGCGGCCCGTCCCGGCGGCTGACGTACTGGGGCTCGCTCGACACCCGGGTACGCGGCTGGACCCCGGAGGGCGACATCCTGGCCGTGGCCTCGCAGAACCAGCCGTTCTCACACTTCAGCTGGGCCTACACGGTGGCCACCGACGGTTCGCCGGGCGCCAAACTGCCCTGGGGCCCGGTGCACGACATCGCGGTCGGCGACGTGGACGGCGAGCGCCGCACCCTGCTGCTCACCGGGAAGCCGCCGCACGAACCGGCGGCCTGGAAGCGCTACCGCGGCGGCGCCACCGGCCGCCTCTGGCTGCACGGCCAACGGTTGCTCGCCGGGATCGACGGGCATCTGGCCTGCCCGATGCTGGTCGACGGCCGGGTCGCCTTCCTCTCCGACCACGAGGGCGTCGGCAACCTGTACTCCTGTCTGCCGGACGGCACGGATCTGCGCCGCCACACCGACCACGCCGCCTGGTACGCGAGGAACGCGTCCACCGACGGCCACCGGGTGGTCTACCAGTGCGCGGGTGACATCTGGCTCGCCGACGACCTGTCGCCCGGCGCGGTCCCGCGCAGGCTGGACATCCGCATCGGCAGCCCGCGCACCGGCCGGCGCGCCTACCAGGTCCCGGCGTCCGCCAACGTCGACGGGCTGTCCGTGGACCAGACGGGCCGGGCGAGCGCGGTCGTGGTCCGCGGCAGCCTGTACTGGCTCACCCACCGCGACGGCCCGGCCCGCACCATCACGGACACCCCGGGGGTACGGGTCCGCCTCCCCGAGATGCTCGGCAGCGCGGGACGGATCGCGTACGTCACGGACGCGGAGGGCGAGGACGCGGTCGAGATCGCGTACATGCCACGCGCCAGCGGCAGCCGGCCGCCCCGGCGGCTGGCCGCCGGGGCGCTGGGCCGGGTCCAGGAGATGGTCTCGGACCCCAAGGGGGAGCGCCTGGCCATCGCCTCGCACGACGGGCGGCTCCTGCTGCTCACGGTGGACGAGGACGACAACGAGGCGTTGTCGGGCGGGGCGTTGGGCAAGGGCAAGGCGCCGGGGGCCGGGGGGCCGGAGGGCGGGGCACCGGAGGGCGCAGCGGACGAGTCGCCGGGCGGCGCACCGGAAGCCGGACCGGCAGCAGCCCCGGAAAGCGACTCGGAGGGCGACTCAGCATCGGACGGCGACTCAGCAGGAGGTGGCCCGGAAGGCGACCCGGAAGGCGACACCGCCGCCACCGCGGGCGGCGGCGAGGTCACCGAGCTGATCCGTTCGCTCAACGGCCCGGTGCGTGATCTGGCCTTCTCGCCGGACGGGATGTGGCTGACCTGGTCGCACCCCGGTATCGGCCGCTCGCTGCGCCAGATCAAGATGGCCAAGATCGCCGGCCCGATGGCCCCGACCGTGGTCGACGTCACCAACGGCCGCTTCGAGGACGAGAATCCGGTCTTCACCACCGACGGCCGCTATCTGGCGTTCCTCTCCTGGCGCGGTTTCGACCCGGTGTACGACGTCCACACCGGCGACCTGTCGTTCCCGCTGGGCTGCCGCCCGTACCTGGTGCCGCTCACCTCCGCGACGCCCTCGCCCTTCGCGCTCTCCCCCGACGGCCGCCCGGCGGCGGGCGGACTCGACCCGGTGGACGACCTGGGGGACGAGAGCGCGGACGGCAGCAGGGTGCTGGTCGAGATCGAGGGCCTGGAGAGCCGGGTCACCCCCTTTCCGGTGCCCGCGTCGAAGTACTCCTCGCTCTGCCCGGTCAGCGGCGGCGGCCTCGTCTGGCTGCGCTGGCCCATCTCCGGCGCGCTCGGCGAGACCTTCGTCAACCCGGCCGACACCTCGGGCCGCCCCACGCTCGAACACTTCGCCATCGCCAGGGCCCGCAAGGCCGAACTGGTCGACCACCTCGACTGGTTCGCGGTCAGCGGCGACGGCAGCCGGCTGGTCGTCATGGACCTGGGCGAACTGCGCGCGGTCCCCGCCACCGAGCCCGGCGACGGCGACACCACGGCCTTCCTCGACCCGCGCCGCATCCTGCACGACGTCGACCCGCCATCGGAGTGGCGCCAGGCGTACGACGAGGCGGGGCGCCTCATCCGCGCCTACTTCTGGGAGCCGCGGATGTGCGGCATCGACTGGTCGGCGATCCTGGACCAGTACCGCCCGCTGGTCGAACGGGTCGCGTCCCCCGACGAGTTCGCCGATCTGCTCCGCGAGGTCCTGGGCGAGCTGGGCACCTCGCACGCCTATGTCACGGCGGCCCGCCGCAACGAAGGACCGCCGCACTACCAGCGGGTGATGGGTCTGCTGGGCGCGAATCTGGTGTGCCGGGACGGCGCCTGGCTGGTCAAGCGGATCCTGCCCGGCGACTCGTCGGACTCCAGGGCGCGCTCCCCGCTGGCCGGTACGGGCATCCGCGAGGGCGCCGTACTGACCCATGTGGACGGGCGCCCCGTGGACCCGGTCACCGGCCCCTACCCGCTGCTCGCGGCGGCGGGCGGCACCACGGTCGAGCTGACGTTCGGCGCGGCAGGCGGCGGTGGCGGATCCCGCCGGGTCGCGGTGGTCCCGCTGATCGACGAGCGTCCGCTGCGCTACCAGGACTGGGTGGCCAAACGGCGCGCTGTCGTCAGGGAGTTGAGCGACGGGCGGTGCGGCTATCTGCACATCCCGGACATGGGCGGTTCGGGGTGGGCCCAGTTCAACCGGGATCTGCGCCTCGAAATGTCGCGCCCCGCGCTGATTGTGGACGTACGGGGCAACGCGGGCGGGCACATCAGCGAGCTGGTGGTCGAGAAGCTCACCCGTACGATCCTCGGCTGGGACCTCACCCGGGACGCCCAGCCGGTCTCGTACGCGTCGAACGCGCCCCGCGGCCCGGTGGTCGCCCTCGCCGACGAGGCCACCTCGTCCGACGGCGACATGATCACGGCGGCGTTCCGGCTGCTCGGTCTCGGCCCGGTGGTGGGTCAGCGGACCTGGGGCGGTGTGGTCGGCATGACCGGCCGGCACCGGCTGGGCGACGGCACGGTGATCACGGTGCCGATGAACGCGGCCTGGTTCGACACCTACGGCTGGTCGGTCGAGAACCACGGCGTGGACCCGGACATCGAGGCCCTGCGCACCCCGCTGAACTGGGCGGAGGGCCGCCATGGCCAGCTCGACGACGCGGTCTGGACAGCGCTCGACCTCCTGGCGGCCAAACCGGCGGCGGAACCCCCGGACTACTCGGACGTCCCGGACAAGAGGCGGCCTGCGTTGCCGCCGCGGTAGGGGGCGGGGGCGGGGGCGGGGGCGGCAAAATCAAGCCCGTCCGGCGTTTGAGGACCGGGGGCCCGGGGGCAGCGCCCCCGTGCACACCGACCCGCACCGCCCGCCTCACCCGCAACGAAAGGGCGCGCCCCCCGCAAGGAGAGACGCGCCCTGTCACGGCTCGCTCAGGAGTCGAACTGGTCCCGGACCCGGTCCGCTTCACCCAGGACCCGCTTCTCCGCCCGGTCCCCCGCCCGGCCACCACGCTCCCCGGACTGCTCGTCGGGGCGCGACGACCGCTCACCCTCCGCGCCGCCCATCGACTGCTTGCCCTTCTCGGCGAGCTGCTGCGCCTTGTCCCTGAACTGGTCCTTCATTCCCATGAGGTTCAACTCCTGGTGAGATGTGAGGGGTGGAGGGCTGCGCCCTCCAGGCCCGACCAGACTGACACGGCGGAACATTCACCGCATTTCGATCAGTAACGCTCCGTGCGCGCCTTCTCGTCCGCCGCCCCGCCCGCGCCCACGAGCCCCCGCCCGACCCCGGCGAGCCGCGGCTCGAAGCGCCGCATCTCCCGCTGGCCGACGGTGCCGATCAGCGCGGGCAGATATCCCCGTACGGACTGCATTCCGCGCAGCCACCACTGCGCGTACACATGCGCGGACCTGCGCTCGATCCCGGCCACGATCCGGTCGACGGCCGGGCCGAGCGGGTAGGTGCGGTTGGCCGGCCACGGCAGCCGCTGCCGCAACTCCCGCATCACGTCGTCCTCGTCGGCGCCGCGCACCATGTCCGTGTCCGTCCAGGACAGATAACCGACCCCGACCCGTACGCCCTTGTAGCCGACCTCGGCCCGCAGACAGTGGGCGAACGCCTCGACGCCCGACTTGGAGGCGCAGTACGCGGACATCATCGGCGCGGGCGTGATCGCGGCCAGCGACGCGATCTGCAGGAAGTACCCGCGGCTCTCCATCAGCACCGGCAGGAACGCCCGCGCGGTCACCGCCCCGCCCACCAGATTGACCTCGACGACCCGCCGCCACGCCTCGGGGTCCGAGTCCGCGAAGGGCCCGCCGGACGCCACCCCGGCGTTGGCCACGACGATGTCGACCTTGCCGAAGTGCGCCTTGACCTCCTGGGCGACGGCCGCCATCGCCGTGTGGTCGGTGACATCGGCGTGCCAGTGCGCGCTCTCGGTGTGCAGCCGCCCGGAGACCGCCTTCAGCTCGTCCGGCTCCAGGCCGACGAGCGCCACCCTCGCCCCGCGCGCGGAGAGTTTGCGGGCCAGCAGCTCACCGACCCCGCGGGCGGCCCCGGTGACGACGGCGACCTGGCCCTCCAGGCTGTTCCTGCTCATACGGCCTCCTCCTTCTCCACTCGCCGGCCGGCGGCCAGGTCCACCGGTACGTGTACGGCGGCCAGTTCGCGCAGCTGCGCGGTGACCGCTTCGGGCGCCTCCACCGGGGTCATATGGCCGATGCCGACCAGCTCGGTGAGGCCGGTGCAGTGCGGCAGCGCGGCGGCCAGCGCCCGTGCGTGCACCACCGGCGTGAGCCGGTCGGCCGTCCCCGCGACCACTGCGGTGGGTACGGTCAACTCCTTTACGCCCGACTCCAGATCGAGCCCGGCGAGCACATGCGACCACGCCACCCGCGCCGTCCGGGGGCAGGTGTGCACGATGCGGGCGCACGTGGCCACCCGGTCCGGGGCCGAACCGGGGCCCATCGTGGCGTACTTGAGGATCCGCCTGGATACGGGCGTGACCGGGCCGAGCGGGGCGCGCGCCCCGAGCACCGCGCCGGTCAGCCGGGTCCGCAGCCGTCCGGGCCGCAGCGGCAGCACCGTCGACTCGGCGATCAGCCGTGAGCTGCCCGTACTGCACAGCAGCACCGCGGCCGCGTGCTCACGGAACCCCGGCCGTCCAGCGGCGGCCATCATCGTCATCCCGCCCATCGAGTGACCGGCGAGTACCGCCCGCTCACCGGGGTCGAGGGTGGCGGCGAGCACCGCCTCCAGGTCGTCGGCCAGGAGTTCCGTGGTGTACGGGCCTGTGCTGCGGTCGGTGCCGGGTGAGCGCCCGTGTCCGCGCTGGTCGTAGACCACCACCCGGTGGTCGGCCGAGAGTGCGCGGATCTGGGCGTCCCAGAAGCGGGTCGAGCAGGTCCAGCCGTGCGCGAGCACCACGGCGGGGGCGCCCTCGGGCCCGTACACCTCGGTGTGGATCCGCGCGCCGTCCGCGGAGACGACGGTCAGCACGCCGCCCGCTCCCGCGCGGCTCACACCGACTCCCGGTCGGCGGCGCGGCCCTGGCCGACGGCGTGCTTGCGGTCCGTGACCCGGTCGTGGTCGCCGGTCCGCTGGCGCACCAGGGGCCGGTCGGTTTCCACCCGTACGACGCGGTACTCGGCGAGGTCCACCTCCCGGGTGGCCTTGCGGAACTCGGCTGTCGTGCCCGGCCAGATCGTGGTGTTGCGGCCGTTCGCGTCGAGGTACCAGCTGGTGCAGCCGCCGGTGTTCCAGACGGTCCGCTCCATCCGCTCCTGGACGTGGTCGTTCCAGGCGTCCACCGCCGTCGGCCGGGGGTCGAGTGCGACGCGTCCGCCGAGCATGTCCAACTGCCGCAGATAGTCGGCGAGATAGCTCAGCTGGGACTCGATCATGAGGATCATCGACGAGTTGCCGAGTCCGGTGTTGGGCCCGATGATCGTCATCCAGTTGGGGAACCCGGCCGCCGTCGCGCCGCGCAGCGACCGCATGCCGTCCTTCCAGGTCTCGGCGAGCGTGGCACCCTCGGCGCCCACCACCCGCTCCGCGATCGGCATGTCCGTCACATGGAAACCGGTGCCGAAGATGATCACGTCCGCCTCGGTCTCGGTTCCGTCGGACGCCACCAGCGTATTTCCCCTGACCTCCTTGAGGCCGGAGGCCACGACGTCCACATTGGGCTGCGCGAGCGCCGGGTAGTAGGTGCTGGAGAGCAGGATGCGCTTGCAGCCGATCCGGTACGAGGGCGTCAGCTTGGCGCGCAGCGCCGGGTCCTTGATCGAGCGGCCGATGTTGGCCTTGCCTATGGACTCGATCAGGCCGAGTTCATTGGGGTGCTTGGTGAAGGCGCTGACCTGGAGCTCTCGTATGCTCCACAGCAGCCGCCTGCGGGCGGCGGCGGTGAAGGGCACCTTTCCGTGCAGCCACCGCTCGGCGCCGCTTATCGCGCGGTCCATGCGGGGCATCACCCACGGCGGGGTGCGCTGGAAGAGGGTGAGCCGTCCGGCGTCGGGCTGGATCGCGGGCACGATCTGGATCGCGGACGCCCCGGTACCGATCATCGCGACGCGCTTGCCCCGCAGGTCGTAGCCGTGGTCCCACTGCGCGGAGTGGAAGACCTTGCCCTCGAACGAGTCGAGCCCCGGGACGTCCGGCAGCTTGGGGTCGGAGAGCGGCCCGGTCGCGGAGACGACCAGGTCGGCGGTGAGCGTTCCCCGCGCGGTCTCGATCTCCCAGCGCAGTTCGCCGGTGTCCCAGCGCATCTTCCGCACCTCGTGGTCGAGGCGGATGTGCGGCCGCAGCCCGAAGGTGTCCGCGACGTTCTCCAGATAGGCCCGGATGTGCGGCTGGCCCGAGAAGGTGCGCGGCCAGTCGGGGTTGGGGGCGAAGGAGAACGAGTAGAGGTGGGACGGCACATCGCAGGCGCACCCCGGATAGCTGTTGTCGCGCCAGGTCCCGCCCACCGAACCGGCCCGCTCCAGGACGACGAAGTCGGTGATCCCCTCGCGGCGCAGCCGGACGGCGGCCCCCAGGCCGCCGAATCCGGATCCGATCACCGCCACTCGTACGTGCTCGTGCTCGGCCATGCTGCCGCCTCCCGCAGTACCCCGGACTCTGCCAGTAATCACTGGCACTGTTGGAGAGTAGAGCAGCTTCGTACTCATGGGTAGGGGGCAGACCGAGGAAAGTGCGCGCCGGTACGGCATAGGCTTCCGGCGTGGCAGAGGAGAGAACGGGGCGCGAGTACCGCATGGAAGAGCTGGCCGAAGCGGCCGGGATCACCGTGCGCACCCTGCGCTTCTACCGCGAACGCAAGCTGATCCCGCCACCGCGCCGCGAGGGCCGCATCGCCTGGTACGACGAGCACCATCTCGCCCGGCTGCGTACGATCTCGGCCCTGCTGGAGCGCGGCCACACCCTCAGCGGCATCGCGGATCTCGCCACGGCCTTCGAGAGCGGCCGGGACGTGGGCCGGCTGCTCGGCCTGGCGGCCACCGAGCCCCCGGCGTGGACGGAGGAGGAGCCGGTCCGGCTCACTCCGGAGCAGCTCGCGGACTACTTCGAGGGCGAGGTCACGGCGGAGAACCTGGCGTCCGCGCTCGACCTCGGCTATCTCGCCACGGACGGCGACGACATCATCCACATCAGCCGCCGCCTGCTGGATGTGTCGGCGGCGCTGGTACGCCAGGGCGTCCCGCTGGCAGCGGTCCTCGCGGCGGGCGACGAAGTCCGCAAGCACACCGAGGCCCTGACAGAACTGTTCTCCGCCCTGGTCCACACCCATCTGCCGGACGAGGACTTCACCAGCGCGATGGAGCGGGTGCGCCCGCTGGCCAAGAGCGTGGTGGACGCGGAGCTGTCGATGTCACTGGACCGGCGGGTACGGGCGGAGAAGAACGGCGGGGATGCGGGGTAGCGCCGGGCCGTACGGCATGGACTCCCGTACGGCATGAACTCTCGCCGACGGGTGCGCGACGGCAAGCTGTACGGCCGCGATCCAACTCCCCGTCCCCGCAGGCCAGATGGGGTGCGCACGGCAGATTCGGCGCCCTCGGGGCAGGACAACCATCGGGCGGGCCCACCCGTCACTTGTGGTTGTCGCAACCACCCATCGCGCACGGAGGCCACACGATGCCCACTCAACCCACCCGGTCCACCCAGCCCACCCGCACCGCCGGCCGCCGGACGGTCCGCGCCGCTTCGGCGCTGACGCTTGCCATCGGCGCCGGACTCGCCGCTCCCCTGTTCCTCGCCGGTCCGGCCGGCGCCGCCACCCCGGCGGCGAGCGCCGGACTGGACAGCACCGGGCGGACCATCCATTACGCAGCCGCCCCCGGGCAGACCAACCGGGCGGCCGTCACCGTGTCGAAGACCGACGGCTCGCCGGACATCACCTATGTGATCGACGACGCCGTCCCGATCGACGCCGGGGCAGGATGCGCGTACCCGGACGGCGCGGACCGTACGAAGGTCCGCTGCACGGTCACCACCGTGGACTCCCAGGACCCGTACGCGAGCCTGACGATCGGCCTCGGTGACGGAAACGATGTCCTCACCTACGACAACGCCACAGGACAGACCTACAACTTCGCCTCGGTGGACCTCGGGGACGGCGCGGACCAGCTGACCGACACCGGCGCCGTCGACGGCAACTCCGTCCTCGGCGGCGCGGGCGACGACGACCTCACGGTCGGCGCCGACGCAGTGGTCCTGGGTGGCGACGGCGCCGACACGGTGCACGCCACGGGCGGCGGGGCCGTCATACAGGGCGGTGTGGACGACGACACGGTCTACGCGGACGGCGACGCGAATTCCGTGTCGGGCGGCGCGGGCGACGATGTGATCCACGGCGGCGCGGGCGACCAGAACCTCTCCGGCGACGACGGGAACGACCGGCTCTACGGCGGCGCGGGCAACGACTTCCTGTACGGCGGCAAGGGCGACGACATCCTGTACGGCAACAGCGGGGACGACACGCTCTACGGCAACAGCGGTGACGACGAGCTCTACGGCGGCCCGGGCAAGGACACGCTCTCGGGCGGTTCGGGTACGAACGTCGTCCATCAGGACTGAGGCCCCCCCGGCCAGGACCGTGGGCCCGCCGCCCCGGGCGGGCCCACGGCCGCGGGGCGGGGGCGGGCCCGCAGGCCGCCGCACCCTACAGGTCGTACACCGCCGTCACCGGCGCATGGTCGCTCCACCGCTCGCCGTGCGTGGCGGCCCGCTCGACCCACGCCTTGACCGCCTTCGCGGCAAGACCGGGGGTCGCCATCTGGTAGTCGATGCGCCACCCCGCGTCATTGTCGAAGGCGCGCCCACGGTAGGACCACCACGAGTACGGGCCCTCCACATCCGGATGCAGCCCCCGCACCACGTCGGCGTAGGCCGCACCGTCCGCCGCGAGGACACGCGTCAGCCACTCGCGCTCCTCCGGCAGGAAGCCGGAGTTCTTCTTGTTGCCCTTCCAGTTCTTGAGGTCGGCCTCCTGGTGGGCGATGTTCCAGTCGCCGCAGACCACGACCTCGCGGCCGTCCGCCGCCGCCCGCTCCCGGAGCCCCTGGAGGTACGGCAGGAACTCCGCCATGAACCGCAGCTTCTCGTCCTGCCGCTCCGTGCCGACCTCGCCGGACGGCAGATAGAGGCTCGCGACCGTCACTCCGGGCAGGTCGATCTCCACGTACCGCCCACTGCCGTCGAACTCCGCGCTGCCGAATCCGATCTGCACCCGCTCCGGCTCACGCCGGCTGTACAGCGAGACACCCGCGCGCCCCTTGGCAGCCGCCGGGGCGTGCACCGTGGACCAGCCCTCCGGCTCGCGGACCTCCTGCGGCAGCTGTCCGGGCTCGGCCCGTACCTCCTGGAGGCAGATCACATCGGCTTCGGTCTGCGCCAGCCACTCCACGAAGCCCTTCTTGGCGGCGGCGCGCAGCCCGTTCACGTTTACGGTTGTCACAGTGAGCATCAGGAAACCCTACCGACATGAGCCAATGCATGGATGTACCATCTCTTGCATGAATATCCGGCCGGTCCGTTACGATCACCCCGACGCGGTCAAGCTCGATGACCAGGTCCAGCTCGAATACATCGAGCGCTACGGGGACGGCGGCGACGTCACCCCGCTCGACGCCACGATGTTCCACCCGCCCGCCGGGCTCTACCTCCTGGCGTACGACGGAGACGGCACCCCGGTGGCCACCGGCGGCTGGCGGAACCAGGACGGTGCGGGCGCCGAGGGGTACTCGAAGGGCGACGCCGAGCTGAAGCGGATGTACGTGGTCCGCGAGGCGCGCGGCCTCGGGCTGGCCCGCCGGATCCTCGCCACCCTGGAGGAGAGCGCCCGCGCGGCCGGCCGGATCCGTATGGTCCTGGAGACCGGGGACCGGCAGCCCGAGGCGATAGCGCTGTACACGTCGAGCGGGTACACACCCTGCGCCAAATTCGGCCACTACCGGGAGTACGAGAGCAGCCGCTGCTTCGCGAAGCCGCTCACCCCGCCCGCCGGGTGAGGCGCGGCCCCGCCCGGGTCCGACCCGCCATCCGTACGGACCTGACCCGCTCCCCGTACGGAACGAACCGCCCGCCCGCCGCTCAGCGCTTCCGGGCGACCCCGACGTAGAAACCGCTCCGCTCCCTCTCCGGCGCGGGCCCGTCCTGGTACCACTCGGTCGCAGGCACCAGCCCCGGCGGGACGAGGTCGAGCCCGTCGAAGAACGGCTCGACCTCCGCCCGGGTCCGCATCCGCAGCGAGATGGCACCGTCGCGGTATGCCGTCCTGGTGTCGGCCTCCAGCTCCGGGTGCTGGTCGGCCGTGCCGTGCGAGAGCACCAGATAGCTGCCGGACGGCAGGGCGTCGACCAGGGTGCGGGTGATGCCGTACGGGTCCTGGTCGTCGGGCAGGAAGTGCAGCAGCGCGATGAGCGACAGGGCGACAGGCCGCCCGAAGTCGAGCAGTTCACGGGCGCGGTCCAGGATCAGCTCCGGCTCGCGCACATCGGCGTGGATGTAGTCGGTGGCGCCCTCGGGGCTGCTGATGAGCAGGGCCTCCGCGTGGCGCAGCACGATCGGGTCGTTGTCCGCGTAGACGATCCGGGCGGTGGGGGTGACCGCCTGGACCACCTGGTGCAGATTGGGCGCGGTCGGAATGCCGGTACCGATGTCGAGGAACTGGCTGACCCCGTTCCGCGCCAGCCACCCCGCGGCACGGTGCATGAAGGCCCGGTTCCGTGCCGCGTTGCCCCGCGCCTCCACCGGCAGTTTCTCGCCGACCTGCTGATCGACCGGGTAGTTGTCCTTGCCGCCCAGGAGCCAGTCGTAGACACGTGCCGGATGGGGCCTGCTGGTGTCGATCCGGGGCTTGTCACTCTCGGGGTTGTCAGTAGGAGGCTTGTCACTGCCGGCGGTCACGGAACGCTCCTCGATGTTCGAATCGCTGTGCCTACACGGTAGTCGGGGCGCTGTCGGTCCGCGCGCCCCGCCGATGGCCGCACCGCCCGGCAGCCGCGACGGTCAGCAGTCGTAGCGGTGGGCGTACGGCATCCCGGGGCAGGCCGTGCAGACGAAGAGGTACACACCGCCCCGGCCGCCCATCACCATGTGGTGCCCGATGCCGTCCAGGACCGCCCTCTACGGCCTGGCCGACGGCAGCGCGCTTGCCTTCTTCCAGTTCGCCGACCCCAAGGACCAGGAGGAGTTCCGGACCAGCACCAACTCAACTCCTCTGCGTCACATAGCTTTCAAGGTCGAGGCCGAGACACCGGAAGTCATCCGCGAGCGCATCGCCGCAGTCGGCTCCACGGACGCGAACCCCCATGTGATCGACCACGGGTTCTGCGTCTCGCTGTACATCACGGACCCCAACGGGTTGATCCTGGAGTTCGTCGTCGACCACCCCGACGTGGAGAAGATCGACGCCGAGCAGCGCACCACCGCACACGCCGACCTCGCCCGTTGGCTCGCCGGTGACCACACCAGCAACAACCGTTGGCGCTGACCGCCACCCCGCGGCCCCGAACCCGCGGCGCCGGCCCTGCGGCGTCGGCCGAAACGACCCTCCCGCGGACCGGATGCGCCCTCCGCAGCCTCGCGGAAACGACGAAATCCCGGTCGGACGAAGACCGTCTGACCGGGATTTCATGAACCGCTCCGGGATGAACCCGGAGGCGGTCCTTGCGGTGGACCTGTGGGGATTTGAACCCCAGACCCCCTCGATGCGAACGAGGTGCGCTACCAGACTGCGCCACAGGCCCTTGCAACGAGTGAAACTCTAGCACCCCGGAAGGGGTGCTCGGAAATCCGCTCCCCCGCTGGTCACGGACGCCCCGCGCGGCCGGTCATTCATTGGCGGCGCGGGGCCGGTCCTCGTCCTCGTACTGGTCGAAGAGCGGGGTGCGGCCGCGCTCGCGGGAGCGGCGGGCCGCCGGGCCCTGTCGGTCCTGGACGGGGCCGTCGTCCGGGGTCTCGCCGGAGGCCGGTTCGGCCACGCTGGACGAGCGGGCCGAACTCCAGGTGTCCGGGGCCCCGAGGTCGATACTGCCCGGCGCGCGGGGCGCGACCGGTGCGGTGACATAGGTCGGCAGCGGCACCGGGACGGGATCCCAGCTGTCGCCGCGTTCCCGTCCGCGCTCGCGCTGCTGGTCGACCCACTCCGCGTGGTCGGTCTGCTCGACCAGGGCGCGGCGGCCGGCCTCCTGCGCGGAGACGGCCGGGGCCGGCTCGGGCTCGGGGTGGCGCGCCTCGGCGTCGGGGTGCTGCTCGCCCGCGCCCGCGCCGGGGCGGCGGGGGCGGTTCTCGCGCAGCCGCTGCGCCGCGGCCTCGGCCCGGCGCCGGTCCATCGTGAAGGCGAAGCGCCGGCGCTCCTGGGTCCGCAGATACACGATGTAGGTGCTCAGCAGGAGACCCGGTACGGCGGGTGCCCAGAGGAAGCCCAGGCCGCCGACCGCGGCGACGACCGCGCCGGCGGTGAACGCCACGAAGAGCAGCACAGTGGTGCGTCTGCGGCGCGCGAGGGCCTTGAGGCGCCGGGCGCGCTCCGCCGCGGGACCGGCCGCGGGCGCGGCGCGGCGCGCCTTGCGGCCGGACCGCTCCGGGCGGGCCGTCCGGCCTGCCGGATGCGCCGGGTCCGTCTGGTCCTCGGGGTCGTCCGGAGACACGGCGAAGGACCGGACGTCGACGGAACTCGGGGAATTCGTCGCACTGTCCGGCACCGCATCGTCGGGAAGACCCTCACCGGCTGCCCGCTCCTGAAGCTCCCTGGCGTACCGGCGCTCCATTCCCGCCCGTCCGGACAGCAGCCGGATGGCGGTGCTGAAGCGTTCCGTGGGACGGGCCTCGTTCAGCTCGTCCTGCCTGCGGAGCCACATCGGCACCAAGTAGGCGGCCCAGGCCCCGACGATGACTGCGTAGATGAGGCCACTACTGCTCACCCTCACACCGTAGAGGGGTCCGCATGGGGCCATCTGCCAATTGGCCCGGTGTGTCGCACGATCCGGCTGATATCTCGAACTTTTTTTGTGATTGTTCGGATCAACAGTCTCCGAATGTGGGCGTGTTCACGCCCGAGTCAGGACCGATTGGCCGTCAATTTCGAACACTTATTTTATTTACGGGGTCTTCCTCCGGCCACGGCACCTGGGGCGGGGAACCCTCACGGCAGCTTCGGTGTCGTCCCGGGACGCGCCCGGCGCCACCTGTTGAGCAGTCCGTCGGGGACTTCGTCCGCGGTGAGCGCGAAGACCAGATGGTCGCGCCAGGCCCCGTCGATGTGCAGATAGCGCGGTCGCAGCCCCTCCTCGCGGAATCCGAGTTTCTCCACGACCCGTCGGCTCGGCTCGTTCTCGGGGCGAATGCAGACCTCGATACGGTGCATACCGACGGTACGGAAACAGTGGTCGACGGTGAGCGCCACCGCGGTCGGCATGACGCCCCGCCCGGCGACCTCCCGGTCGACCCAGTAACCGACATGGCCCGAACACATCGAGCCCCAGGTGATACCGGCGACGGTCAACTGCCCGACCAGCCGCCCCTGGTACTCGATCACGAAGGGCAGCATCCGTCCGCCGTGCGCCTCCGCGCGCAGATGGCGGACCATCTGCCGGTACGTGGGGCGCTGCGCGACCGGGCCGCCGGGTGCGGGCGGCGGAACGGTCGCTTCCCAGGGGCGCAGCCAGTCGCGGTTGCGCCGGTTCACCTCGCGCCAGACCTTCTGGTCCCGCAGTCTTATCGGGCGCAGGGCGACTGGGCCTTCTGCCAGTTCCACGGGCCACGGTGAGAGGTTCAGCTCATGCTCCCGGCGGGTCTGGGGTGGTCGCCGCCCCGGATCTGGTCCACGGCGTGCACCAGCAGCCGTCCCAGTACGGCGAGTCCGTCGCGGACCCCGCCGGTGGAGCCGGGGAGGTTCACGACGAGGGTCGTGCCGGCCAGTCCGGCGACGCCCCGGGAGAGTGCGGCGGTCGGGACCTTGGCCAGGCCCTCGGCGCGGATCGCCTCCGGGATGCCCGGAATCTCGCGGTCGAGGACGCGCAGGGTCGCGTCGGGGGTGCGGTCGGTGGGCGAGATGCCCGTACCGCCGGTGGTGACGATGACGTCGTACGCCGCGGCGACCCCTTCGCGCAACGCCTGCTCGACCGGGTCGCCGTCCGGGACGACACGTGGTCCCGCGACCGTGAAACCGAGTCCGGTGAGCGCCTCGGCGATGAGCGGGCCGCCCCGGTCCTCGTACACCCCGGCGGATGCGCGGTTCGACGCCGTCACCACGAGCGCGGTGTACGCCCGGGGCGCGGGCGGAGTGGAGTGCGCCGTCATGCTCCGGTCCCCTCCGGCGCGGGGCGGCGGTACGTGCCCGACTTGCCGCCGGTCTTCTCCTCGACCCGTACGTCGGTGATGACCGCCCCCTTGTCGACCGCCTTCACCATGTCGATCACGGTGAGCGCCGCGACCGTGACGGCGGTCAGCGCCTCCATCTCGACGCCGGTGCGGTCCGTGGTTTTCACGGTGGCGAGGATCTCCACCGCGTCGTCGGCGACGGTCAGGTCGAGCTTCACCCCGGAGACCGCCAGCGGGTGGCAGAGCGGAATCAGGTCGGGGGTGCGCTTGGCCCCCATGATCCCCGCGATCCGCGCGGTGGCGAGGGCGTCACCCTTGGGGACGCCCTCGCCCCTGAGCAGTTCCACGACGCGCGGCGAGACGAGGACCCGTCCGGCGGCGCGTGCGGTGCGCGCGGTGACGTCCTTCTCCGAGACGTCGACCATGCGGGCCGCGCCCGCCTCGTCGATGTGCGTGAGCCCTTGCTGCGTACTCATGGCTGTGGTGCTCCCGGTCCGGCCTGTGTGGTCAGACACGGTACCGCCACGGCGTGCTCCTCAGCCCAGGAGGACCACGTCGAGCTCCGTGCCCGGCTCGGCCAGCTCGGTCTTCTCGGGGATCACGATCAGGCAGTCGGCGTGGGCAAGGGCCGCGATCAGATGCGAACCCGAGCCTCCGACGGTGGTGACGGTGCCCTTCTCCGCGTCGTATCTGCCGCGCAGGAACTGGCGCCGCCCGGCGGGCGAGCCGACCGGACCACGGGCCTCCAGGGTGGCGCGGACCGTCCGGCGGCTGACGTCCTTGACGCCCATCAGGGCACGGATCGCGGGGCGCACGAACAACTCGAACGAGACATAGCTGGAGACCGGGTTGCCCGGGAGCGCGAGCAGCGGGGTGTGGTCGGGGCCGATCGAGCCGAAGCCCTGCGGCTTGCCCGGCTGCATCGCCAGCTTGCGGAAGTCGATGCCGCTGCCGTGCTCGTCCTGGTCACCGACGGACGACAGGGCCTCCTTGACCACGTCGTAGGCGCCGACGCTGACACCGCCCGTGGTGACCAGCAGGTCGGCCCTGATCAGCTGGTCCTCGATGGTGGCGCGCAGCTCGTGGGCGTCGTCGGTGACCGCTCCGACGCGGTACGCGATGGCGCCCGCGTCCTGGGCCGCCGCGGCCAGGGCGAAGCTGTTGGAGTCGTAGATCTGGCCCTCGGCGAGCACCTCGCCGGGCTGCGTCAGCTCGCTGCCGGTCGACATGACGACGACGCGCGGGCGCGGGCGGACCCGCACCGAGCCCCGGCCGATCGCGGCGAGCAGCCCGATCTGCGGCGGGCCGAGCAGGGTGCCCGCTTCGAGCGCGAGTTCGCCGGAGCGGACGTCGCTGCCGCGCTCGCGGACGTGTGCGCCGGGACCGGCCGGGCGGTAGACCCGGACTTCGCCGCTCGCGCCCTCGGGTGCGCCGCTCGCGGCCCGCATGGTGGTGGCTGTCCCCCGGCCCGTACCGCCGTCGGTCCACTCCACCGGTACGACGGCCTGGGCGCCGGGCGGCAGTGGGGCACCGGTCATGATGCGGGCGGCCTGGCCGGGCCCCACCGTGGGCAGTTGGGCCATTCCGGCCGCCACATCCCCGATGACCGTGAGGACGGCGGGGTACTCCTCGCTCGCGCCCTCGACGTCGACCGTACGGATCGCGTACCCGTCCATCGAGCTGTTGTCGAAGGGCGGCAGCGAGACCTCGACCGTGACGTCCTCGACGAGGACGCAGCCCTGGGCGTCCGGCAGTTGCAGCTCGATCGGTTCGAGTGGGCGGACCGCGGCGAGGATGTCGGCCAGATGGTCGTCCACCGACCAGATCGGGGCGTTGCTCACGTGCTACATCTCCTCGGTGACATAACGGCGAAGCCAGGTCCTGAAGTCCGGGCCCAGGTCTTCACGTTCGCACGCGAGTCTGACAATGGCGCGGAGATAGTCCCCCCGGTCGCCGGTGTCATAACGGCGGCCCTTGAAGACGACACCGTGCACCGGGCCTCCGGCGTTCTCGTCGTGCGCGAGGTACTGGAGGGCGTCGGTGAGCTGGATCTCGCCGCCGCGGCCCGGCTCGGTCTTGCGCAGTATCTCGAAGACGGCGGGGTCCAGGACGTAACGGCCGATGATCGCGAGGTTGCTGGGGGCGTCGGCGGCCGCGGGCTTCTCCACCAGGTCGGTGACCCTGACCACGTCGGACTCACCGGTGGGCGCCACGGCCGCGCAGCCGTACAGATGGATCTGGGACGGCTCGACCTCCATGAGCGCGACCACACTGCCGCCCTCGCGCTCCTGGACCTCCACCATGCGGGCGAGGAGCGGGTCGCGCGGGTCGATCAGGTCGTCGCCGAGGAGGACCGCGAAGGGCTGGTCGCCGACGTGCGGCGCCGCGCACAGGACGGCGTGGCCGAGGCCCCTGGGGTCGCCCTGGCGGACATAGTGCATGGTCGCGAGATCGCTGGACTCCTGGACCCTGGCGAGCTTCTCGGCGTCGCCCTTGCGGGTGAGCGCCGACTCCAGCTCGTAGTTGCGGTCGAAGTGGTCCTCAAGCGGGCGCTTGTTGCGGCCGGTGATCATGAGTACGTCGGAGAGCCCGGCCGACACCGCCTCTTCGACGACGTACTGGATGGCGGGTTTGTCCACCACAGGCAGCATCTCTTTGGGTGTGGCCTTGGTGGCCGGCAGGAACCGGGTGCCGAGGCCCGCTGCCGGAATGACAGCCTTGCTGATCCTGGGGGACAACTGAGTCATACGTAGCACCATATCTGTTCACTTCGGAGCGGAAGATGACGCTCCGGTTAATAGATCCTCATATACGAGGTAACGAGAGGATTGCGAAGTTCCGATGGCGTCCGCAAACACCGACAAACCGTCCTTGCGGCGGCAACTCCTGTCCGTGAGGGCCCTCCTGTCCAGTGAGGACGTCGAATCGGCCGCCGCGGTTCTCGCCGAACGCGCCGTCGCGCTCCCGGAGCTCGCGCGGGCGCACACCGTGGCGGCGTATGTCTCGGTCGGCCGTGAACCGGGCACCCGCCCGCTCCTGGACGCCCTGCGCGAGCGCGGGGTCCGGGTGCTGCTGCCGGTGCTGCTGGCCGACAACGACCTCGACTGGGGCGTGTACAGGGGCGCGCAGTCGCTGGTACCCGCCGGGCGCGGGCTCCTTGAGCCGGACGGCGCGCGGCTCGGCGTACACGCGGTGCTCGAAGCGGACACCGTTTTGCTGCCCGGTCTCGCCGTCGACGGGCGCGGGATGCGGCTGGGCCGCGGCGGCGGCAGCTACGACCGGGTGCTCGCCCGGCTCGCACGGGCGGAGGCCCACCCCGCCCTGGTGGTGCTGCTGTACGGGAACGAGGTGGTCGCCCGGGTCCCGGAGGAGCCGCACGACCACCCCGTGCACACGGTGGTGACCCCGGAGGGAATCCGCCGCTTCGGCGGCTGAGCGCCGGTCCGGGCGGCCCCGCCCCTCGCCCGGACCACCAGAACCATCTGGACCACCCGGACCGCCCGGCCCCCCGGATCAGCCGAGGCCGGGCGCGCAGGCGCCCGGCGGCGGCGCGCAGTCGCCCCGGGCGCCCCGCCTCACGGCTTGAGCACCAGGGTGTCGACCGTGCTCCGGTCCACGGCGTCCTTGCTGAACGACCAGTCGAGCAGTTCGCCGTTGGCCCACTTGCCCTCCTGGTCGGTGTAGTGGGCGCTGTACGCGTGCCCCGACTCACCGGTCAGGTTGATCCACTGCGACTTGTCGAGATCCTTGAGGTTCACGACCATCCGCATCGAGGGCACCCAGACGACGCCGTACCCGCCGGCCGCGTTCCAGCCGGTCGCGTCGACCGCCGCCTCGCCGCCGCCCAGGTTGAACGGGCCGCGGTTGAGCATCCACTTGAGGACACCCGGCCCGTCGGTGCCGAGCGTCTGGTTCTTGAGCATCAGCTGGTGGAGCCGGCCCCAGTTCCAGGTGTCGACGTCCTTGCCGAGCTTGGCGGTCAGCTCCCAGCGGGCGTCCTTCATGGCGCGCCCGAGCAGTTCGTCCCGGTTGTGCGTGGCCTTGTCGAGACGGGTCTTCGGCGTCTTCCACCAGTCGCTGTCCGGCTTGTCGAGCAGCTTGCGCACGACCTCGAACCAGCGGTCGCCGCCGTCCGGCTGCGCCGAGTCGGCCGCGCGCTCACCGCACTCACGTACCAGTGTGTCCTGCTTGTCGGCGGGCCCCGAAGCGCTGTCGGCGGGCGGCACGTTGATGCACTGCCCCTCCACCCGCAGCTCCTTGGGCAGCTTCTCGCCGAAGGCCAGTTTGAGGATGTTGCGCCAGACCGCGTTGAAGTACGCGGCAGCCGCCGAGTCCGACTCCTGGGTGTAGTCCCAGCCCTCCAGTAGCTTCTGCGCCTCGCGGACGTACGGGTCCTTGACGTTCAGCTTCAGCAGCAGCGGGGTCAGCAGCTTGGCGATCTCGCTGCTGTTGTCCAGCTGCATCTTCTGCATGTCCTCGGTCGAGATCTTCCCGCCGTCCTTGGTCTTCGACTCGATGAGGTCGGTGATCCGCCGGCTGCGGGTGCCGTATCCCCAGTCCTCGGTCAGCAGGTACGGGTACTTCTTCGGGTCGATCACGGCCTGGTTGGCGGTGACGATGTAGCCGCGCTTCGGGTTGTACTCGTAGGGCAGCTTGTCGAAGGGGATCGTGCCCTTCCAGGCGTACTTGGGGTCCCAGCCCGGCGCGGGCATCGTGCCGTCGTACCCGTGGGAGCGGACCGGGATGGTGCCGGGCGCCTGGTAGCCGATGTTGCCCTTGGTGTCGGCGTAGATCAGGTTCTGCGAGGGGACCTCGAAGTTCTTGGCCGCGGCACGGAAGCCGGTCCAGTCCTTCGCCTTGTCCAGGTCGAAGACCGCGTCCATGGAGTTGCCCGGCTGGAGCGCGGTCCACTTGAGGGCCACCGCGTAGCCCGCGCCGCGGTCCGGGGCCGCCGAGGTGACGGGCGCCTTCTGGCCGACCTTCGCCAGCTCGGTGTCCCGGTCGGAGACCAGCGGTCCGTTGTTCGTCCCGCGGACAACGATCTGCCGCGACTTCCCGCCGGCGACCTTGATGGTCTCCTTGCGGGTCGTGAAGGGCTTCTCCTCGCCGTCGTAGAGATAGCCATTGTCGGTGACCTTCTCCAGATAGAGGTCGGTCACATCGGCGCCGAGGTTGGTGAAGCCCCAGGAGATGTCCTGGTTGTGGCCGATGATCACGCCGGGCATGCCGGAGAAGGTGTAGCCCGCGACGTCGTAGTGGCAACTGCTGGAGACCGTCCGGCAGTGCAGGCCCATCTGGTACCAGAGGGACGGAAGTTGCGGCGCGAGGTGCGGATCGTTGGCCAGCAGCGGCTTCCCGGTGGCCGTCAGCTTCCCGGAGACCACCCAGGAGTTGGAGCCGATACCGCTGCCGCTCGGGCCGAGCAGCGCCGGGATGTCGTCCAGGGTCTTGGAGAGCGAGGAGAGCTGCGACTGCATGCCCTGGACCGCGCCGCCCGTGGTGCTGGAACCGTTCGCGTCGCCGCCCGGGGCCGCGTCCTGGTCGAACTTGCCCGTGACGGGGTCGATGCCGCCCTGCTGCACGATCGGCTTGTTGCGGCTGTACGGGTAGGACGGGTACAGGTCGCTGATCTGCTGGGTGCTGAGCCGTGAGGTCATCAGCGAACGGTCGATCTCGTCCTGCATGTTGCCGCGCAGGTCCCAGGCCATCGCCTTGAGCCAGGCCACCGAGTCGACGGGCGTCCAGGCTTCGGGCTTGTAGTCGTTGGTGAGGTTCAGGGCCGCGTACTCGACGGAGATCTGCTTGCCGTCCTTGCCCTTCAGATACGCGTTGACCCCGGCCGAGTACGACTGGAGGTTCTTCTTCGTCTCCGACGACAGCTTGGTGTCGTACTCCTGCTGCGCGACCCGGTGCCAGCCGAGGGTGCGCAGGAAGGAGTCCGTCTTGACCTGGCCGGAGCCGAACATCTCGGAGAGCCGCCCCGACGTCATATGGCGCCGGACGTCCATCTCGTAGAAGCGGTCCTGGGCCTGGACGTAGCCCTGCGCGCGGAAGAGGTCGGCGTCGGTGTCCGCGTAGATCTGCGGGACGCCGTAGCTGTCGCGCTTGACCTCGACGTTGCCGGAGAGGCCGGGGACCTTTATCTCGCCCGTCGTCTGCGGGAGCGACGCCCGCACGGTGCTCACGCCCCAGTACGTCCCGTATCCGATGCCCGCGACGAGCGCCAGCACCACGACGATCACGAGCAGCCTGGCGCGACGCCCTTTCTTCTTACGGGTTTTCGTGCCGGACTGCGTGCCGGAAGGGGCGGCTGAGGTGGTGGCGGCGGGCATCGCTGTCCTTCGAGGGGCAGGGTGGTCTGTAGTACCGACGGAGCGCTGGAGCAACCATAGGCGCAGCGCCGGACCGCCAGGGACGCGGTATCCCCGCCGGCATCGGACAAGTAAGCGAAGCGTCAAGAAAGCGTTAAGGATTAGATAGGGTAACGAAGTACCTGCAGGCGTACGAGGGAAGGAACGGCCACTGACTGTCCACCATCTCAACGAGCTCCTGCTGATCTGCTCGCTCGTCCTGCTGATCGCCGTGGCCGCCGTACGCATCTCGTCGCGCAGCGGTCTCCCCAGCCTGCTCCTCTATCTCGGTATCGGGATGGCGATAGGCCAGGACGGGATCTTCAACGTCAAGTTCGACAACGCCGAGTTGACGCAGGTGATCGGTTACGCCGCTCTGGTCGTGATCCTCGCCGAGGGCGGCCTCGGCACCAAGTGGAAAGAGATCAAGCCGGTCCTGCCGATGGCCGTCGTACTGTCGACGGTGGGCGTCGCGGTGAGCGTGGGGATCACCGCCGCCGGGGCGCACTACCTGGTCGGTCTCGAATGGCGCCAGGCCCTGATCATCGGCGCCGTGGTCTCGTCCACCGACGCCGCCGCGGTCTTCTCGGTCCTGCGCAAGGTGCCCCTGCCCTCCCGGATCACCGGCGTGCTGGAGGCCGAGTCGGGCTTCAACGACGCCCCGGTGGTGATCCTGGTCATCGCGTTCTCGACGGCCGGCCCGGTCGAGCACTGGTACGTACTGATCGGCGAGATAGCTCTGGAACTGGCGATCGGCGCCTCGATCGGGCTCGCCGTCGGCTGGCTCGGGTCCTGGGGGCTACGCCATGTCGCGCTGCCCGCGTCCGGTCTCTACCCGATCGCCGTGATGGCCATCGCGATCTCGGCGTACGCGGCCGGTTCCCTCGCGCACGGCAGCGGGTTCCTCGCCGTCTATCTCGCGGCGATGCTGCTGGGCAACGCGAAGCTGCCGCACTGGCCGGCCACCCGCGGATTCGCCGAGGGGCTGGGCTGGATCGCCCAGATCGGCATGTTCGTGCTGCTCGGACTGTTGGTGAGCCCGCACGAGCTGGGCAGCGACTTCTGGCCGGCGGTGATCGTGGGCCTGGTCCTGACGATGGTGGCGCGGCCGGTCTCCGTACTGCTGAGCCTGGCGCCGTTCCGGCTGCCCTGGCAGGAGCAGACCCTGATGTCGTGGGCCGGGCTGCGTGGCGCGGTGCCGGTCATCCTGGCAACCATCCCGATGGTCTCCGGCATCGACGGCAGCTCCCGGGTCTTCAACATCGTCTTCGTACTCGTCGTCGTCTACACCCTGGTGCAGGGGCCGACGCTCCCCTGGCTGGCCAGGAAGCTCAGCCTCGGCGACAGCGCCGAGGCCGCGTCGGACCTGGGCATCGAATCGGCGCCGCTGGAACGGCTGCGCGGCCATCTGCTGTCGGTGGCGATCCCGGCGAAGTCCCGGATGCACGGCGTCGAGGTCGGCGAGCTGCGGCTGCCCAAGGGCGCCGCCGTGACCCTGGTCGTACGGGACGGCACGAGCTTCGTACCGCAGCCGTCGACGGTGCTGCGGCGCGGGGACGAACTCCTCGTCGTGGCAACCGATCCGGTGCGCGACGCGGCCGAGGCGCGGCTGCGGGCCGTCGGCCAGGGCGGAAAGCTCGCGGGCTGGCTCGGCAGGACGGACGGTGCGGCCGAACGGAACACGGGCGGTTCGGCTCGCCGGCTCACGGGCCGCGCAGCGCGCGGGAAGACCAATGGGCCGGCTCGCGGGAACACCGGTGGGACGACCCGCCGTCAGACGGACGGGACGGCCCACCGCAACACGGGCGGGGCACCGCGCCACTAGCGGTACCATGAACCGATCGGTTTGACCCGACCGATGTGATTGACCTGATCGAACTGATCGATCCGATTGACCTGATTGACCTGATTGACCAACTCTGCCTGATGCAGAGCTGGCGCGACCGTATGGCGGTCGAGGCACCCCCCGTCGCGGTGCGTGCGCGGTATCCGCGCAGGTGTTCCGCACGACGTAACGGCCCGGCCTACCGCAGTTCCGCGCAAAGAGGACAGCTCTCGGCAGCTCCCGTACGCATGCCCCCGCATGTCCGTACACCAAGGGGAGTGCTACCAGGCGGCAGAAAGGCCAGGCCGTGGTGTCCACGGTCTCCGAAACCCGTCCGGGGTACGGACAGCTTCTGCGCACACCGGGTGCATGGACGTTCCTGCTGCCCGGTTTCGCCGCGCGACAGCCCTTCGCGATGCTGACCATCGGCATCGTGCTGCTGGTGCAGCACACCACGGGGTCGTACGGCAGCGCCGGCGTCGTCGCCGCTGTGACAGGTGTCTCCATGGCGCTGTTCGCGCCGCAGAGCGGCAAGCTCGCCGACCGGTTCGGGCAGCGCGCCGTACTGTTCCCCGGCGTCCTCGTGCACACCGCTTCGGTGGTCGCCCTGACGGTCCTCGCGCTGGCGGGGGCCCCGCTGTGGGCGCTGTTCATCGCCGCTGTACCGACCGGTGCGTCCGTACCGCAGGTCGGCCCGATGGTCAGGGCCCGCTGGGCCGCGAAGCTGGAGGGCTCGCCCCTGATGTCGACGGCCGCGGCCTTCGAGTCGGTGACGGACGAGTTCACCTTCGTCATCGGCCCGGTGCTGACGACCGCGCTCTGCACCGGGATCCACCCGGCGGCCGGACTGATCACCGAGGCCACCCTGACCTTGCTCGGGGGCCTCGTCTTCGCGGCGCAGCGCCGTACCCAGCCTGCCGTCCGGGTACGTGAGAACGGCCACACCTCCGTACGCCATGTCTCCGCGCTCTCGGTGCCGGGCGTGCGCGTGCTCGCCTGCGCCTTCCTCGGGATCGGCGCGGTCTTCGGCGGGATGCAGGTCTCGCTGACCGCGTTCGCCGAGGAGATCGGGCAGCCCGGTGTGAACGGTGTGCTGTACGGGGTGTTCGCCGCGGGCAACATGCTCGCGGGCATCGTCTGCGGAGCCGTCGCGTGGAAGACCGGGCCGAAGTTCCGGCTGCTCGTCGCGTATACGGCGCTGGCCGTCACCGCGTCCGGGCTCTGGGCGATGCACACGGTGCCGCTCATCGCGGGGCTCGGACTGCTGGTCGGTCTCTGCATCGCGCCCGCGCTGATCAGCGGATACACCCTGGTGGACACGCTGGTGCCGACGTCGGCGCGTACCGAGGCGTTCACCTGGCTGACCGGCTCGGTGGCGCTGGGACAGGCCGCGGCGGTATCGGTGGCGGGCGAGCTGACCGACGCGTACAGCTCAAGTGCCGGGTTCCTGGTGCCGATGGGCGGGACCGTACTGGCCCTGTTGACTCTCCTGGCGCTGCGGTCGCGGCTGACACCGCGCGACGCGGGACCGGGCGCGGGGCAGGACATGGAACCGGACATGGAACCGGCCGTGGAACCGGCCGAGCAGGTCGCGGGGCCGGCTGCCGCAGGAGTCGCGGGGCCGGCTGCCGCAGGAGCGGAATACGACGCTCCGCAGAGTGCCGGCCGTGGCCTGCGGCGCGGCATCAAGCGGGCCGCTGGACGGGACGCGGGGCGTGGGATGGGTCACCGAGTGCCGGTCTCAGTGGACTGATCCAGCGGAATAGGTCACTATAGAGCGTCGTTAGCACTCACTGAGTGAGAGTGCCAGGAGGAGCAAGTGCCGACCTATCAGTACCAGTGCACCGAATGCGGCGAGGGCCTTGAGGCGGTGCAGAAGTTCACCGATGATGCCCTGACCGTATGCCCGAGCTGCGAAGGACGCCTGAAGAAGGTGTTCTCGGCGGTCGGCATTGTCTTCAAGGGCTCCGGGTTCTACCGGAACGACAGCCGGGGCTCCTCTTCGAGCAGCACGGCGGCGTCTTCCAAGCCCAGCGGTTCGTCGTCGTCCTCTTCGGACTCGTCGTCCGGCTCTTCGGGTTCGTCCGGTTCGTCGTCCTCTTCGGGCTCCGACGCGAAGTCCGGTGCCTCGAAGTCGGCCAGTTCGGCGTCGGCCTCGTCATCGTCTTCTTCGAGCAGCTCCTCCAGCGGCAGCTCGGCCGCCTGACACCGGTTCTCCGGAAACCCTGCCGTCCGTCGACGGCGGGGTTTCCGTCATGTCCGGGGCAGGTCCGGAACCCCGGATAGTGTGACGGGCATGGTGAATGTGGCGAACTCGGAAGATCCGACTGCGGGAGACACCGCGGTACCGACAGCGGACATCGGGGTCATCGGCGGCTCCGGCTTCTACTCCTTCCTGGAGGACGTGACCGAGGTCGCGGTGGACACCCCGTACGGGAAGCCGAGCGACTCCCTCTTCATCGGTGAGGTCGCCGGGCGCCGGGTGGCGTTCCTCCCCCGGCACGGGCGCGGCCACCATCTGCCCCCGCATCTCATCAACTACCGGGCGAACCTCTGGGCGTTGCGCTCGGTGGGCGTACGGCAGGTGCTCGGCCCGTGTGCGGTGGGCGGGCTGCGGCCCGAGTACGGACCGGGGACGCTGCTCGTACCGGACCAGATGGTGGACCGTACGAAGGGGCGCGCGCAGACGTACTACGACGGTCAGCCGCTGCCGGACGGCAGTGTTCCGAACGTGGTGCATGTATCGCTGGCCGACCCGTACTGCAGCGAGGGGCGCAGGGCGGCGCTCGCCGCGGCGCGCGGGCAGGAGTGGGAGCCGGTGGACGGCGGGACGCTGGTCGTCATCGAGGGACCGCGGTTCTCCACCAGGGCCGAATCGCGCTGGCATGCGGCGATGGGCTGGTCCGTGGTGGGCATGACCGGGCACCCCGAGGCGGCGCTCGCCCGCGAACTGGGCCTCTGCTACACGTCGATGACACTGGTCACGGACCTGGACGCGGGGGCCGAGGCGGGCGAGGGCGTCTCCCATGACGAGGTGCTGGCGGTCTTCGCGGCCAATGTGGGCCGACTGCGCACGGTGCTCTTCGACGCGGTGTCGGCGCTGCCCGCGGAACAGTCGAAGGCGTGCCACTGTGCGCGGGCGCTGGACGGGGTGGATACGGGGCTTGTGCTGCCTTGAGGGGGCGGGGGCGCTCCGGTACGGGGGCGCTCCGGGGCGGGGGGCCGATCTCCGGTAGAGGGGGGCACTGCGGTAGAGGGGCACTGCGGGTGAGGGCACTGCGGTAGAGGTGCACTGCGGTAGAGGGGCACTGCGGGTGAGTGGGTTGTCCACAACCCACGAGTAGTCCACAGCTCTCAGCAGGATGCCGTGGAAGGCCGGATCGTGGGAGGCGCTCGCCCCAGACTCCTCTCACCAGGCGGTGGTTGTCATGATCCCCATGCCCGTACCGGTTGTGTCCGCGCCCGAGCCGCGCGGAGTCCCGCCGTTCGACCCGCTCAGGGTGCGCCCGGGGCGTTACCGGATGCGGCGGGCGCTGGGCCGGTGGCGCCGGACAGCAGTGGCAGGACTGGTCGTCGCGGCTGCGGCCCTGGCGGCCTGGGCACCACACGGCGCCGGAGGTGCGGAGCCCCGGGCCGGCGCTCGGGCCGGTGTGCGGGCGGAGCCCGGGTCCGGCGCCGCATCGGGCGGGCCGGCGGCGGTGCGGGCCCGCGGACCGGGCGCCGCCGCCGGCCCGGACGGTGCCGGTGCCGGTGCCGGTGCCGGTGCCCCGGACAGTGCTGCGGTCTCGGGCGGTACAGCCTCGGGCGGTGCCGCCGTGGTGTCCGCGCCGGTACGGATCGCCGACGCCGCGACCGTACGGCTGCTGGCCCCGGGCGACCATGTCGACGTCATCGCGGTCGGGGGCTCCTCCAAGGCCGACGGCGCTTCGGCGGAGGACGCCTCAGCGGGGTCCGGCCTGACGGGACCCGGTCGAGGAGGTACAGCCCGTGCGGCTCGGGTGGTCGCGGAGCGGGCCCGGGTGGCCGACGTGCCGGACGCGGGCGATACCTCCCCGGGCTCCGGCGCCCTGGTCGTTCTCGCCGTGCCCCGCTCGACGGCCACCGCACTGGCAGCTGCCGGGGCCACATCCGGACTGGCGGTGACCCTGTGCTGAGTCCTGTTCCGATTCCCGTATCGAATCCGATGCCGAATAGTACTGATGAGCAGTCATATTCCCTGTGGGAGTGGGGCAATTGGACAGCTTCGTGGCATGGAGCCTTAGGTGGCGGAACGGACTGTTCCACTACCGGCGCACACGAAGAGGGACCGATTGATGAGCAGAGAGAACCCCACCGTCCTGGAGGGCTTCAAGGCCTTCCTGATGCGGGGGAACGTCATCGACCTCGCTGTCGCCGTCGTGATCGGCGCCGCCTTCACGGCCGTGGTGAATTCCGTGGTGAAGGGCGTGATCAGCCCGCTGGTCGGCGCATTCGGGACCTCGCAGCTGGACTCGTACAAGTCCTGCTTCAAGGCCCCCTGCACCGTCGACGCCTCGGGCGACGTGACCAGCGGTATCTACATCCTGTGGGGGTCGGTGCTCAACGCGGTCCTGACCTTCGTCATCACAGCCGCCGTCGTCTACTTCCTGATGGTGCTGCCGATGGCCAAGTACCTCGCCCGCAAGGCCGCCAAGGAACAGTCGCTGGAGGAGGAGACCGTCGAGGCGGAGGTCGCCGAGGTGGCGCTGCTGAGGGAGATCAGGGACACCCTGGTCGCCCAGCGCGGATCCGGTCACGGCTCCTGAGACCGGGGGCCGGTCAGATGTGGTGCGGTGGCTTCTCGTCGAGGAAGCGGGCCAGATCCGACGCGCTGCTCCCCGAGGGGCGCTCACCCCAGCCGTGGTCCGTATCGTCCGGGGACTGCTGGTCGAGCGGATCGTCGAAGACCAGCTTGGCGGCCGGCCTGGGTGTGGATGTGGGCGTGGGCTTGGGCTTGGACGTCGCCCCGGACCTCGGCTCGGGCACCGGCTCGGGCATGGGCTCCGGCCCGGAGTCCGCGTGCGTCACGCCGGAGGCGGTCGCGGAATCGCGGTCCTCGTCGTCGCGGGGGCCAGGGCCGGAAGGGGACGCAGTGCTCATACCGCAAGGGTACGGCGCTCCCGTGACCGTACGGCTCCGCCCGCCCCAGCAGGTGATGACCGTGCGTACGTCCCGTCGGCACCGCCCGCCCCAGCCCGCAGTCACGGCGCATACGCCCCCTTGGTGTCGCCCGCCGCGCCGTTCACCGGTCCTTCGGGTCGAGACGCCAGAGCCCCAGTACCACCAGAAAGGACAGACAGAGGAAACCGGCGGCCCACCAGGCGGTGCCCGTGTTCCCCTCCATCCACTCGTTCACGGCGATCGTCAGCGCCCAGAGCTGGCCGATCACGACTGTCATCGCGAGGACGAGCCGGGCGGTCAGCCTGGAGGAGCGTTCCGGCTCCTGTTCGCTCCCCGCGCCCGGTCCGGGGCCGGTGTGCCGGACCCGCGGGTCCCCGTACCCGCTGGTGGCGCGGATCTGCGGATACCGCTCGGTGAGCGGCCGGTTGAGCCGGGGCTGGACGCTGCCCGGCCGGTACTCGGGCAGGGTCGGCTCGCGCCGGGGAGCCTCGGGCCGGGACGGCTCGGGTCGGCGTGGCTCAGGCTGCACCGGTTCAGGCCGGGAGGCATCAGGCCAGGACGCTTCAGGCTGCACTGGTTCAGGCTGCACTGGTTCAGGCCGGGGAGTACCGGGCCGGGACCCCCCGGGCCGGGGTGGCTGGTCGCTCATGTCTGCTCCCCTCGATCGTGTGTCGTCCTGGGCACGCCGGGGCAGCCGATCCGCGCGGTCGACTCCGGGTCCGAATCCTTGAACTGCCGGCACACCGCATCCTTGACGCTCTCGCCGGAACGGGCCGTGGCGAGGGCCCAGACGCTGCCGTCGTCCCGCTCCACGAGAAGCACCCGGGGCAGCCCCCGAGGGGGCGGGCCTGCGGTGACCTCGCCGGTCCTGGCGTCGAAGACACCCTCGTGACACGGGCAGTAGAGCTCGCCGTCGGCGCCACGGTCCTTGCGCCACAGCACGGCGCAGGCGAGGTGGGTGCAGACGGCGGAGTATCCGGCGAGGCTGCCGTCGGCGAGGCGTACGGCCACGGCCCGGTCCTCGTCGCCGGGGAAGCGGAAGGCGACGGACTCCCCTGGCCGCAGGCGGTCGGTGACCTTCTTGGGGGTGGGCGCGGTCTCACTGTCGCCGTGCCGTTCCAGCACTCCCCCGGCGACACCGAGGCCACCGACGGCGAGACCCCCGGAGACCGTGGTCACGATCCGGAGATAGTCGCGACGCGTGGTGAGCGAGTCGGCCCTGACCCGGTCGTGCAGGGCCTCCCGTGCCCCGCCGTTCCCCATCGGGTCGTCGCCCGACGACGGCTGCCCCGGGGGTGGCCCCCCTGGAGGCTGCTGTCCAGGCGGCTGCTGCCCTGGAGGCTGCTGGGTAACGCTCATCGCCCGCCGCCCCCGCCCGTGCCCGTGTCCATGCCCGTGTCCATGTCCCCCGCGTCTCCGGAACAACCGGGGCCGCCAGAGTCACCGGAGCCGCCCGCCCCCTCACTGGCATCACCCGCACCACCGAAACCACCACTCGCGGCGTCGTCCGCACCACCCGCGGGGCTGACAGGCCCCAGGGAGTCGACGGGGCCGGCAGGGCTGGACCCGGCGGTTCCGCGGGCGCCACCCGCGCCGCCGACACCCGGGGCTTCTCGCACATCGACTCCATTGACCTCGACGACCGGAAACCCGCCGGGCACCGGCCACTGGACCTTCTCTGCCGGGACCACCATCGCGACCCCGGTCTTCACCACGACATCGCCGAACGCGAAGGAGTCGGCGACCTGCACGCCGGGGCGCTCCGCCTGGAGCTCCTCCTGCGTTCCGTAGAACAGCGCCCCGGTCGGGCAGACCGTCGCGCACATGGGGGCGAGACCGTACGCGGTGCGGTCGTAACAGAGGTTGCACTTCAGCTGGAGCTTCGCCTGGAGGTCGATCTTCGGTACGCCGAAGGGGCAGGCGTTGACGCAGTTGGAACAGCCGATGCAGCGGGTGGTGTCGGCCTGCTGCACCACCCCGTCGGCGGTCACCAGGATCGCGTCGGCGGGACAGACCTCGGCGCAGGGCGCGACCGGGTCCTCGCAGTGCATACAGACCGTGGGAAGGGAGGCGACGGACTGGCCGGGGTCGGTGTAGTCGAGGTGGATCATCGACTTGCCCCGGTGCGAATCGCATTCACGGCACGCGGAGACACAGGCCTGGCAGCCGATGCAGCGCCCCGGATCGATGAAGATCGTTCTGCCCATCATGGCGGGACTCAGCTCCTCTCCGCCGTGCCACGCCCCTGCGGGGCCGAGGGCGGCAGGGGGTCGGTGCGGGAGATCTGCGTCTCGGGGTAGGCCGTGCCTCCGGGCGCGACGGGCGGTGCGGGGACTTCGCCGACCCGCTCGGCGGCCTCGATACGGCAGGCGCAGACCTTGTACTCGGGAATCTTGGAACGGGGGTCGAGAGCATCGATGGTGAGGGCGTTGGCGCCGGTGGGAACCGGCCAGTGGTACGGAACGAAGACCGTGTCGGGTCTGATGGCCTCGGTGACCAGGGCGGGAAAGACCTGGCTGCCGCGCCGGGTGACGACCCGCACCGGATCGCCGGAGGTGAAGCCGTGAGAGGGGTGCACCTCCACCCAGGGGCGCGGGGTCTGCTCGACCAGCGCGCCGAGCCTGCGGGTCTGGTTACCGGAGAGGAAGTGCGCGACCGTGCGGCCCGTGGTGAGCGACATGGGGTGCTCGTCGTCGTACGGGTCCATCGGCGGGTGCCATTCGACGACCTGCAGATGGATCTTGCCGTCGGGGTGGTACGTCGTGCCGTCCTCGAAGAGCCGGGGGGTACCGGGGTGATCGGTGGACGGGCAGGGCCAGGCGATGCCGCCGGTCTCCTCAAGCCGTTCGTAGGTGATGCCGTAGTAGTCGTTGACCGTTCCGGCCGAGGCGACGCGCAGCTCGTCGAAGACCTCGCGAGATCCCGTGTAGGCGAATTTGTCGCCCACTCCGAGGCGCTGGGCGAGCTGCGAGATCACCCAGGTGTCGGTCCGTACCCCGGGGGGTGGGTCCTGTGCCTTGTTGTGCTTGACGACGCGGGCCTCGGCGTTGGCCATCACGCCCTCGTCCTCGGCCCAGGTGGTGACGGGGAAGACGACATGCGCGTTGGCGGCGGTCTCGGAGAGGAAGAAGTCGAACTGGGCGTGGAACTCGGCGGTGTCGTAACCCTCCTTGACCACACGGTAGTTGGGGAGGGAGACGAAGGGGTTGTTGCAGATGCCGATGAGGCCGCGGATCTCCTGGCGCTGCATCTGGTAGACCATTTCCATCATCGAGGTTCCCGCGAGCGGGAGTTCGGACTCCTCGATGCCCCAGATCTCGCAGATCTGCCTGCGGTGCTCCGGGTTCGTGATCGAGCGGCCACCGGGGAGGAGGTCGGACTTCTGGCCGTGTTCACGGCCGCCCTGGCCGTTGCCCTGTCCGGTGAGGGTGCCGTAGCCGGCGCCGGGGCGGCCGATATGGCCGGTGGCCGTGCAGAGATTGATGACGGAGAGGCAGTTCTCGACGCCCTGGGAGTGGTGCTCGATGCCACGGGCGTGCCAGGCCATCGCCCGCCGGGCGCCCGCGAAGGTCCGGGCGACCTGGACGATCTGCGCGGCGGGGATCCCGCAGATCCCGGCGGCTCGTTCCGGGGTGTACTCGGCGGCCTTGGCGCGGACTTCCTCCCAGCCGGTGGCGTGTGCCTCGACGAATGCCCGGTCGTCGAGGCCCTCGCGGATGACCACGTTCAGTACGGCGTTGAAGAAGGCCGAGTCCGTGCCCGGCTTGAGCGCGACATGGATGTCGGCGGTGCGGGCGATGGCCGTCTCGCGTGGGTCGATGACGATGAGCGAGGCGCCCCGGTCCCTCGCACCCCACACGTACTGCGTCATCACGGGGAAGCACTCCCCGACGTTCGACCCGGCGATGAGCAGGCAGTCGGTGAGGAGGATGTCGGAGAAGGGGTTGCCCGCACGGTCGATGCCGAAGGCGAGTTTGTTGGCTCCGGCGGCGCTGACCATGCAGAGTCTGCCGTTGTAGTCGACATGGCGGGTCTTGAGCGCGACCCGGGCGAACTTGCCGACCAGATAGGTCTTCTCGGAGAAGAGGCTGGCCCCGCCGAGCAGCCCGAAGGCGTCCTTGCCGTACTGCCCCTGGATACGGCGGATCTCGGCGATGGTGAAGTCGAGCGCCTCCTCCCAGGAGCTCTCCCTGAAGGGCTCGTCGCGCGAGCGGCGCATCAGCGGCGCGGTGAGCCGGTCGGGGTGGTTGACCTGCTGATAGGCGTTGATGCCCTTGGGGCAGAGCCGCATCCGGTTGATGTCGTGGTTGCGGGGCTCGACGCCGAAGACCTTGCCGCCCTTTCCGTTCTTGTCGCCCTTGCTGACCCGGAGGTACATCCCGCACTGCACCCCGCAGAAGCAGCAGTGGGTGGGGACAAGCGTCTCGCCGTGCTGGTCGGCGTGCCACTGGTCGGCGGGGATTCCGCCCGCGTCACGGAAGTTGCGGGTGCCGGGTGGGGCGATGGCCGGGTCGAGCGAGGAGGTCACTTGAAGCCCTTCTTCACTTGGCTGAGGTAGGCGTTGCCGCGCAGCACCCGCTTGCAGCGGGGGCAGTACTCGGCCCAGGCGTCGAAGTTCAGCTCCAGGTCGCGCATGGTGGCGCGCAGGTTGTCGACGTACGGGGCGGTGTCGATCGGCGCGTGGCAGCGGCGGCAGGCGAACACCTGGTCGTCCTGGCGGGCGGTGTACTTGAACAGCTGCATCCCGACGGCGGCCGGCCGCTGCACGATGTGGAAGAACTTGCCGAACGGGATGTAGATGAGCGTGAAGATCACCACGACCATGTGCAGCACGGCGAGGAACTCATAGCCGCCGCCGTGCAGGAAGACCGAGGAGAAGGTGAGGAGGAGGCCCGTCACGGAGATGACGATCAGCGCGAGCAGCGGCACCAGGTCGTAGGCGAAGCGCTGCCCCGTCATGGCGCCCCGGTCCTTCATCCGCCGCCACAGGAAGTACGCGGCCCCGGGGATGACCAGGACGGCCGCGATGTCGAGGCCGTGGAACATCAGCCGGCCCAGGAGGTTCAGCGAGTCGAACCCGAGGATCTTGAACCCCCAGATCCGCATCTCGTACCCGGGGCCCGATCCGCTGCCCGATGTAAAGGTGAACCAGCCCCAGGTGAGCGGGAACGTGATCAGCGCGGCGAGGATGCAGCCCCAGAAGATCAGCTGGTGGGCGGCCCAGCGGGCGTGCGACCTGGCGCCCAGGAACTTCTGGAAGCCGAGGTAGGTGGCGATCATCTTCGGCAGGGCCGTGGGCGCTCTGCGGAAGTTGGCGCGCGAGAAGAAGCTGCTCCAGCCCTTGTTGAAGAGTCTGCGGGCGCCGGGCGCGGAGACCCAGACGGTGTACCGGTAGGCGACGCCGAAGGCGAGGAAGACACTGGCGACGGCGTACGGCAGCAGGGCCGAGTCGAAGTCGCGCAGAAAGCGGCTGCCCAGCACGATGGCCACGATCAGCAGGAGTGAGACCGCCGTGCCCGCGGCCGTCCCCCTTGCGGAGACCGGGCTTACGGATACCGGGCGCAGCGGAAACCGTTGTGCGGGGGCCGGTTGCGCGGGGGCCGGGCGGCCGGATGGGGGGTACGGCGGGGGCGCGGAAGGGGCGGAAGGCGGCTCGGTCACTGCGCCACCGTAGTCGGCAATATCCCTTTTATGCGTTTTCTGCGTGTCGGCCGGGTGAGGCTTCATTCAGATGCCGAACCAGCCGCCGCACGGGGAATTCGACGGAGAAAGACAGGAACACGGGTGCAAGAACAGGCCCGGGGAGGGCCGGAGGCGCCGGATCACAGGGAGGAGTGGTCCCATGGAGTCCATGACCGCAGCAGACACCCCGTCAGAGCGCCCTGTGGAAGCGGCGCGTGGGTCCGGTTCGGACACCCCGGCCCCGCCCGGCACATCCCCCCGGCCGCCCACCGGCACGGGCTCACCCACCGGCGCTGGTTCAACGACCGGCACGGACCCGGGCACCCCCGCGAACTCAGCGGCCGGGAACGGCTCTTCGCGAGAGCGGCTGGACTCGCTCGCCGATGTGGCCGGGCTCCGGGTCGGTCATGCGCGGGTGCCCGGTGCGCGAGCGCTGAGCGGGACCACGGTCGTCCTGACTCCGCTCGGCGGTGCGGTCGCCGCCGTGGATGTGCGCGGCGGCGGGCCGGGCACCCGGGAGACGGACGCCCTCGATCCGCGCAATCTGGTGCAGCGCGTGGACGCGATCGTCCTGACCGGGGGCAGTGCGTACGGGCTGGACTCCGCGTCCGGTGTGATGGCCTGGCTGGAGGAGCAGGGCCGCGGCTTCCAGGTCGGCCCCGATCCCACTCAGGTCGTGCCGGTCGTCCCGGCCGCCTGCGTCTTCGATCTCGGGCGCGGCGGCGACTGGCGGGCCAGGCCGGACGCGTCGACCGGGCGTGCGGCGGTGGAAGCCGCGGCGGCCGCACCGCCGGGCGCACCGGTCGAACAGGGCAGCGTCGGAGCCGGTACGGGGGCGGTGGCGGGCGGGCTCAAGGGCGGCGTCGGCTCGGCGAGCGTCACCCTGGCGTCCGGTGTCACCGTGGGGGCCATCGCCGTGGTCAACTCGGTGGGCGCACCGGTCGATCCGCTGACGGGCGTGCTCTACGGCGAGTACGGCCAGGGCCGGCCCGTATATCCGGCGGCCGACGTCCACGAGGAGGCACAGCGGCAGTTGGCTCTGGCGCGCGAGCACAATTCACGCCCCCCGCTGAACACCACCATCGCCGTCGTGGCCACCGATGCCGAACTGACCCGCGCCCAGGCGCAGAAGCTGGCCGGTACCGCGCACGACGGTCTCGCGCGCGCCGTGCGGCCGGTCCATCTGCTGCACGACGGCGACACCGTCTTCGCCCTTGCCACCGGCACGCGGCACCGCCCTGACCTGAGCGTCCTCAACGAGGTACTGGCGGCGGGGGCCGACGTACTGACCCGCGCCGTGGTCCGGGGGATCCGGGCGGCGGAGTCTGTGGACGGGCCCGGTGGCCGGTTCCCGGCCCATCGCGATCTGTACGGGGCGGGGGCGAAAACCATCCCTGACTGACGCATCATCTAATGACTTGCCGGACAAGTGAGTTGATGGGGCGCCCGGGAACTTTGCGCACGCCCCCTTCGTTTTGCCGAACGAAGGCCACGTTGTCAGACCCAGGGACTACGTTGAGTCCCGACCTCATGACTTGCCGCGACGGCCTGGAGAGACCTTGAGCCATTCGCATGAGACGACCGGGGAGCACCTGTCGCGACTCCTCGGCCGCGCACTGAACGCTTTCGAGCTGCCCGACGCCACCGTCGAGCGGCTCGGCTCCGCGCTGGCGCACAGCACAGCGCTGCACTCCTCGCACCACAGCTCGGGCGCCGGGCTGCACCGCGAGACGTACCGGCACACATTCCTGCTCGCGGACGGCACCGATCTGACGCTGTGGGAGCTGGTGTACGAGACGGGACCCGGCACCGGACCGCAGTACGAGCTGTATCCGGGCGAGGCGGAGGCCCGGCTCGCCGTGACCCGGATCCGCGGGGCGGACGCCGCCGCGATGTTCCCGGACGACGATCCGGAGGACGACCTCGGGATCCTCACGGCGCTCCAGTCGGCGCCCCCGCCGGCCGCGGCCAGGACGTATGTGGCGGACCGGTCGGCCGACCACGCCCGCCGGGTACTGCGCCGCGCGGAGAATCCGGACTGCCCGGGTGAGGACGTCGCCCGGCTGCTGCGTTCCGCGTTCGCCCATCAGATCAGCCAGGCGCTCGGCAGCCAGTGCCGCTTCGAGAGCGTGGGCCCCGCGGCCTTCACCCTCTACGAGCATGCCTTTCTGCTGCTGGACGGCCGGGAGTTCAGCCTCTGGGAGGTCGAGCACACGGCCACCCCTGACGGACGCCATATGTGCGAGGTGTACGCATCACAGAGCGAGGCCCGCACGGCGATGGAGCTCCGCGCTCGCGTCCGCTGAGCACCGTCCCGATCCGGGACCGGACCTCAGGTCTCTGGCGCGTTCCGCTCTCTGGCCGTTCAGCTCTCTGGCCGTTCAGCTCTGAGGCCGTTCCGCCGCGCGGAGCAGTCGGGCGCCCAGTTGTGCCAGGTAGCCGGCCAGTTCGGGCGGGTGGTGCACGGTGAACTCCGCGTCCACCACCGCGAGCCGCAGCCCCAGCCACTCCAGCGACTCCGCCACCGGAGCCCGGAGCCGGCAACGCCGCTCGCCCAGCGCCTCGGGCGTGCCCATCCAGTGCGGCAGCTGTGCCGCCACGGAATCCGCCGGGGCCGCGAAGGTGATGTCGAGATCCACCGAGGGCTGGCGCCGCGACAGGGACCGGCTCACGAACTCCGCGGCGTCCGCCGCCGGCAGCTCACGCGGGACGAACCGCGCCCCGGTCGCGAACGGCCGGCTCACCCGGTCGACCCGGAACGTACGCCAGTCCTCGCGGTCGATGTCGTACGCCACGAGGTACCAGCGGCGCCCGGTGGAGACCAGCCGGTACGGCTCGACCAGCCGCTCCGTCTCCGTACCGTCCCCGGCGCGGTAGCCGAAGCGCAGCCGCTCGGGCCCGGTGGCGGCCCCCGCGATCACGGTCAGCGTGGCCGGGTCGACCGTCGCACCGTCACCGCTGGTCAGCGGGGTCGTCGCTGCCTGGAGTGTGGCGACGCGATGGCGCAGCCTGGACGGCAGCACCTGTTCCAGCTTGGCCAGGGCCCGTACGGATGCCTCCTCGATGCCCTCGACCGCGTGGCCGGCCCCGGCGCGCAGCCCGACCGCGATGGCCACCGCCTCCTCGTCGTCGAGGACCAGCGGGGGCATGGCTTTGCCCGCCACCAGCCGGTAACCGCCCTCGGCGCCCATCGTGGCCTGGACCGGATAGCCGAGGTCGCGCAGCCGGTCGATGTCGCGCCGGATCGTGCGCCTGCTGACGTCGAGACGCTCGGCCAGTTCACCGCCGGGCCATTCGCGCGGAGTCTGGAGCAGCGAGAGAAGGTGCAGCAGCCGTACCGGTGTGTCCGTCATGGTAGCCAGAATGCCCTCGGAGTAGGACAGACATTGACCTAGATTCCGGCTAGCTTCCCCGCATGACCTCAACACCCCAGCCCACTCCGCCCGATGCCCAGGACGTGCCGCCACCCGCACGGAGTGAGCGGAAGGCACCGGCCGCGCAGGCCGTGCAAGCCGCGCAGGCCGTGCAAGCCACGCAGGCCGTGCAAGCCGTGCAGACCACCCAGGCCGTGCTCAGGGCGGACCGCCGCAGGTGGTTCGCCCTGGCCATCGTGATGACCGCGGCCTTCATGGACCTGGTCGACGTCACGATCGTCAACATCGCGATCCCGTCCATCCAGAAGGACACCGGCGCATCGTTCAGCCAGATCCAGTGGATCACCGCGGGTTACGCGCTCGCCTTCGCCGCCGGGCTGATCACGGGCGGCCGGCTGGGCGACATCCACGGCCGCAAGAGACTGTTCCTGATCGGGATAGGCGGCTTCACACTCGCCTCCGCGCTGTGCGGATTCGCGGCCGGCCCCGAGATGCTCGTCGCCTCGCGCATTCTGCAGGGCGCGATGGCGGCGCTGATGGTCCCGCAGGTGCTCTCGATCGTGCACGCCACCTTCCCCGCGGAGGAACGCGGCAAGGTCTTCGGGCTGTTCGGCGCGATCGTCGGCCTGGGCGCGGTATCCGGCCCGCTGCTCGGCGCCCTGCTGACCGAGTGGAACATCGCAGGTCTCGAATGGCGCCCGATCTTCCTGATCAACCTGCCGGTCGGAGTGGCCGGGCTGCTCCTCGGGCGCGGGTTCATCACCGAGTCCAGAGCACCGAAGGCGCTCCGGCTGGACATCGTCGGGGTCCTGCTCGTCGTGGTGGGTCTGCTGATGATGCTCTATCCGCTGACGCGCGGCCGTGAGCTCGGCTGGCCGGTCTGGGGTTACGTCTCGATGGCGGGCAGCCTCGTCGTGTTCGGCGCACTCGTCGCGTACGAGCGGGTGAAGGCGCGAAAGGACGGTTCGCCGCTGGTCGAGCTGGAGTTGTTCAGGGTGAAGAGCTTCGCGGCCGGTATCGCGGTCCAGGCCACGTTCGGTGTGGCGCTGGGCATCTTCTTCCTGGTCTGGACGCTGTACATGCAGATCGGCCTCGGCTGGAGCGCTCTGCGGGCCGGGACGACGGGGATCCCGTTCTCGGTCGCGGTCTCGGCCGCGGCCGGTGTCTCCGTACAGAAGCTGGTGCCGCGCTTCGGCCGCAAGGTACTCCAGGCGGGCGCGCTGCTGATGGCGGCCGGGCTGCTGCTCTACATCGGGGAGGCGGACCGGTACGGCACAGCGATCGCGTCCTGGCAGATGGCGCTGCCGCTGGTGGTCATGGGGATCGGCATGGGGCTGATCGTCGCGCCGCTGACGGACGCGGTGCTGGCGGACGTACCGAAGGAGCACGCCGGGTCGGCGTCCGGGTTGATCAACACCGTGCAGCAGATGGGCAATGCGCTGGGGCTCGGCCTGGTGTCCGTGGTGTTCTTCGGTTCGATCAGCGACCGGCTCGCACCGAGTGCGACCGGTCCGGCGTTCGTCCACGCGTTCATGGACTCGCTGTGGTGGGTCGCCGGGGTGCTGGGGGTGATCTTCCTACTGATGTTCGCCCTGCCGAAGCGGGCGGCCGTCAGCGGCGGGGCGGACGGGTCAGCCGAAGGCGGCTCACCCAGTGGCGGCGGTGAGGACACGGACGCGGGCACCGGTGGGAACGGAACGCCCAGAGAACCGGCGCTCACCGTCTGAGCGGAGTTCACAGGCTGAGCAGAGTTCACCATCCGGGCGGGAACTCACCCGTCCGGGCGGGAACTTACCGTCCGGGCGGAGCTCACTGCCTGCGCAGCATCCACCGCCCGCGCGAACAATCGCCGGACGGCGCCGAAGTCGGCGCCGTCCGGCAGTCGGGGACGGAGGCGGCACGAGGGCCACGAAGAGCGCTGGGCTTTCGGTCCGGCCTGTTCACGCCGCCGCGTCGAAGCCCACATCGTCGGCCATCTTCTTCAGTTCGAGCAGGGCGTGCTTCTCGATCTGGCGGATCCGCTCACGCGTCAGACCGTGCTCCTTGCCGACCTCGGTCAGCGTCCGCTCCCGGCCGTCGTCGATACCGAACCGCATCTTGATGATCGAAGCCGTGCGGTGGTCGAGCTTGCCGATCAGCTCGTCGAGCTCCTCGCTGCGCAGCAGCGTCATCACCGACTGCTCGGGCGACACCGCCGACGTGTCCTCCAGGAGGTCACCGAACTGCGTCTCGCCCTGGTCGTCCACCGACATGTTCAGGCTGACCGGGTCACGCGCCCAGTCCAGCACATCGCTCACGCGCTCCGGCTTGGTGTCCAGCTCGGCGGCGATCTCCTCGTGCTCCGGGTCGCGGCCGTGCTCGCGGTTGAACTCGCGCTGGACACGGCGGATCCGGCCCAGCTCCTCCACCAGGTGGACGGGGAGCCGGATGGTGCGCGACTGGTCCGCTATGGACCGGGTGATGGCCTGCCGGATCCACCAGGTCGCGTACGTGGAGAACTTGAAGCCCTTCGCGTAGTCGAACTTCTCGACGGCGCGGACCAGGCCGGCGTTGCCCTCCTGGATGAGGTCGAGCAGCGGCAGACCGGCTCGCGGATAGCGGCGGGCGACGGCGACGACCAGCCGCAGATTGGACCGGATGAAGATGTCCTTGGCGCGCTCCCCGGCGGCGATCAGCGCCTCCAGCTCCTCACGCGAAGCCCCGTCCGCCTCACTCTGCACGGAGCCGTCGAGGATCTGCTGGGCGTACACCCCGGCCTCGATGGTCTGGGACAGCTCGACTTCCTTCTCGGCGTCGAGCAGTGGCGTACGTGCTATTTCGTCGAGGTACATGCCGACCAGGTCGCGGTCGGCGATCTCCCCGCCTACGGCGCGAACGCTGCTTGCCCGGTCGGATCGACGGGCGACGGCACGGGTTGCCATGCGTGCTCCCTAACGTGAGTAACGTGATGAGGTCGCGAATCAGTGGCTCGGTGTTCAGTCGCTGTTCAGTCGCTCGGTTTCAGCGGCTCTGTTGTCATTCGGAGTTGTCGTTCGGAACGGGTCGTTCGGAACGTGTGGTGCGGAACGTGTGGTGCGGAACACCCTCTCCGGTGCCCTGCATCTGATGGAAACAACGACTGGAATCCGGACAGAATTCCCATGACCCGCTCTGTTTTTAGTGATCATGCAGTACCCTGTCCCGCCACCAAGGGAGAGCAGATGTCTGCACAGCGTGCGGAAGTGCAGGTCAGGCCGGGCAGAGAGGCAGATCTCCAAGCCCTCACCGACCTCTACAACCACTACATCCGTGAGACTGCGATCACATTCGACACGAATGTCTTCACTCCCGAGGAACGCCGTCCGTGGCTGCTCTCCCACCCAGAAGACGGCCCTCACCGGCTGCTGGTTGCGCAGGAGGTACCTTCTGCCCGGATTCTCGGCTATGCAACCAGCAGCGCATTCCGGCCGAAGGCCGCGTACGCCACGTCGGTGGAGGTGACCGTCTACTGCGCGCCCGCGGCGGCGGGGCGCGGGATCGGCACGATGCTCTACGGGGCGCTGTTCGAGGCGCTGACGGAGGAGGACGTACACCGGGCGTACGCCGGTATCACCCTGCCCAACGAGGCATCCGCCGCGCTGCACGCCCGCTTCGGCTTCACACCTGTGGGCACCTACCGCGAGGTGGGGCGGAAGTTCGGCACGTACCACGACGTCGCCTGGTACGAGAAGGAGCTGGGCGGAGAGTAGCCGTACGCGCCGGCCCGTCCCGTACGCCACCGGCCCGTCCCGTACACCACCGGGCCCGTCCCGTACATCACCGGCCCGGCACGGGCCCGCACGGAACACCCGCCGCCGCCCTACCCGAACTGCACCGACCGCTTCGCCAGTCCCATCCAGAAGCCGTCGATCACATCACGCCGGCTCTCCAGCCCGTCCCCTGCCGCGCCCAGCGTCACGAAGAGCGGTGCGAAGTGTTCCGTACGCGGGTGGGCGAGCGGCGCGGACGGGGACTTGCGCTCGAAGTCGAGCAGCGCGTCGATGTCCTGCGCCTCCAGCGCCTCCCGCCCCCAGGCGTCGAACTCGGCGGACCAGCCGGGGGTGCCCTCGTGCCGCAGCGCGGCCAGGTTGTGGGTGAAGAAGCCGCTGCCGACGATCAGTACACCCTCGTCGCGCAGCGGGGCCAGCCTGCGTCCGATGTCCATCAGCTGCTGCGGATCGAGCGTCGGCATGGAGATCTGGAGCACCGGTATGTCGGCCTCCGGGAACATCTCGACCAGCGGGACATACGCACCGTGGTCGAGCCCCCGGTCCGGGACGTCCTGGACCGGCTGTCCCGCGCCGCGCAGCAGTTTCCTCACGCTCCCGGCCAGCAGGGGCGCGCCCGGAGCGCCGTAACGCACCTGGTAGTAGTGATCGGGAAAGCCCCAGAAGTCGTAGACGAGGGGGACGGTCCCGGTCGCGCCGAGCGCCAGTGGGGCGTCTTCCCAGTGCGCGGAGACCATCAGGATGGCCTTGGGGCGCGGCAGACCGGCGGACCATGCGGCGAGCTGGCCCGGCCAGACCGGATCGTCGGCGAGCGGTGGCGCGCCATGGGAGAGATAGAGGGCGGGCATACGTTCCGGGGCGGTGATGGTCATGGTCGACAACTCCATTACTTGAAGTCTCAAGCGTTCACTCGGAATCAGACCTTAATCGCATCTAGTTTAATATTCAAGAAAGAGTCGTACAGTGGAGCACATGACCTCGGCACCGCCCCCTGACGAACCGCGCTGGCTCAGCGACGAGGAGCAGCGCATCTGGCGCGCGTACCTCCACGCCACCACGCTCCTGGAGGACCATCTCGACCGCCAGTTGCAGCGCGATGCCGGGATGCCGCACATCTATTACGGGCTCCTCGTGAAGCTCTCCCAGGCGCCCCGGCGGCGGATGCGGATGACCGAGCTGGCGATGGACGCGAAGATCACCCGCTCCCGGCTCTCGCACGCGATAGCGCGGCTGGAACGGAACGGCTGGGTGCGCCGCGAGGACTGCCCGTCCGACAAGCGGGGCCAGAACGCGGTCCTCACGCCGGCCGGTACGAAGGTGCTGGAGCGCACCGCGCCCGGCCATGTGGCGGCCGTACGGCAGGCGTTGTTCGACCGCCTCTCCCCCGAACAGATCGGCCAGCTCGGCGAGATCATGCGGGTCATGGCCGAGGGGCTGCAGCCGCAGGGTGAGGACGCGGATCTGCCCTGGCTCCGCTGACGTCTCTCCTGAGACATCCCTGCGGAACCAGGGCAGATCACCCCTGGGCAGCTCCATGCGAGAGGAGCGCCGTCGGACTACCGTCAGCCGGCTCGGCTCAGTGTGCGATCACCGGGATCGGCACCTCGTCCTCGACCGATTCGGAGTCCCCGGAAGCCGAACCGGAACCGGAGCCGGAAGCCACCGGAGTGACCGAGGGGCGACCGGCGTTGATGAGCGTCAGCGCGATCACCGATGCGACGGCCAGGATGCCCACCGCCACCCAGATCGCGTTCGTGTAGCCGTGCACCAGCGCCTGGGCCTGGACCAGCTTCGCGTTGCCGCCGGCCGCCGCGTGCCCCACGAGGTACGCGGTGGTGGCGGATGCGGCGATCGTGTTCAGCAGCGCCGTGCCGATCGCACCGCCCACCTGCTGCGAGGTGTTGACCATCGCGGAGGCGACACCCGCGTCACGCGGGGCGATGCCGTGCGTGGCGAGCGACATGGCGGGCATGAACGCCGTACCCATGCCGAGCCCCAGCAGCACCATGCCCGGCAGGATCACCGACGCGTACGAGGAGCCGACCTCGATCCGGGTCAGGAGCAGCATCCCGACCGCCGCGACCGCGAAGCCGGGGCCCATCAGGAACCGGGCGGGCACCCGGGTCATCAGCCGGGCGCCGATCTGCGTGGAGCCCGTGATCATGGCGGCGACCATCGGCAGGAAGGCGAAGCCGGTCCTGACCGAGGAGTAGCCCTGTACGACCTGGAGGTAGTACGTCAGGAAGAGGAAGAGGCCGAACATCCCGATGATGGCCAGGCCGAGCGAGGCGTAGATGCCACCGCGGTTGCGGTCGGCGACCACCCGGAGCGGCAGCAGCGGGGCCTTGACCTTCGACTCGACAGCGACGAACGCGCCGAGCAGGACGACGGTGGCGATGAACATGCTGATCGTGACCGGGTCGGACCAGCCGTCGGAAGCGGCGCGCGTGAAGCCGTACACCAGCGAGACCAGACCGGTCGTGGAGAGCAGGACGCCGGGGATGTCCAGCGGCGAACGGTTACGGCCGCCCGCGGGCTCCCGGATCACGAAGTACGCGCCGAGTGCGGCGATGGCCGCAAACGGGATGTTGACGAAGAACGTCCAGCGCCAGTCCAGGTATTCGGTGAGGAAACCGCCGAGCAGCAGACCGACCGCGCCGCCACCGCCGGCGATCGCGCCGAAGATACCGAACGCCTTGGCGCGCTCCTTGGCGTCGGTGAAGGTCACGGCGAGCAGCGACAGCGCGGCCGGCGCGAGGAGCGCGCCGAAGATGCCCTGCGCGGCACGGGAGGTGAGCAGCATCGCCTCGTTGGCGGCGCCGCCGCCGACGGCCGAGGCCGCGGCGAAGCCGAGCAGCCCGATGACGAAGGCGCGCTTACGGCCCCACAGGTCGCCGATCCGGCCGCCGAAGAGCAGCAGTCCGCCGAAGGCGAGGGCGTAAGCCGTGATGACCCACTGCTTGTTGGCGTCCGAGATACCCAGGTCGACCTGGGCGTGCGGCAGCGCGATGTTCACGATGGTCGCGTCGAGCACCACCATCAGCTGCGCCAGGGCGATGAAGACGAGCGCTCTCCATCGATTGGGGTCAGGGAGTGATATGTCAGGAGTTTTCGCTATGGGATTCGACATGGCTGTTGACATGACGGGAGCCACCTAGGGGTGCGGAGAGATCAGTGAGATCAGGGAGGTCAGAGAGGTCAGTAGGGCAACGAGAGGGTCCCGGGCAGCAGTTCAGGGGTGAAGAAGAAGTCCTGAGCGTCTGAGCGGGGGTGCGGAAGCAGCACTCCGGGGCGCACTCGGCCGTGCGGTTCACGGGGGTGCGCTTGGCGGTGCGTGTTTCGCGGGTGTGAGAGTCGCGGTGTGTGTTTCGCGGGTGTGAGAGTCGCGGGGCGCTGCGGTCGCGCGCTTCAGGCGCGTACGCGGGCGTGGGGCATCGAGGTCAGGCGGGCAATGCGGGCGTCCTGTTCAGGCGTCGTGGTCGAGCGGTGAATGCGGTCCGTGTGCGGTCCGCAGGTGTTCCGTATGCGTGACGGCTGGTGTCACGTCGGCCGGCGCAGGTCCTCAAGGGTCGCCGGTGACCCCGGAAGTACCGTCCGCGCCGAGGTCTGGAGCCCGTCGAGGAACAGCTGCAGATGACGGTGGACGAAGCGGTCGAGCCCCAGACAGCCCGCGCCGGGCAGCGGCCTGGTGAGCTGGGAGAGGGCGACGAACAGGTCTCCGACCGCGATGTCGGAGCGCAGCCGCCCTTCCTGCCGTGCCCGGCTCATGAGGTCCTCGACGGACTCCGCGAGCCGGTCACGCGCCGCCAGGATCTCCGTGTCCGCGCGGTCGAAGCCGTCCGAGAGCATCGGGCAGAGCGCCCCGATCTTCTCGTCGGCCGCGGCGTGCACAAAACGGCGGAGGGCGGCGAAACTGTCGGGCTCCTCGGCGATGGCCGCCTCCACCTGGTCCGCGAGGCGGGCCATGACGGAGAGCACCACATGCCGGAAGAGATCGATCCGGTCGGGGAAGTGACGGTAGAGCGTGGCGTTGCCGACGCCCGCCCGGCGGGCGATCTCGTCGAGCGGCACATCCGGCCCGTACTCCACGAAGATCTCACGCGCGGCCGAAACGATCCGCTCCCGGTTGCGCAGGGCGTCGGCCCTGGTGCGCGGCCGGACGGCGGTGGCGGTTCCCACGGCGCTCCCCTTCCCTTCCGTCACCGGATCGGTAACCGGAAAAGGACTCCCCGGTTCGCTGTGACACCGGTGCAAACGGGGAAACGGTCCCCAGTTATTTCCCCCGCCGAACGTGACCTGCGCCACAGGGTCGCACCACATCCGGTAAGCCCGGAATGTCCACGATCGGCCCAGCCCAGCGCGCGCCTCCGTCCCGCCCGACACAGGGTGATCGAACGAGCGCAGTTCGGAACCGTCGGCTGCCGCGGACCGAAGGCGAAGGCATGCATGAGACCCGCCCCAGGTCGAGCGGCAGCCCCTCCGGCCGTTCACGGACCCCCCGCTCCCGGATACGTTCCCCCCGGCGCCCGCTGGCCCTCGTCACCCTGACCGCGCTCGCCCTGACCGCGCTGACGTCGGGAAGCACCACTCTGATCCAGAGGACTCCGGCGGGCGGCCCCACCGGGCGGCTCTCCGTACGCGCCGACCACGCCGGATCCTCCGTCTCGCTCAGCCCGTGCCGGATCGGCGGCGCGCTGGGCGTCCAGATGTCCGAGGGGCTGCCGACCGCACCGGGCTACGCCCGCTCGACCGGCGCCGTCCACGCCCTGACCCTCATGATCGACTTCCCGGACGCGCAGGGCTCCGAGCCCGCGATGAAGCGGTACGGCGAGTTCTTCCCGCAGACCTCCACCTGGTACCGCACCAGTTCCTACGGGCGGCTCGACTACCACCCCGAGGCCCCCGTGAAGCGCTGGCTGCGGATGCCGTCGCCGTTCAGCTCGTACGGGATACAGCGGGGCTCCCCGTACCAGCCGGGGTACCGGCGGCTCGCCCAGGACATCGTGAAGGCGGCCGACCGGCAGGTGGACTTCCGCAAGTACGACCTGATCAATGTGCTGGCCTCCCCGAACGCGGGGCCTTCGGCGCTGGACACCGTGCTCTCGGTGACCTTCTCGGGCAATGACGAGGCGCCCGTCGCGGACGGCGTGAAGCTCTCCAACATGTCGTTCATCTACAGCCGTCAGGACGACGGATCGGGCTCGTACAACCACACCGGCTACCGCGTCCTGCCGCACGAGAACGGCCACACCTTCGGCCTCCCCGACCTCTACACATCGAGCGGCGGCGGCTCGGTCGGGCACTGGGACATCATGTCCGAGGACTGGGGGGCCAACAACGACATGCTGGGCTGGCACAAGTGGAAGCTCGGCTGGCTGGACGACAAGCAGGTCAGCTGCGCTTCGACGCCCGGCACCCACGAGGCGGCGCTCTCCCCGCTGGAGACGCGCGGCGGCACCAAGCTCGCGGTGATCCCGATGTCCGAGTCCGCCGCCTATGTGGTCGAGGTACGGACCCGGGCGGGCAACGACGACGCGGTGTGCCGCCCCGGAGTGCTCGTCTACCGGGTCGACGGCGACGTCGACACCGGCCAGGGCCCGGTCTCCGTCAGGGACAGCACCCCGGACAGCGGGGGGTGCACCCTGCGCGCCAATGTCCAGGCCGAACTGTCCGACGCCCCGTACACGGTGGGCCAGACCTTCACCGACGCGGCGCACGGGATCATCATCAACGTCACCGGCAAGGACAGGTCCGGGGACTACCGGGTGCGCATCACACGCTCCTGACAGGAGCCGACCGGCCGCCCGATCCGTTCTGCCGGGTAAGCCGGTATGCCGGGTCAGCCGGTCAGCCGCCCCGCGTCACCTGCTCCTGGACGGGCCCGCGCAGCTCGCGCTTGAGCACCTTGCCCGTCGCGTTTCGCGGCAGCGGCTCCGCCCGTACGAGGACGTACGCCGGGACCTTGAAGGCGGCCAGCGACTCCCCGACATGCGCCCGGAGCGCGTCGGGCGTGGCCTCGCTGCCGTCCCGCAGCTGCACCACGGCGGCGACCTCCTCGCCGAGGACCGGGTGCGCGACCCCGAGCACCGCCGCGTCCAGCACATCGGGGTGCGCGTGCAGGGCGGCCTCCACCTCGACGCAGTACACGTTCTCGCCGCCCCGGACGACCATGTCCTTGATCCGGTCCACCACGCTGACCCGGCCCTCCTGGACGGTCGCGAGGTCCCCGGTCCTGAACCAGCCGTCCTGGAAGGCGGCGGCCGTGGCCTCGGGGGCGTTCCAGTACCCGCGCACGAGCGCCTGCCCGCGCAGCCACAGCTCGCCGACCTCCCCGTCGGGCAGCGCCCGCCCGGACCGGTCCGCGATGCGTACCTCGGTGGCGGGGGTCGGGCGGCCGACGCTCCCGGGGTGGGCGCGGTACTCGGCGCCGAAGTTCGCCAGCACGCCGCCGCACGTCTCGGTCAGCCCGTAACCGTTCCGCGGCTCGATACGCCCGCTGTGCCGGGCCACGACTGTGCGTACGAGTTCGGGCGGGGCCGCCGCTCCCCCGGTGCTCAGCATGGCCAGACTCTCCAGTCCGTCGCCGCCGCGCTCGGCCGCTTCGAGCAGCTGGAGGGCGGTGGCGGGGACGCCCGCGTAGTGGGTGACGCCGTGCGTACGGATGGCGGCCAGGGCGCGGTCCGCGTCCCACTTCCGCAGCAGGACGAGCGTGCCGCCCACGGACATCGCCGCGTAGACGCTGGTGAAAGCGGCCACATGGAAGAACGGGAAGGTCATCAGCGCCACGGGCGCCGGGCCATCGCCGGGGACCGCGCCACGCGCCAGGGTGGAGGCGGCCGCGTGGTAGAGGGGGTTCATCATGGCGCCGACCTGCGCGAGCTGCGTGGCCACCGCGCCCTTGGGGCGGCCCGTGGTGCCCGAGGTGTAGATGATCGTGGCATCGTCCTCGGGGCGGATCTCCACATCGGGCGGGCCGAGCGCGGGGTCGGCGGGCGGCAGGTCCTCGTAGCGCTCGATGCGTGCGTACGCGGGGGGCGCGGCCGGGCAGGAAGCATCCGCGTCGTGGTGGACGTCCTGGTGGAAGGTGACGAGCCGGGGCCGGTCGTCGCCGTCCGGTCGCCCCTGGCGCTCGGCCCACGGCAGCACCCGTCCCAGCCGCTCACCGTCGACCAGCAGCACCCGGGGCCGGCAGTCGTCGAGCGCGTACGTGAACTCGTCCCCGGTCCACCAGGCGTTGAGCGGTACGGCGACGAGCCCGGCCAACTGGGCGGCCCAGAAGGCGATCTGCCACTCGGGGTGGTTCCGCATCGCGACCACCGCGCGGTCGCCCGGAGCGAGCCCGTACACATCGACGAACCGCCGGGCGAGCGCGCAGGCGGCGGCGAAGAACTCGCCATAGGTGTACGTATCGCCCTCGGCGACCAGGAAAGGCTGGTCGCCGTAGGCCCACACGGCTTCCACGAACTCCCGCAGAGTGCGCGGCCCGCTCGCGTACACCGGGGAACCGTCATCGGCGGCGACCACGGCGAAGGGTGCGCCGGGGGCGCTCAGTGCGGCTTCGACGGCGACGGGGCCGGGGACGGAGGCGGCGGGCCGGCCGGTGGGAGCAGCCTGCCCGGTGGGGCCGGGGGAAGCGGTGGGGGGCTCGGTCTGCGGCACTGAAGACCCTTTCTAAGCGCTTGCTCAGTCCCCTGGGACGCTATGCCCGCATCTGCACCCGGTCAAGAACACCCACAGCCCCGGCCTCTCACGACCGCGTCACCGCATCACCGCGTCACCGCATCACCGCATCACCGCATCACCGCATCACCGCATCAGGGTCGCGCAGACGACCTTCCCGCCGCCGGCGGCATCACGTACGGCGACGGTACGGGCGAGCCGCTGCACCATCGGCCAGCCGAAGCCGCCGGTGCAGCCGGTCAGATCGGGGGTGCGGTCCTGCGGATGCGCCGGGCTGGGATCCGCGACGGCGACCTCGACGCTGCGCCGGTCCGCCCTGAGCCGCATGGAGGTCACGCCTCCGGCGTGACGCAGGGCGTTGGTGACCAGCTCTGAGACGAGCAGAACCAGATTCTGTGACACATGCGCAGGCGGGGCGGGGTGCAGGCCACCGAGAAACCTGGAGGCGGCATCCCGGGCCTCCGCCGCGATACGCGGCCGACAGGTCCAGTCGGCGAACTGACGGCCGACGCCGTCCGATTCACTGCCGCGCTCACCCTCGGGCCGCGCACCGGACGCCCCGTCGGACCACCCGTCGGAATTTCCGTCGCGCCGCACGCCGGGCTCGGCGTCCATGCTCCGCTCGCCGACATCCTGCCGCATATGACTCACCCCGCCTAGAGAAACGCCCTTCCTGGCACGCCCGTTCATTTCCTTCTGACTGCGCGCCTACCCCCGGCTGGAGAGTTCAGTGCAATTACTTCCCCATTCACTCGCCCGCAGGAACGGGAGCGAGTGAATGGGAATGAACCGGAATAGGCGGGGAATCAGAAATCCCGGCGGGCCCCCGAAGGATCCACAGAGGGATCCACGCACAGAACGCCGCGCGGACAGGACAGAGAGCGGACAGGACAGAGACAGCAGGCGGGACCGCGACTCGGCAGCGGTATTCGGCAGCGGTATGACGTGACACAAGGCGGATGGGGGCGGATCCACGGCCGCTCCCCCCAGGCATATACGGACAAACCACCACACACCTCTCCTCATTCGTCCCAGAGGGATTGAAGTCCCGATCGCCGGGCAGGAGCGGTCATTGAACGGGGTCCGCTACTTGGGGAGGCTGAAAACATGACGCAGACATCCGCGCATGCCGCCACTGCTACGGCACCGCCGGAGGTGGGCGATCTCCCGTGGATCGAAGACGCGGGGAAGGTCGCACCGAAGGACGCGCGAGAACTTTCTAAGATCTTTTTTGACCAGCTCCAGGTCCTCGAAGAGGGCACGCACGCATACCAGTACGCCCGCAACACCCTTATTGAAATGAACCTCTCACTGGTGAGGTTCGCCGCCAGCCGGTTCCGTCACCGTGGCAGCGGCGAGATGGAGGACATCAACCAGGTCGGCACCATCGGTCTCATCAAGGCCATCGACCGGTTCGACCTGTCGCGCGAGGTGGAATTCACCACCTTTGCCGTTCCTTACATCGTGGGCGAGATCAAGCGCTTCTTCCGTGACACCAGCTGGGCCGTCCATGTTCCGCGGCGGCTCCAGGAGTTGCGGGTCGAGATCGCCAAGGGGAAGGAACACCTGGCGGTCAAGCTCGACCGTGACCCGACCGTCGCCGAACTGGCCGAGCACCTCCAGCTCACCGAGGACGAGATCGTCGAGGGCATCGTCGCGAGCAACGGCTACACAGCCGGCTCGCTCGACATGCCCAACGAGTCGAACGGTGACGGCCAGGCCACCAAGAGCGGCCGCACCTTCGCCGATGTCCTGGGCGAGGCCGACCCCGCCATGGAGACAGTCGAGGACCTGCAGGCCCTGGCACCGCTGCTGAGCAAGCTGGACAACCGCGAACGCCGCATCGTGGAGATGCGCTTCGGCGAGGAGCTGACCCAGTCCCAGATCGGCGAGAAGCTGGGCATCTCGCAGATGCATGTCTCCCGTCTCCTGTCGCGCATCCTGAAGAGCCTGCGCAGCGGAATGCTCGTCGAGGAGTAACGCACCCTCGTCAACCCCGCTCACACGGACCACAGCACCGCGCAGCGCGACCGCGCCGGACACCACCAACCCCGGGTGTCCGGCGCGGTCGCGTTCCGCCCCGGGCCCACCGCCGAGGCCGAGGCACCCCCAGCCCACAGCCCACAGCCCACAGGATGAGGCGACTCATTTGGTCTCGCCGTTGAATGGGAGCCGAACAGCAAGCGGCACAGCTCACAGCCCCTCTATAGTGCTGCGCAGGAAGAGTGCTCTCTATGCACTGACGGCGTTGCCACGGCAATGATTCTCAGACAGGACAGATCTCGTCCATGACAAGTGACCGGAAGAGTGACGCCGCACCTGCCGGACGGGGAAGTCAGCGACTCGCCGAGACCGTGGCGGAGCTGATCGAGAAGGACATCGTGAAGGAGGGCTGGCGCACCGGTTCGGTCCTCGGATCCGAGCGGGAGCTGATCGAACGCTATGGCGTGAGCCGTGCCGTGTTCCGCGAAGCCGTACGGCTCATCGAGCACCACCAGATGGCCCGTATGCGCCGTGGGCCGGGCGGTGGCCTCGTCGTCACCGAACCGGATCCCGGCATCGTCCGCGACGCCGCGCGGGTCTACCTCCGGCACGCGGCCGTCAGCCGCCGTCAGTTGCTTGAGGCTCGGATGTCCCTCGAACTCGCCGGTGTCACCAGCGCGATCGAGAAGCTGACCGAGTCGGGGATCGCCCGGCTGACGGAAGCGCTCGACACCGAGCAGGAGTTGCTGGACCGGGGCGTGACGCTCGGGCACGCGCGCAATCTCCACCGTGTGATCGCCGAGCTGGCCGGCAATCCGGCGATCACGCTCTTCGTCGAGGTGCTGGCCCAGCTCGACCAGGACATGGTGCAGGACGAGTGGGAGTCCGGCGACCAGCCGGACGAGGAGAACCGCGACGCCGCGGCCAAGTCCCACCAGGCGCACCGGGCCATGGTCGAGGCGATCGTGGCCGGCGACGCCGCGCTCGCACAGCACCGCATGCGGCGGCACCTGCAGGCCGTGGCGGAGCTGCTGAAGAACGAGTCCGCGAAGAACGAGCCGTAGCCGCCGCCCGGCTCCCCACCCGATCTCCCGGCTCCCCATCCGATCTCCCGGCTCCCCGTCCGGCCGTGATCCACACGCCAGGGAGCCTGCGTCAAAAAGTGCACTCTTTGGTGCGGGCCGGAGGTGCCGTTCACGCAGAACATCCCCTTCAAAGGCAAGTTCGTTCCGAGCCACTTCAGGGCTAGACCGGGTTGGAGTGCAATGAGTACACTGAACCCAGGCTGAGCGGGGGGCTCGCGGTGCCCGTCACGACCTGTTCCACAGCGGCGTTCGGGCCACCTCTCCAGCGAATCGCGAAAGGGACGGTCCTCATGAACTCGCAGACCCGGCCGCAGCACCGCGCGGATGACCTTCTCCGTGATCTCGGCATCCCCTCCCGAGGCGCGGTGTACGACCTGTCCTCAGGCTGGTGGCGGCATATGCCCACCTTCGACGGCTACCCGCGCTTCGAGCTCGTCACGTACAACTCCCCGCACGGCCAGCGCACATCCGGGCGGTTCCCGTTCGACAACCCCGATGACAACCAGGTCCAGTTCGGCTACGTGTCCGAGCTCATGTCGGGAAGCCTGCACACCGGGACCCATATCGACGCGCTCTGCCACATCACGTGCGGCGACAAGGACGAATGGCACGGCGGTGTGTCGGCGAACGACGCACTGGGCGACTACGGTGCCGAGCGCGGGGACGCGTCGGAACTGGCTCCCATCGTCGGCAGGGGCGTCCTCCTCGACGTCCCCCGGGCGCTCGGCCTCGATGTCCTGCCGCCCCACTTCGCCGTCGGCGAGCAGCATCTGCGGCAGGCCGCCGAAGCCGCCGGGGTGACCGTCCGGCAGGGGGACATCGTGCTGGTGCGGACGGGGCAGATGAAGTACTGGCCCGACATGGACCTGATCAGCAAGCACAGCGGCGGCAGTGGTGTCGCGCTCGACGGGGCCCAGTGGCTCGTGTCGCAGGGCGCGGGCTATGTGGCCGCGGACACGATGTCCTTCGAGGTGCGGCCTTCGACGGTGCCGGGGAATCAGCTCCCGGTGCATCTGTACCTCCTCCAGGAGCAGGGCATCCACATCATCGAGTGGGTCAACTGCGAGGGCCTGGCCGCCGATTCGGTCGCCAGTTTCCTCTTCGTGGGCCTGCCGCTGACCATTCGCGGCGGCACGGGTTCGCCGCTCCGGCCGATCGCCGTGGCGTAACCGCGCGAGAGAGGGCATCGAGATGCACGGGATGGTCTTCTCCGAACTGACTCCGGTGGCGTTCGCCGCACGCGCCGCCAAGGTGTTCGCCGACCGCCCCGCGGTCGTCGACGGCGACCTGCGGTACTCCTACGCCGAACTCTGGCACCGGGCACAGGCGCTGGCCGGTGTCCTTGCCGGACACGGGGTGCGGCCGGGCGACCGGGTCGCGCTCCTGGCCCCCAACACCCACGTACTGCTTGAGGCGCACTACGGGGTGCCGCTGGCCGGTGCGGTGCTCGTGGCGCTCAACACCAGGCTGGCGCCCGCCGAGATCGCCTACATCCTCGATCACAGCGGCGCCCGGGTGGTGATCGTGGACGCTTCCTGCCGCGAGGCGCTGACCGAGGCTCTGAAACACAGCGATGTCCGGCCGTCCGTGATCAACTCCGGGCAGCCGGGGGACGAGTACGAATCGTTGCTGTCGGGCGCCACCCCGCGGGCGGTGGCGGTCACCGACGAGAGATCGCTGCTGTCGGTCAACTACACCAGCGGGACGACCGGCCGGCCGAAGGGGGTGATGTACCACCACCGCGGCGCCTATCTCCAGGCGCTGGCGATGGCGTACCACGCGAAGCTGGACACGTCGTCGCGGTATCTGTGGACGCTGCCGATGTTCCACACCAACGGCTGGTGCTTCCCCTGGGCGGTGACCGCGGCCGGGGCGGTGCACCACTGTCTGCGCAAGGTGAGCCCGCCGGACATCTGGCGTGCCCTCCACGAGAGCGGTGTCACCCACTTCTGTGCCGCGCCCACCGTGCTGGCCATGCTGGCCGACGACCCCGGCGCGGCGACGCCGGTCTCACAGCCGGTACGGGTGTTCGTCGGGGGCGCGCCGCCCTGGCCGGCCCTGCTCGCCAGGATGAGCGCGCTCGGCATCGAGGTCCGTCATCTCTACGGCCTCACCGAGACGTTCGGCCCGGCCGTCGTGTGCGACCCGCAGCCCGAGTGGCAGGAGCTGCCGGCCGAACGGCGCGCACCGCTGATGGCCCGGCAGGGCATCGCGAACATCGTCGCCGAACCGCTGCGGGTGGTCGGTCCCGACGGCGCCGACGTACCGGCCGACGGCAGGACGCTCGGCGAGATCCTGCTGCGCGGCAATGACGTGATGCTCGGCTACTACCGTGACGAGGCGGCGACCGCGGCCGCGACGACGGCCGATGGCTGGTTCCGCTCGGGCGATCTGGGCGTGCTGCATCCGGACGGCTATGTCGAGCTGCGCGACCGGGCCAAGGACGTCATCATCTCGGGCGGCGAGAACATCACCTGCGTCGAGGTGGAGAACGCGCTCGCGGAGCACCCGGCGGTGCTGGAGGCGGCGGTGGTCGGCGCCCCGCACCCGAAATGGGGTGAGGTTCCGGTCGCCTACGTCACGCCACGGGCCGGCGCTTCGGTCACCGGGGCGGAGCTGACCGCCTTTGTGCGGGCCAGGATCGCGGGGTTCAAGACGCCGCGCCAGGTGGTCTTCTGCGAGCTGCCCAGGACGTCGACCGGAAAGATCCAGAAGAACCTGTTGCGGCAACGGGCCGCGCACGGCACCGACGCGGACGTTCAGCACACCGCGACCGGCAGCCACACCGCGATCGGTCAGGACACCGCGAACGAACTGCCTCCGGGCCGGTGACCTGAGGAAGCCCACGGCCTCGTCAGGCCGCTCCGGCGGATCCCCGTAACAGGCAGGGGATCCGCAGCCCTGCCGCCGCCCATGCCTCCGCCCTGCCGCAGCGCAGACCCTTCGCGGTCACGGAGCGGCGTTCTCGAAGCGGCGTCGCGGGGGCGCATCTCGAAGCGGCATCTCGAAGCAGCAGGACCATGACCCAAGAGCAGTGGACCGGGAGAGAACATGACCAAGACCAGGAGAACCTTCGCGCTCGCGGCCGCCTTCGTGGTGGCCCTCGCTGTCGGAGGTCCGGTGGCCGCGACCGCCGCCACGACGCACGGCACCGGAAGCGCCGGGTCGGCCGGCGCCGGAAGCACCGCCACAGCACCGGGCGGGGAGCGGGAACCCGCGCCGCGCGTCATCCGGGCGACTCAGGACGCCCGCGTGGCACCGCTGGACCCGCCGTCGGAGTACGGGCACGCGACCGTGCTGGAGGGCCCCGCCTTCGGTCCCGACGGGCGGCTGTACTTCGTCGACTTCACCGCTCCGGCCGGGAAGCCCAAGATCCTCCGGTACGACCTGCGCACGAAGGCGGTCAAGCCGCTCTACACCGACACCGCGAGCCGCTTCTCGTCCCTGCAGTTCAGCCCGGTCGACGGGAAGATGTACGTCACCGACTACGACAACGGGAAGATCGACCGCCTCAACCGCGACGGCACCGGCTTCACGACCGTCTTCTCGGGTCCGGTGGGCGGCCGGAAGCTGGTCCCCGACGACATCGCGTTCAACAGGACGGGCGACATGTACGTCACCGACTACCACGGCTCCCTGGCGAAAGCGGACGGCCGGGTGGTACGTATCGACGCCGACGGCAGCCATCCGAGCGTCCTCCAGGACGGCCTGTCCGGGCCCAACGGCATCTCGTTCACCCCGGACTACTCCGGCCTGTGGGTGGGCGAGTACAACCTCGGCCGCGAGGACGCCCTCACCCTCGCCCCCGATGGGAAGAGCGTCGTCGCGGCCGGTGTGGGGATGTCCGCCAACACCGGGAGCGGCGGATTCGACTCCAACACCGTCGACGCCGCAGGCAATGTGTACCAGGTGGTGCTCGGCTCGGGGAAGATCGTCGTCTGGAACCGGACGGGCGACCTGATCGCCACGATCCGGATACCGCAGCAGCCCAAGCCGGAACTCCTCGTCAGCAACCTGGTGATCAAGCCGGGCACGACCCACGGGTACATCACCGTGGGCGGTGACAACGGCGGTTACGTCTACAAGTTCCCGGCCCTGGCGCCCGGGATCGCGCAGTCCAACGGGGGCGGCGCCTGAGGCCCCGTCAGTCCGCTTCCGTACGGCCGGTGGCGGTGGACCCGTCACCGGCCGCTCCTGCGGGGACGCACCCGGCCGCGCCCGCACACCAGGACCCACAGAACCCGCAGACCGCCCAGGCCCCGCAGAACCGCAGAACCCGCAGAACCCGCGTACGCCGCGCTCCCGCAAAGAACCCGCAGAACCGGCGCACGCCGAACCGCTACGCCCCGGCGCCGGTGTCCGTGGCCTCGGCCAGGGCCTCCGCGCGCACCCGGCGCCGGTCGGGCTTGCTGTTCGGGGTGAGCGGGATGGCGTCGAGCAGGCGCACGTTCTTGGGGATCTTGTAGCCCGCCAGATCCGTACGGCAGAAGCCGCGCAGCTCCTCCAGGCCGACCGTCCTGTCGTCGACGGTCACGATCCCGGCCTCGACCCGCTCCCCCCAGTGCCCGTCCGGCAGTCCGTACACCACGGCGTCGGCGATGTGCGGGTGACGGAGGATCACCTCCTCGACCTCCCGCGGGTAGACGTTCTCACCACCGCTGATGATCACCTCTTTGCGGCGGCCCGCGATGAACACCCAGCCGTCCTCCGTCCGTGAGGCACGGTCCCCGATGTGCACGCCGTCGGCCCGGAACGTCTCGGCGGACTCATCGGGCAGTCCGTAGTACCCGTGGGCCTGCCAGGGGCAGGCGACCACGAGGTCGCCGACCGCACCCGCGGGGACCTCGGCGCCGTCCTCACCGATGATCCGGACGGTCGCGCCGGGAAGCGGCCTGCCCACTCCGGTGAACCGGCCGGCCAGCAGGTCCTCGTGGTCGAAGCCCATGACCGAGCCGAACTCGGTCGCACCGAATCCGGCGCGGATCCGGGCGCGGGGGAAGTCGCGCAGCAGATCGCGTACGAAGCCGTCCGTGGACGGAGCGGAGCCGAAGCGGATCGCCGTGACGTTCTCGCGGCGGGTGGTGGCGAAGTCGGGGTGGCGGCGGAGCGCGGTGAACATCGTCGGCGCGCCCATCAGCCTGCTGGCGCCCCGGTCGATGGCCGCGAGTGCGGAGCCCGCGTCGAACCGCCGCTGGATCCAGACCTCCCCGCCCGCGAGCAGCGGGGCCAGCAGGTTGGTGCCCAACGTGATGTGGAAGAACGGCGAGAAGAACAGCTCGATGTCCGCGGGTGTACGGGGATTCCCGTGGGCGCAGGTGTTCAGCCAGAGCCACAGGCTGCGATGGGTGTGGAACACGCCCTTCGGGCTTCCGGTCGTGCCGCCGGTGGCGAAGATGACGGCCATCGCGTCCTCGTCCGGGGGCGCGAGCGGCCCGCCGTCGCAGGCCAGCGGGGCCGTACGGTCCGCGATGGGCAAGCGGTCGGCGGCGGCCGGGAGTTCGATGACCCGGTAGCCCGTCTCATGGGCGAGCGGCGCGTGGGCGGGGTCGGTGATGACGGCGGCGGGGCGGAGCGTGGCGAGGTAGGAGCGTGCTTCGGGCCCGGTCAGCCGGGCGTTGAGCGGTGCGGCCACCAGACCGGCGGCGAGGGCGCCGAGTATGACCACGGTATGGGGTATGGACGGCTCCATGGCCGTCACGACCCGGTCCCCGGTGCCCAGTCCGGCCCGGCGCAGACCGGCGGCGACGGCGTCCACCGCATCGACCAGTTCGGTGTAGGTCAGCTCGCCGGAGTCGTCGCACAGCGCCCGCCGGTGCGCTCCGTGCGACCCGGCACCGATGGTGCGCAGCCAGTTGGGCAGTGTCAGTTCAGCACCCATGAAGTTGCTCCCTTGGTTGTCAACCGGCGCGGTCAGCGCGAGGAGTTCCCCTTCAAGCCATTGGCTCAAACCGTAATTGAGTGCTACTTACTCGCCCATGAAGGGGCGCTTCGCGCCGTGACTCCGCACCTTACCCTCCGACTCCGTATGCGCCAGGTCTTGCCGCCAACTCAATAAAGTGTACTCTTTTGGAGAACGCCTCATGCGACAGGCGTACAAGACCAGCAGGCGCACAACACCAGCAGGCGTACGACACCACCACGGGGAGGACTGATGGAGTTCGCTTTGAGTGAGGCGGACACGGCGTTCCGGAGCGATCTCGTCGGCTTTCTGGACCGCGAACTGGCCGGGGGGTGGAACCGCTCCGAGTGGGGTCTCGGCAGCGCGGTGTACACCGACTTCTCGAAGGGCTTCGTCCGCACCCTGGCGGACAAGGGGTGGCTCACCCCGCACTGGCCCGAGGAGTACGGCGGTGGCGGCCAGGGTGCGTGGCAGCACTTCGTGCTCGGCGAGGAGATGTGGAAGCGGGGTGAGCCCCGCGGCCCCCAGTACATGAACGTGAACTGGGTCGGCCCCTCCCTCATCAAGTACGGCACGGATGAGCAGAAGAAGGAGCTCCTGCCGCCCATCGCCCGGGGCGATGTCTTCTGGTGCCAGGGCTTCTCCGAGCCGGAGGCCGGCACCGACCTCGCATCGCTGCGGACCCGCGCGGTGCGCGACGGCGAGGAGTACGTACTCAACGGCCAGAAGATCTGGACGTCGTACGCGAACGAGGCCGACTACTGCTTCCTCCTCGCCCGCACCGGTTCCGTAGCGGACGGGCGGGACGGGATCTCCGTCTTCCTGCTGCCGCTGAGAACACCGGGCGTCGAGGTCCGGCGGATCGACGGCTTCGTCGGGGACCACTCGTTCAACGAGCTGTTCCTCACCGATGCCCGGGTCCCCGTGACCGCCCTGCTGGGCGAGGAGAACAAGGGCTGGGACATCGTCCGCAGGACGCTCGCGTACGAGCGGGTCGGCGCCCCCCGCTACGCCCGTGCGGCGCTGGTGCTCGACGGGCTCGCCGACCGGTGCCGGGCGTCCGGCCTGCTCGGGGACCCCGGTGTGCAGGAGCAGTTCGGCGAGGCGAGGGCGCTCTGCGAGGCCGCCCGGATCCTCGTCTACCGCGTCATCGACGAGCGGGCCAAGGCGAAGGAGCCCTCGCCCATGGCCTATCAGGCCCGCGCGGCGATGGTCCAGGCCGAGCGCGCGGTCGGTGATCTCGCGCTCGACGTCATGGGGAGCGAGGCGCTGGCCGAAGGGTCGGCCGGTGACGCGCAGTTCCGTAACTCGCTGGGCGCCGGCATCGCCGCGGGAAGCTACGAGGTCCAGCTTAACCTGATCAGCCGCCTGATCCTGAAGCTGCCGAAGGAATAGACGTGGATTTCGAACGATCGGACACCCAACGCGCGCTCCTGGACGCCCTGGACACCCTGCTGAGCCGGCATGCCGGTACGCAGCGCTGCCGGGAGCTCGCCGCCCGCGGGGCCTACGACCACCGACTGGAGTCCGAGCTGCGCGCGGCCGGCTTCCTCGGCCTGTTCGGCGAGGCCGACGCGGGACCGCTGGAGGCCACCCTGGCCGTCGAGCGGATCAGCGCCGAGCTGGGCGCGATCACGCCGGTCCCGCATCTGCTCGTCCTGCCCGCGCTCGGGCTGCCCGCGGCCGAAGGTCCTGTCGTGCTGGCCGCCGGTCACGGCTCGGGCCCCGTACGGTACGGCGGCGAGGCCGGACAGCTCCTGACCGCGGGCGACGACCGGTGCACCGTCGCGGAGCTGAACCCCGGCGAGGCCGAGCCGGTTCCCTCGGCGTACGGCTTTCCGCTGGCCCGGGCGGTCCCGCGGGGTGCGCGAGAGCTGGGGCCCGGGACGGCACGGACCATGACCGGCTGGTGGCGCGTGGGGGTCTGCGCCGAGGCTCTCGGGATGATGCAGCAGGCGTTCGACCTGACCGTCGCGTATACGAAGGACCGCACCGTGTTCGGGCGCGCCCTCGGCTCGTTCCAGGCGTTGCAGCACCGTCTGGCCGAGGTGAGCGTGCTCATCGAAGGGGCGCGCTGGCTCACCTATGAGGCGGCCTTCCTGGGTGCCACCCCCGAGTCGTCCGCCGTCGCCGCCACGCACACCATGACCGTACTGGCGCGGCTGACCCGGGAGACCCACCAGATCACCGGTGCGGTCGGGCTGACCAGGGAGCACGACCTCCACCTCTGGACGCTCCGCCTGCAGGCGCTCAGGGCCGAGCTCGGCGGTCTGCGCGCGCACCGCCGTGCCGTGGTCACCTCGCGCTGGGGAGTCGCGGCGGCATGAGCGAATCTGTCGGCTTCACCCCGGATCAGGAAGCGCTCGCCGAGTCCGTCCGGCGCTACTGCGCGGACCGGTGCACCGATGAGGTCCAGCGCGCGGGTTCGGATTCGTTCCCCTGGCCGTTCTGGCGCGGCCTCGCCGAACTCGGCGTGCTGGCACTGGCGGAGCCCGGTGAGGAGGGCGGGGCGGGCGAGATCTCCGCCACCGCCATGGAGCTGGGACGTGCCTTCGCGCCCGGCCCCTGGACGGGGACGGTCTTCGCCGCACACGCGCTGCCGCCGGAGATCGCGTCCCACCTCGTCTCCGGTGCGCGTCTGGTGTCGTGCGGAGCCCCGCCGCTGATGCCCTGGGCGACCCTCGCCGAGATCTTCGTCGAGACGGACGGCGAGCGGTCCTGGCTGGCGCGTCCCGCCGGTGAGGTGAGCCCGGTGGAGACCCTGGGCAACGAGCCATGGGGGCGGGTGCGGCTGGAGCACGTACTCCCGCTGGAGCGTGTCCGGGCGGCAACGGACCTCTCGGGCCTGGCACTTGCCGGATATCTGTGGGGCGCGGGCAGGCGTCTGCTGGACGCGGCGGTCGAGCACGCGGGCACCCGGGTGCAGTTCGGCCGTACCCTCGGCAGCTTTCAGGCCGTCGCCCATCCGATCGCCGAAGCGGGCCTCGGGCTGGAGGCCGCCGACAAGCTGATCAAGGTGGCAGCGCAGGCGATCGACCGAGGACACCCGCAGGCGTCCGGTCTCGCCGCCGCCGCGCGGCTGTCCGCCTCGCGGGCCGCCATGGACGCGGCCTTCGTCTCCCATCAGACGCACGGCGCCATGGGTTACTCGGTGGAGGGGCCGGTCGGCCACATCGCGCAGCGCATCAGGCAGCTCTCCCTGCTGCCGTCGCACGCGGACCGGACCGGCGAGAAGGTACTGGCGATGTATTCGGAGAGTGGTCGGGAATGACGCAGGACCAGCAGGGCAAACAGGACCAGCAGGACCAGCCGGACCAGCAGGCCGAACAGAGCACCGCAGCCGCCGGAGAGCCGGAGGTGCTCTTCGAGAAGCGCGACCACATCGCGTACATCACGCTCAACCGGCCGCACAAGGGGAACTCCCTGACCGGCGCGATGATGCCGCAGATGAAGGCCGTATGGGGCGAGGTGCGGGACGACCCATGGATCCGGGCGGCGATCGTCACCGGCGCCGGGAACCGGCATCTGTGCACGGGCGCGGATGTGAACGCGGTGGCCGACCGGGGCGGTATGAGCACCGGCACCGGCCCGCTGACCGACGAGGTCTTCTGGTCGCCGAAGCAGAACCGGGTGTGGAAGCCGGTCATCTGCGCGGTCAACGGCCTGGCCGCCGGGGCCGGGCTGCACTTCGTGGTCGACGCCGACATCGTGGTCGCGTCCGAGCAGGCCAGTTTCATGGACACCCATGTCAATGTCGGCCTGGTGGGGGCGATGGAGAACATCGGTCTCGCCAAACGCCTGCCGCTGGGCTCCGCGCTGCGGATGACCCTGATGGGCAAGGGGTACCGGATGCCCGCGGCGCGCGCCTACCAGCTGGGTCTGGTGGACGAACTGGTCGCTCCCGAACGGCTCATGGAGACGGCGGACGAGATGGCCCGGTGCATCGCCAAGAACTCCCCGGCCGCGGTTTCGCTGTCCCAGCAGGCGATCTGGGGGTCGCTGAACATGGGATACGCGCAGGCCTGTGAGTACGGCTGGGCGCTGCTGCGGATGCACTGGGCCCACCCCGACGCGAAGGAGGGGCCCCGGGCCTTCGCCGAGGGGCGCGAACCGAAGTGGACCACCGCGGCCGGCAGGGAAGACTGACATGGACGTCGGATTCACCCCCGAGGAGGAGGCGTTCCGCCGCGAAGTACTCGGCTTCCTGGCCGGGCACCAGGGGGTGGACGGCTACTTCCACCGCGGCGAGAACACCGCGGACGGCGTCCGGAAGGTCTACCGGGCGCTCGGGGAGCGCGGCTGGCTCTCGCTGTCCTGGCCCAAGGAGTTCGGCGGTGAAGGGCTTTCACCCGCCTACGAGTTCATCCTGTGGGACGAGATGGCCTACGCACGGGTCGCCAGGCCGCCGATGGGTCCCGGCCTGGTCGCCAAGGCCCTGATGACCCACGGGACGGCCGAGCAGTGCGAACGCCTCCTGCCCGAACTCCGTTCCGGGCGGCTCAACTTCGCGCTGGGCTACTCCGAGCCGGACGCCGGATCGGATCTGGCGGCGGTACGGACCAGGGCGGCGCGGACCGGTGACTCGTACGAGATCGACGGCGCGAAGTGCTGGACGTCCAACGCCCACTGGGCCGACTGCATCTGGCTGCTCTGCCGGACCGGTGGACCGGACAGCAGGTCGCGCGGGCTCAGCGTCCTGATCGTTCCACTGGACCACCCCGGCGTCACCGTCTCGCCGATCCCCACCCACGACGGCGGGCGTCTGAACGAGGTCCGCTTCGACGGAGTACGGGTCCCGGCGGAGAACCGGGTCGGCGAGGAGAACGGCGGCTGGCAGGTCGTCGCCTCCGCGCTCGCGGTCGAACGGCATGTCCAGTTCCCGCCCAAGCGGCTCCGGCGCGACCTCCAGGACCTGATCGCCTGGACGGAGAAGACGGGCCTGGGCCACGATCCCGTCGTCCGGCGGCGACTGTCGGACCTCGCCGTGAAGGTGGCCGAGGTCGAGGCGCTGGGGCTGGCGCTGCTCGGCGACATCATCAGCGGCGAGCCGTCGGCGGTCCCCGCGGCGTACCACAAACTGGCCGGCACCCTGCTCACACAGGACATCGCCCGGTCGGCCATGGAGTTCGGATCGAGCGAGGCGCTGGTCAAGGAGACCGACGTCGAGTTCATGTGGCGCCAGGCGATCCTGGAGACCATCGGCGGCGGGACATCGGAAATGATGCGCGGGCTCATCGCGCGCCAGGCGTTCGGCCTCGAAAGCAAGGGCTGAGGCACCGGCCGTCGGTCACCGGGGCGGGGAAGCCCGGCCACCGCCAGGTTCCCTGCCACCACCACATTCCCTGCCGCCACCACAACCTCTGCCAACCGCTGCCGCCACCACGTTTCTGCCACCACCAGAATCCCTGCCGCCACCACGGAAAGCAGCCTTCGCACCGCACGAACCCCAACACCCCGCACGCTCAAGGGAGTCAGTCATGCCCGCTGCACCCTCCGCGTCGTCCCCGGAAACCCCGTCCAACCCATCCAGCCCGACCAGCCCGTCCACCCCGCCCACCCCGTCGCCCCCGGAAAACCCCGGGAGACCCCGCGGGTCCGGTACCGGAAGACCACCCACGGCACCGGACCCCGCCCTGCTGCGCAAGGTGGCGCTGTCGAGCCTGCTCGGCACCGTCATCGAGTACTACGACTTCCTGCTCTACGGCACGATGGCCGCCCTGGTCTTCGGCCCGCTGTTCTTCCCGGACTCCAACTCCACGGTCGGCACGATCGCCGCGTTCGGAACCCTGGCCGCCGGCTATGTCGCGCGCCCCGTCGGCGGCGCCGTCTTCGGGCACTTCGGAGACCGGCTCGGACGCAAGACCGTACTCATCGTGACGATGCTCCTGATGGGCGCGGCGAGCTGTCTGATCGGGCTGCTCCCCACGTACGCGACCATCGGCGTCGCAGCACCCGTGCTGCTGATCCTGTTCCGCATCGTCCAGGGCATCGCCATCGGCGGTGAGTGGGGCGGCGCCACGCTGATGGTGGTCGAGCACGCCGACGCACGCCGACGCGGCCTGTGGAACGGCGTGATGCAGATGGGTTCGCCGATCGGTTTCCTCCTGTCCAGCCTCGTGGTCACGGCGATCACGCTCCTCCCCCACGACCGGTTCCTGGCCTGGGGCTGGCGTATCCCGTTCCTCTTCAGCGCGGTGCTGCTCGGCGTCGGTCTGTACGTACGCCTCAGCATCACGGAGAGCCCGCTGTTCCAGCAGGCGGCAGCGGCCCGCGACCAGCAGGACGCGGAGCGGCCACCCCGTATCCCCCTGGCCCGGGTGCTGCGCGCGCCGCGCGTCCTGGTCCTCGCCTGCGCGATCGGCATCGGCCCCTTCGCCCTGACGGCCCTGATCGGCACCTTCATGCTCACGTACGCCAAGGCCGTCGGGTACGAGACGTCCGACGTGATGACCGGCCTCACGGCCACCGCGCTCACCGGGCTGGTGGCGATCCCGTGCTTCTCCGCGCTGTCGGACCGCCTCGGCCGCCGGGCGGTCTCCCTGGCGGGCGCCGCGGGTATCGTCCTGCTCGCCTTCCCGGTCTACGCCCTGATCAACACCGGCTCCGTCCCGCTGCTGATCCTCGGCATGGTGGTCGGCCAGGTGGTGCAGAACGCGATGTACGCACCGCTGGGCCCGCTGCTCTCCGAGATGTTCGGCACCCAGGTGCGCTACACCGGAGCCTCCCTGGGCTACCAGCTGGCCGCCCTCATCGGCGGCGGCTTCACCCCGCTCTTCGCGAGCAGCCGCCTCTCGGCCTCGGGCGACATCTCCAGCACTCCGCTGGCCGTGCTGGCCATCGTCTGCGGCCTGATCACCGCTCTCGCCCTCTGGCGCACCGCGGAGACCCGGGGCCGTGATCTGTCGGAGGTCCCGGACCCGGCCGCCGCCGCCCCGCGGAACCGGCGCCGCGCCGGAAGGCCGTCCGGGGGCCCCGGCGGGAGCGGACGGTCCGGACGTAACGAACAGAACGTACAAACCGGGTTGACCAGATGGACCGGACGGACCGGCCCTCTGGAGGAACCACCTCGGTAGACCGGGCCCGGTCGCGGGCCGGCCGGGCCGGCCGGGCCGGTCGGCCCACGGTTCCGCCCTGACCGGCCCTACCCGGGTGCGGCGATGCCCGGAAGGGTGGGAGGCACCAGGAGCCGCAAGCTGGCGGAGGTGACGGTCATGGGCGTGGTCACTCTCGGATACGACGGCTCTCCGGAGAGCGAAGCCGCCGCCGACTGGGCAGCGGAGAAGGCCGTACGGGAGGACAAGGCCCTGCGGGTCCGCTACGCGTGGGAGTGGTCGCCCTACTCCCTCGTCCTCATGGACGCGGAGACGGAACAGCGGTGGGTGGAGAACCTCGCCCGGCAGGAGGCATCCCGGCTCGCGAAGCGCTACCGGGGTCTCCGGGTGACGGGGGAGCATGTCGCCGGCCCCCCGGCGGAAGCTCTCATCGCCCACTGCCGGGACAGCGAGATGGTGGTGCTCGGGTCGAGGGCCCTCAGCAGTGCGCATGGATTCCTGGTGGGGTCCGTGGCCCAGTCCATGGCCGCGCGCAGCGACCGCCCGGTGGCACTCATCAGGGTGCCGACCGCCCCCTCCACTGAGACGGGTCCCCCGTCGGCGCCGCTCGCCGGGCGGCGCGAAGTGGCTGTCGGCGTCGACCACTCGGCCGACATCGGCGGCCTGCTGGCCGTCGCCTTCGATGAGGCCGCCCAGCGGGGGCTGGCACTGCACGCCGTGCACTGCTGGAGACCGCACGGGATCGCCGCCGTGGACAGCGGGCTCCTGAGCGACGCACGCAAGTCGGAGCTGATCCGCGAGGAGGAGACACGGCTCGACGGCATCATCCGGCCGTGGGCCGAGAAGTTCCCCGGGGTGGAGGTGGTCGGCGATGTCCATCTCGGCCGCCCCGCCGAGTACCTGGTGCACGTCTCCCATCAGGCCGCACTGATCGTGGTGGGCCGCCGCGAGAACCGGCACGAGCTGGCCGGGCCGCGGATGGGGCATGTGACGCACGCGGTCATGCACCATGCGCAGGCTCCGGTCGTCGTGGTGCCCGAGCGACCGGAAGGCGACGGGTGGGTGCGGTAGGTGAGGACGATGGACGGGCCGGTGATCGTCGGGGCCGATGGTTCGGCCGAAGCCCTGAACGCGGTGGAGTGGGCGGCGCTCGAAGCGGACCGCTGGGCGCGCCCCCTGCGGATCGCGCACGCCTTGCGGCATGCACATGTGGGCGGGGTCCGGACGGCCGGATGGCTGCCCCCGGGACCGGTCGGCGATGCCCGGCGGATCGTCGCGCAGGCCGAGGAGCGGGCACGGGAAGTCTGCCCGGGGCTCACCGTCCAGGCGGGGGTCTTCGACGAGGCCCCTGTGGAGTACCTGGTCTCGGCGAGCCGGACCGCCGGTCTCGTCGTCGTCGGCAGCCGGGGCCACGGCGCGACGGCCGGGCTCCTGCTCGGGTCGGTCAGCGGAGCCGTGGCCGCCCGTACGAAGTGCCCCGTCGCGGTGGTCCGATGGCACCCGGGGGACGAACAGGGCTGGGTCGTGGCGGGGTTGGGGCGCGGGTCCGCATCCTCCGGCGGGTCCGCGTCCTCCAGCGGTTCCGCGTCCTCCGATGTGCTGGACCACGCCTTCGCCGAGGCGCGCCGACGCGGCCGGGGGGTGGCGGTGGTGCATGCGTGGATCTGCCCGCGGAACGAGAGCGCCACGGCCCACACCGGACAGTACGACGAGGCGCGCGACGCCCGCCGCCACCAGGCTCAGCAGTGGCTCGACGAGGCGGTCGCCGGGGCCGTCGCGCGGCACCGGGACGTCCCGGTGCGCAGTCCGGCAGTGGAGGGGCCGGGCGGCGATGTCCTCGTCGAGGCCGGCCGGGAGGCGGGACTGCTGGTGATCGGTGGCCACTCCCGGCACGGGGAGCCCGTCGGCGGGCTGGGACACATCGGCCACCGGGTGCTCCACCGCGCAGACTGCACGGTCGTACTCGTTCCGCCGGTGAGCCGGCCGGAAGGCGCGCCATGAGATTCCGTATGGCCGGCGATGTGATGACGGGCGATGTCGTCAGCGTCGGGTACGCGACCCCGGTCGGCGATGCGGTCCGGTCGCTCGTGGAGCACGGGATCGGCGGACTGCCGGTGGTGGACGAGGACGACCGGGTGGTCGGGGTCGTCTCGCGCAACGACCTGACGCCGTACCGCACCGGGCCGGGGGGCCTGGGGCCGCGCGACCCGGTGACGCCGCCGGGGCGGCACACCGCCCGGGACACCACCCGGGACACCGCCCGAGACCCCACCGGAGAGCTGCCGGCCGGGCTGCGGACCGCCGGAGACCTGCGGCGCACCGCCGGAGAGCTGATGTCCACTCCTGCGGTCACCGTCCGCGCCATCGACACCGTCGCTCTGACCGCTCGCACCCTGGCCACCGGGGGTATCGGCCGGCTCCCCGTGGTGGACGAGGAGGCCCGGCTCATCGGCATGATCACCCGGCGCGATCTGCTGCGGGTCCTGGTCCGCCCCGACTCCGACATCCGGGACGAGATCCTCGACGACGTCATGGCCCGCACCCTCCTCCTCAACCGGGCCGCGCCCCTCGTCTCGGTCCGGGACGGCGTGGTGACACTCGCCGGCCACCTCGAACAGGACAGGGACAGGTCCGTCGCGGTACGGATGGCAGCGCAGGTCGACGGAGTGGTGGCGGTGGTGGACCACCTCACCGGCCGGGGCGCACAGCGCGCGGCGCGCCCGGCGCTGGCCCGCCCGGCCGGCCGGGGCGAGTATGGAGGGGGAGGTCGCTGGTCCGGTCGCTGTCCGAGGAGCGTCCAAGGAGAGACATGAGCAACGTACGGCGGTTCTCACCGCAGAACCCGATCCGGGTCTTTCTCCTCGACGATCACGAGGTCGTCCGGCGCGGGCTCAGCGATCTGCTCGACGCGGAGCCCGATATCGACGTCGTGGGCGACGCGGCCACCGTCGACCACACGCTCGCCCGGGGCCCGGCGCTGCGTCCGGACGTCGCTGTGCTCGACGTACGGCTGCCGGACGGCGACGGGATCACGGTCTGCCGGGAGCTGCGTTCGCACATGCCCGAGCTGGCGTGTCTGATGCTCACCTCGTTCGACGACGACGAGGCGCTGCTCGACGCGATCATGGCCGGGGCCGCCGGTTACGTACTGAAGGACATCAAGGGCACGGACCTCGTCGCGGCCGTGCGGACGGTGGCGTCGGGGCAGTCCATGCTCGACCCGGCGACGACGACCCGGCTGATGAGCAGCCTCCGCGGTGAACAGGACGAGACGGGTCCCGAAGCGGACGCGGTGTCCCAACTGTCGCCCAGGGAGAGGGAGATCCTCGTCCTGATCGGGGAAGGGCTCACCAATCAGGAGATCGGCAAGCGCCTGTATCTGTCGGAGAAGACCGTCAAGAACCACATCTCGCGTCTGCTGGCCAAACTCGGTGTCGCGCGGCGCGTGCAGGCAGCCGTGCTCGCCACCCAGGCCGCCTCAGCCGCCTCACACCCTGCCGACACCGAACGCGGCCACCCCTGACCCCTCGCGACCGACCCTTCGCGACCGACCTTTCGCGGCTTACCTTTCGCGGCCGGCCCTTCGAGTCGAGACTGCCCCCTCGCGCGCCGCTCGACGCGGCCTCAGCCGTGGATGAGCGGTACGGTCCACACGAGCCGGGTGCCGCCGCGCTCGGGTGATTCCAGGGTCATCCGGCCACCCAGGTCCTCCGCTCTCCGGGCGAGGTTGTCGAGCCCGCTGCGGGGGCTCCCCGGTGCGATCCCGGTGCCGTCGTCGGAGACGGTCAGGGTCAGCCGGTCACCCCGGACCACGAGAGAGATCTCCGCGGCGCCGGCCCGCGCGTGCCGGGCGACATTGCTCAGCGCCTCGCCCACGACAGCGATGACCTGCTCCCCGGGCCCGGCCGGTACATCGGTGTCGATGGGCCCCTCCATCCGTACCGCGGGCGTGAACCCCAGGGCCCGTGCGGCCTGTTCGACCACGGTCATCAGCCGCGCCCGCAGCCCCTGACGGGTGCGTTCCGTCACCGGGGCCCGGAGTCCGAAGATCGTCGAACGGATGATCCTGATCGTCTCGTCCAGGTCGTCCACGGCCCGCAGCAGCCGCTCACGTGCCTCCGGATGGTCGACGAACCGTACGGCGCTCTGCAGGGTCATCCCCGTGGCGAAAAGCCGCTGGATGGCAAGGTCGTGCAGGTCACGAGCGATACGGTCCCGGTCCTCCAGCAGAGCGATCTGTTCGGCGGAGCGCCGCCGCTCGGCCAGCTCCATGGCGAGCGCGGCCTGACCGGCGAAGGCCAGGAGAGGGGCCGTCCCGGATTCGGTGAAGGGTTCGCGTCCACAGCTGCGCGCCAGCAGCAGCACGCCTCGTACCGTGTCGCCGCCGATCAGCGGCACCGCGACGGCGGACTCCAGCCCGTCCCATCCGGGGGGCCCGGCGGTGATGCGCGGGTCCCGCGCCACATCCACGCTGATGATCGGTTCCCCGGCCTGGAGCGCGGCGCCGACGAAGGAGCCCTCACGGGGCAGCACCAGCCCGTCGTGCAGACCGGCGTCCACGCCCGATGCCAGCGCCACCCGCAGGGTCTCGCCGCTGTCGGCCGGCAGCGCCAGCGCGCCCAGATCGGCCGAGAGGATGCTGCGCGCGCGGTCGACCACCAGGCTCAGGACCTCGTCCTCGCCTGCCCCCGAGAGCAGTCCGGCGATGATCTCCGCGTTGGCCTCCAGCCAGCGCTGCCGCTCGCGGGACATCTCGTACATGCGCGCGTTCTCGTTGGCCGTCCCGGCCGCCATGGCGAGCGTCCGCAGTACGGTCTCGTCCCTGTCGTCGGACTCCGCGCCGTGCGCCGGTCCGCCGTCCTCGGTCACCGTCTCCTCCGCCGGGCCTGCCGGGCATCGCCCTCTCTCCCACCGTAGCGGCCAACGGCGTACGGGCATCTCGTGGCCGGACGGGCGGGGTCAGCCCGTACGGGCATCTCACGGCCGGAGACAGGCAGGGGCAGTCGTACGGGCGTCTCCCGGCCGGAGACAGGCAGGGGCAGCCGTACTGGCGTCTCCCGGCCGGACGGTCAGAAACAGGGTCAGCCGTGGGGGACGACGGCCACCGGACACGGAGCGTGGTGCACGGCCGAGGACACCACATGGCTGAGACGGGGGGCGAACGGCCGATGCTTCTCGCGGCGGCCGACGACGAGCAGCCCCGTGGCGGCGACATCGCTCACGACGGCGCGCGCCGGGCTCTCCGTACGCACCCGCTCCACGACCGGCACGTCCGGGAACCGGTCGCGCAACGGGCTCAGCGCCCCGGTGAGATCCCGCTCTGCCTCGCGGGTCAGCTCATGGGTGAGGAACGGGTCGGGTCCGGCCCGGTTGTAGGCCGACGGAGGCAGACTCCTGCCGTGCACCACCCGCAGGGTGGCGTCCCGTCGCGCCGCCGCGGCGAAGGCGTACTCGACGAGCTCGTCGCACGGACGGCGCAGGCTCAGCCCCAGCACCACGTCGCCGTCCTCGGCGATCGGGGCCTCGTCCTCCCTGGCCCGGACCAGGACGGTCGGAACCGTGGCCCGCGCGAGGACGTGCATACCGATGTCGCCGAGGAAATACCCGGACAGTGAAGTCAGTGCGCGTGAACCGAGTACCAGCGTCCGCGACTCCCCGGCCGCCTCCAGCAGGGCGTCCACCGGCGCCTTGGCGACCAGGTCCTCGTAGACCGGCAGGTCGGGGAAGCGCTCCTCGATGGTGTCCGCTGCGTCGGACACGATCCGTTTGGCCCAGTAGTTGCGGTCCTCCTCGGGCCGCTGCCCGGCGGTTTCCGCCGCAAGAAGCACCCAGGCGTGCAGCAGCCGCAGCGTCGCACCGCGCGCCGCTGCCTCCTGAGCGGCCCACAGCGCGGCGGACAGCGATTCGGGGGTGCCGTCAAGACCCACGGTGACGACCGGTTTCATGACATCGCTCCGTTTCCGGTACGGACGGATTCCGTCCGTTGCCCCAGCCGCTCGGAGACCGAGACCACCCCGTCCACGCTGGTGCACAGCCGTATCAGCACCGGGACCAGACCGCTGTCGTCGACCGTGCCGCGCAGCAGGACCTGTCCCTCGTCGACCTCGACGGTGACGTCGGACGGCGCGAGACCCAGTGTCGAGGTGAGGATGTCGTGCTCGATCTCCTCCCGGATGGCACGGTCCCACCGCAGAAAGACCCGGAGCAGGTCGGTGCGGCTGACGATGCCCAGCAGGGTGTCCGTCTCGTCGACCACGGGCAGCCGCTTGACGCTGTGCACGGCCATCAGCCGGGCGGCCTCCACCACCGTCCACTCCGGATGGGCGCACACCGCCGGAGCGGACATGATCTCTTGCGCGTCGTGCCCCTCGGCCCTGGCACGCTCCCACGCCTCCAGGTGCGGCAGTGGCGTCCTGCCGGACAGGTCGGAGCGGCCGGCCGCCTTGCGCAGCAGATCCGCCTCCGAGACGATCCCGACCGGACGGCCCGCGCCGTCCAGCACCGGCACCGCGCTGACATCGTGTTCCGCGAGCGTCCGGGCGATCTCCTTGAACGGGGTGTCGATCCGTACGCTGACCACATCGCGGCTCATGAGTTCACTGATCCTGCGGTGGTCCATGTCCTCGCTCCTTCCACACCTCTTCCACCGCGACCGCCGTTCCGCGGCCACTTCTCCAGGGTGCGCGCCCCCTTCCGTACGGCGGCAGATGCCACCCGGTCCCTCCCGGGCGGCCGGGAAGACCCGCGGTGGCGGACCCGAATGGGCCGGGAGACTCATGGCAGGGCCCTACCGGCCCCTGCCGTCCGCCACTGCCTTCGGCGACGCTGGTGGGAGAGACCGACCTGCCCTTGGAGATTCCGGTGTCCGCACACACGCCGGACGAGGTGGCCGCGGCCCACCTCGTCCTGGACGCGACGGCCGCGCCGTCCATGCACAACGCCCAGCCCTGGCGCTTCCGCTACGCACCAAGCACCGGCACCTTCAGCCTCTTCGCCGATACGGCACGCGCCATGCCGCACGCCGATCCCACCACCCGCGGACTGCACATCGGCTGCGGCGCGGCCCTGTTCAACCTCCGGGTGGCCGCTGCCCACCTCGGCCTGCGGCCGGTGATCCGGCTGCTTCCCGACCCGGCAGTCCCGGAACTTCTGGCGACCGTACGACTCGGCGTTCCCGCCGACGTGGTCGGCGGGACCGCCGACCCTGCCGACACGGCCGACGATCTCGCTCTGCTGTACCCGGCGATCCACGAGCGTCGTACGAGCCGGGACCCCTTCAGCGACCGGCGTGTACCGGAAGAGGTCCGGCAGGCGCTCGGCGCGGCAGCTCACCGGGAGGGCGCGACCCTGGCCGTCCCGACCGGGCCCCATCTGCAGACGGTGCTCAACCTGATCAATTCCGCCGAGGGGTACGACCACATGGACCCGGCCAGGGAGGCCGAGACGGAACGGTGGGCCCGGAGCACCACCGATGAGGCGGCCGTCGACGGCGTACCGCAGTACGCCTTCGGGCCGCTGAAGCGGGGCGGATCGGCTCCCGCACGGGACTTCGCCGGCCGCGCGCGGGTGGCGGGCCGGCCACGGGCGGACTTCGAGGACCGGCCCCAGCTGGCACTGCTGAGCACCGCACGGGACGAGCCCGCCGACTGGCTGCGCGCGGGCCAGGCCCTGGAACGCGTCCTGCTCGTCGCCACGCTGCACGGGCTGAGCACGTCCTTCGCCACCCAGGCCCTCGAATGGCCCGAGCTGCGCTGGGTGCTGCGCGACCCGCTCTCGGGCACCGGGCAGGCCCAGATGGTGGTGCGGCTGGGGTACGGCCCACCGGGGCCGGGAACACCGCGCCGCCCCGTCGCGCACGTCCTGGTGGTCGAGGATTGACGAGGACTGACGTCGAGGACTGGCGAGGACTGACGAGGACTGACGGCCGGGATCACCTCCGAGCATCCGCACGGCCGGGGACCACACTCCGAAGGGAGCGATCATGAAAGCCAGGCAGTGGACCGCGCAGATATCTCTCACCGAGGATGGCGACGAGACCCGGGCTCGCGCGGTCCTGACCACTCAGGACTCGTGGCGCGACAACACGGCACACGTGGTGGGCCGAGGCGTCGCACACCGGAACCCGGTCGACCGGCCGGTCCCCGAGATCGGGGACGAACTGGCCGCGGGCCGCGCCCTGGAGGACCTCGCGGAACGTCTCCACGATGTCGCGTCGGACGACATCGTGGACCTCACCGGACCGGACCGCTGACGTCGTGACGTCAGCGGTCCGGGACGGCGTCGTGACGACTCGCGACGTCAGCCGCGCGGGATCACGGCGACCGGACACGGTGCGTGGTGCAGGACCGCGTGCGTGACCTGGCCCAGCAGATGCATGACGCGGTGTGCGGACCTACGGGCGCCCATCACGAGCAGCTCCGTGTCCGTGGCCGCCTCCAAGCACGGCTCCGGCGAAGATCCCCGGTGGCCCCGAGGTGGCGGCCGATCCCCCGGCCGAGCTCAGTCAGGCGCCAGGAACGGCCGCCGGGAGACCGAGACCCCCGTACGCCCGTCGCCGTCAGGACACACCGCCGCGACCGCTCGTCCGACAGCGGCCGGCAGGGCCCCGCCGGTGTCGACCGTGACGGCCTCCGGCCAGGGGTCCGCCGCCGCCTCCATGGCACCGCCCACCACGGGACCCGCGTCGGAGGGCCCCGGCCGACGAGCAGCGAGCCGCCGTGCGGCGACCTCGGGCGGGACCTCGCAGCGTACGGAGACCAGATCGGCATCATGGTGCCGTGCCGCCTCGGTGGCGGCGCTCCGCCACGTACTGAGGTTCCAGGTCGCGTCGACCACCACGGATTCCCCGGCCGACAGCAGCGCAGAGGCGCGCTCGATCAGCTCCTCATAGGTGCGCCGTGTCCATTCGCGGGTGTAGATGCCTTTCTCGTACTCGGCAGGGGCGGGCCGTTCGGGCGGCAGGCCCGCCAGCTCCTTGCGGATCCGGTCGCTGCTCAGCAGGGTCAGGCCGAGCCGGTCGGCGAGCCCGCCCGCCAGGGTGGACTTGCCACTGGCGGGCAGCCCGCCGACCAGGACGAGCCGTACCGCCGATGCCCGCAGATGGCGCACCGTGATGTCGGCGAAGCGTTCCGCGTCCGATCGTGCGGCGGCAACGTCCTGCTGCTCCCGGAAGAGCGCGACCTTGGCGCGGACGAAGGCCCGGTAGGCGACGTAGTGGTGGCGGAGGGACGCGGGCGCGTGGTCGCCCGAGTACTCGCCGTACCAGGCGAGGAAGGAGGCTGCGGCCTCAGGCGCTCCGAGCCGCTCCAGATCCATGGCGAGGAAGGCCGCGTCGTCCAGACCGTCGACATACCGCAGGGCATCGTCGAACTCCAGGCAGTCGAGGACACGGGGCCCGTCGTCGAGACAGAAGATGTCCTCGGCGAGCAGGTCGCCATGGCCGTCCACCACGCGCCCCTCACGGACACGGGTGTCGAAGACGTTCTGCCGGCCGGCCAGATAGCGGCGCGCGAGATGCGCGATCTCACCGATGTGAGGCAGCGGAGAGCGCGCCTTCAGCGCGTGGATCTGCTCGAAGCTGTCCTCCCAGCGACCGAGCAGAGCGTCCCGGGTCCCCTCGTGGGAGATCAGCGCCGTCCGCGGGGAGTCCGCGTGACACGCGGCCAGCAACCGGGCCGTCCGTCGCAGTGCGTCGTCGACCGGGGCCCCGATGCCGACCAGATGGGAGAGTCTGCGTCCGGCCGGCATCCGGCGCATCACCACGACCGGCTCGGAAGGCCCGCCCCACGGCAGAGCGACCTTGGCGATCCCGTCGTACACATCGGGGGCGAAACGCCGGTTGAGCAGGACCTCCCGTTCGCACGCCGCGTGCCGGGCGCCGGGCGTACGGAAATCGAGAAAGCCGAGGTCGACAGGTTTCTTCAGCTTGTAGACGTGGTCCCCGACGAACATCAGGACCGCCGTATGCGTCTCGGTGACCGCAGCGGGCCGCGGGCTCTCCGCACCGCTGCCGGTATTTCTGGCCGTACCGCCGAAGCTCTCAACACCCCCGGTGTTCTCTGCGGAATTGGACGCCATCACCACATCACCGGCTCCTCCACACTGCGACCGCTGCCCGCCTGCGGGCTGTCCCGCCGCGGGAGCGCGGGACCGTTCGACCCCGTGTCCATGGTGCGCGCGTCGCGCCGGGCGCGCAGGGCCGTACAGCCCTCTCACCCGCCCACGGGCCGGTCGGCCCCCGCCCCGGAACCGGACGGCCCATGCGTCACCGCCCGGCGGCCGAGCACGGTGAGGGGGACAGGGCCAGTGCCGTAGCCGAAGGATGTGTGGACACCATGGCCGATCACCCGAGCCCGAGGGAGACCACACGCGCCCGGACCACCCACCCGCCGCGAAGCGACCTCGGCAGACGCGTCACGGCACGGCGGGAGCAGCTGGGACTGAGCCGGGAGGCGCTGGCCGGGCGAGCGGGGTCGGCAGCCGGCTACATCCAGTACGTCGAGAAACGGCAGGCGGCCCCGAGCACCGGGTTCATGCTGAGCCTCGCCGACGCGCTGGAGACCACGGTCGAGGCGCTGACCGGAAGCGATACGGAGCTGCCTCCCGGAACAGGGCAAGCCGCCTACCACCCGGAGCTGCGGACGCTGAGCGTCGAGGAACGCGGCGAACTGCTGTCGACCCACGGTGTCGGCAGGGTCGCCGTCTCCACCCGGGACGGGCCGGCCGTCATTCCCGTCAACTACGTGGTCGTCGACGGCGAAATCTCGTACCGCACCGCTCCCGGAACGGTGGCGGCGGAGGCCGCGGGCCAGGAGGTCGCCTTCGAGGTCGACCACATCGACGAGGCGATGAGCAGGGGCTGGAGCGTCAACGTGGTCGGGACCGCTCGGACCGTCCCCGACGGCACGGCGGCCGAGGATCTGGCCCGGCACGCCCCCACCACGCCATGGGCAGGCGGCGACCGCCCTCTGTGGCTGACGATCGCGCCCACCCGTACGACGGGACGCCGTATCGCCACCACGTGAGCCGACGGACCGGATCGCCACCACGTGAGCCGACGGACCGGGGTGCCGACCTGCTCCGCACTTGGCCCGATGTCACCGAAAGCATCGGCGGGCACGCCTGCGAGCTGTGAGGACGGCCCGGACGGCCATTCGCGGACGGTGGTCCCTGCCCGCGAATGGGCCGTCCTGCGTTGGTGGGGCACGCCCTGCCGAACGATGATGATTCCGATTCACGGCGGTTCCGGCGCGCACCACTGCACCGACCAGGGCGGACCTGTAACCGAGCCGGGCGGACTGGTGAGAGGTTCGGATGGGCGACGACACGGAGCGTGGGGGTCACCGTCGAGACCACGTGTCGGACGGCGCCGGGGCGGGCCTGGACCGCAGACACTTCCTCGGTACCGCCGCCGCGGTGGGTGCCGGCGGCCTCACGGCGGGCCTGGTGGCCGGATGCGACCCATCGCCCGGCGGCAGCACCGGCGCGGCGCCCCACCCCGACGCGTCGAACTCGGCCGAGGGAGTCAAAGCCGCCGCCGAAGCGGAGCGGGCCAGGCCCGGCAGCCCCGACTGGCGGATCCGCTCGCAGGGCCCGCCCGACGCGGTCGAGGGCTACACCGACAAGGTGAGCGTGCTGCCCGGCGAGGAGTTCGGTCTTCATGTCTCCACCACCGCCCCCGGCTTCCGGGTCTCGGCCTACCGGGTCGGCTGGTACGGCGGGGCACAGGCCCGGCTGGTCTGGCGGTCGGACCGGATCGCCGGGGGCTACCAGCAGCAGCCCCAGATGATCACCGATACCCGCAGCGTACGGGCGGACTGGCAGCGCACCCTCGACGTCCGTACCGAGGGCTGGCCGTCCGGTGCGTATCTGCTCCGGCTCGACGCGGAGCACGGGCACCAGCGGTACGTACCGCTGATCGTCCGCTCCGCGAGCGCCTCGGGCGCGACCCTGCTGATGCACGCGCCGACGACCTGGCAGGCGTACAACGCCTGGGGCGGGTACGGCCTTTACCGGGGACAGGACGGCGCGTACACGACACGTTCGCTGGCCGTGGGCTTCGACCGGCCGTACGACAGGAGCGGCGCGGAGAAGTTCATGGTCTACGAACGGGCTGCGGTCGTCCTCGCGGAGCGGCTCGGCATCCCGCTCGCCTACACCACCGGGCTGGACGTCCACTTCACCCCGTCTGTGCTCCGGGGGGCCGTGACGGCCGTCTCGCTCGGCCACGACGAGTACTGGACCCCGGAACAGCGCCGGCACGTCACCCGGGCGCGTGACACGGGGACCAATCTGGTCTTCCCGGGCGCCAACACCTGTTTCCGCCGGGTCAGGTTCGACCACGGACCGTCCGGCGCCGGCCGCACCGTGGTCTGCTACAAGACCGCCTACTCCGACGACCCGCGCTTCAAGGACCACCAGGGCCTGCCGACCCACGACTTCCGCCAACCACCCGCCGCGGACCCGCAGTCCACGCTGACCGGCGTCCTCTACGAGGGATTCCCCACGGACGCGCCCTATGTCGTCCACAGCCCGGACCACTGGCTCTTCGAGGGGACCGGGGTGAGACGGGGCGACTCGTTCAACCACCTGGTGGGAGTGGAGTACGACCGGGTCACCCCGGGCGCGCCGACCCCGGCGCCCCTGGAGATCCTGGCCCACTCCCCTCTGGTCTGCAACGGCCGGAAGAGCCACTCGGACTCCGCGTACTACCCCGTCCCGAGCGGGGCCGGCGTCTTCTCCTCCGGGACGATGCGGTGGGTCGAGGCCCTGATGGCCGGAACCCGGGACGGCGGCCGCCACCACGGAATGGACACCCGGACAAGAGCCTTCGCCACCCGAACCACCGAGAACGCCCTCCGAACCTTCGCCACCGGCCCAGCGACGAGGTCCCGGCCTGCACCGAGGGACAACGTACGGAGCGTGTACGTAAGCTGACCGGCTTTGAATACGACCAGACGACGGGACCGGTGGGCGGCTGGGCGACTCGGCGGAGGCTAGGCAGCCGGGCCGGCGCGGACGACGGGGCAACTCTGGACGACCGGACGACTGGGTAACCGCAACTGACCGCCACTCAGCCGGAGCCGTACCAACCGCCACCTTGCCGAAGAGCTGATCCCGGTCGGGTGGGCGCCCTCCGGCTCTGGACCGACCTCCCCCAACCCCACACCGCCTCCGCCGCTCAACCACAGCCCCGGCACACACAAGCCGCAGGCCAGAAGCCCGCAGCAGCCATCTCCGCACGGCACCCCCGACGCGGGGCCCTGTCACCGGCGTGCATCCGCTACGCTGTCCCTGGTCAGTCATCGGTATGTCCCACTGTCTGCTCAAGCAACACCGCAGAGAGCACGCACCACGCCTGACCAGCGGGCTTGTACTACGCCTCGCGGAAGATCCGCTCACTGGACTTTCCGCAGGGATTTCCACAAGCCCCGGCCTCCGTAGCTCAGGGGATAGAGCACCGCTCTCCTAAAGCGGGTGTCGCAGGTTCGAATCCTGCCGGGGGCACACTGTTGATCAGGGGCGTCACACCTCTTCTGCCAGGTCAGAGAGGGTGCGACGCCCCTTTTCGTTTCTTGGATAACGCTGGGACTATCCCCTCAATACGTCGCGGATACACCCCTAGCACCGGAGCTCACCGCCTAAATTCCGCCTAAACGATCTTGAAGAATGCGCAGGTCGGAGCAACAAAAGCGCGGGCCCCCCTCTCGGCAGAGGGGGCCCGCTGTACCGGAGAACGTCACCGAGGGCGGCATGGCGTCGCCCCGGGATTGACGAAGGATGTCGCGGCCACGCGGCTCTACGAACGGCTCGGTTGGCAGAAGATCGGCGAAGCCACTCACCACTTCGGAGCGGACCAGAGCATCCCTGCCGTTTGCTACGTCTCGTCCCCAACAGCCTGAGCTGTTACAAGTCTCTACCTCATCAAGGCACCCGGCTCCGCTGGGGCGCCGCTCCTGCCTTCGGCTCGCTCCGTACCGCTGCGCCGACGCCCGCCCACTGTGGATAGGCCCGGAGGAAACGAGTCGAGCACCCGACACGCTCGCGGCCCACGGTCACAGACGATGCCTCCGGCGGGGGATCGGCCGGCACCGGGTGAGAGGGGGCGCCGTTCCCGGCCGCGGGCACATCGTGGCGAGCGCGGGGGCTCCCATCCCGTCCACCATCGACCCAGGCAGAGCCGAGCAGACGCGGCCCATGGCGTCAAGGTCGTTCGTATAGTGGCGCGCTCCACCTTGACGCCCTGAACCGCGACCGCTCCACGGAGTGTGGGTCGAAGGCGGACGGGATGGGATCTGGAGTGAGTGGTGTGTTGATGGCTGCGGACGCGATCAACGGTTTCGTCGGCCATCGCCGTCTGCGAGCTGCACCAGAGCACCAAGAGGTCTCGGCATACACACTCCTAAGAGATCCCCAGTCGTCTAGCCTGATGCGGGTGGTGATCCATTGCAGCGATTACCGAAGGAGGAGATTCTCGTTAGCTCTTTTCTGGATTCATTCTCCAGCCATTGGAGAATGACGAAAAGTGAACTCTCACTGGCCCTTAAAGAGTCCCTCGTCGTGATCGATTCCAGTGTTTTGCTGGACCTTTATCGTGTCACGCCGAACGCCAGAAAGGAAATGATCGACAGTCTATTCACAATCGAGGAAAATCTCTGGGTGCCGCACCAGGTTGCGCTTGAGTTTCATCGAAACCGAGTCGAAGCCGCCCGCGACCAGCTTGCTTTCTATGATGAGACGTGCAAATCGTTGGAGGCGGCGCAGAATCAAGGGCTACAAAGGCTTAATGAGTTTGCAAACCGGTCGGCCCTTGATGAAGATGAGAAGAGGAAACTGAAAGAGCCGCTCGAAAACGCCTTCCGTGCAGCTATCGAACGAGTTAAATCTCATCAAGGGGTATTTGACCTGACGCTCAGTAGAGTGCTAAATGACGACCCTGTACTGAAAGCGCTAGCAAAGCTTCTAGACGGAAGGGTCGGGCAGCCTCTACCCGGAGAGGAGTACAGCAAGGCGCAGGCGGAAGCTGCGCGCAGGAGAGACGCCAGAATACCGCCAGGATTCAAGGATAGGGGTAAAAGGACCAATGCCGATGGAGATTATCTGTGGTGGGAGCAAACTCTCATCAAGGCCACGGAAGTGCGCAAGCGCGTTCTCATCATCTCCAACGACGAGAAAGAAGACTGGGTGAATAAAAGACTCGACTTCTCCCTAGGGCCCCGCGAAGAGTTGACGGAAGAGATGCAGCAGCGTGCGGGGGTTTCCTTGCGGATCGTAAACTTCGCCACCTTCTTGGAGTCGATGAGGGTTGGCACCACGGCTTCGGTGAGCCGCGAGACGCTATCCCAGGCAAATAGCGCTAGACGGCAGAGCGCGAAGCGGTCTAAGCGAATCTTCGTGAGCGCCGTCATTGTTGACGAATATGAAGCATTTCTTTGTCGGGCGCTCGAAAGAAGGGAGAAGGAGCTTGGGGTGAGCATTGCAGAGCGAGCCAGAATGGCAGATGACCCAGACGCGATGGAAGTGATAGACAGCCGGGTCGCCCAGATTCAGTATGCGACGAGGCTCTATCAAAGGGAGCTGAGTGAGCTACGAGAGGCTGTCGCAACGGCTCCCCGCGTGAAAGGAGACCTTGCTTTGCATATCGACAACAATTCCTTGCGGAACTCGCTTCTTGAGCGTGCTTATAGGGCAAGGGAGGAGGTAGGCGCGCCGTGAGGTCGGCGGTACGGCTTCGGGCTGGAGCTGCTGCAATGTGAATGATCATGACGGGCGCCGATGGAGCAGCGGTACAGCAGCGGCATACCGCAACCTCAGCAACCGACATCGTCCGGTAGCAACGGTCCAGGACCGCATAGCGGCCGGTATGACCATCGTTGACCGTTCCCATTAGCGCTACGGATCAGAAGTTCCCCGTGCCAAAACCGCGCCAGATGGGGCGGGGACTCACAGGGAACCGCAAACGCCGACAGGGACCACAGCGGGCAGACGCCGAAGTCGACATCGTGCAGGTCAGACCCCAACTCTCCCCACCTCGCTCCTTAAAGCGGGTGTCGCAGGTTCGAATCCTGCCGGGGGCACAGCAAGAAGGGCCGGCCCAAGGGATTTCCTCTCCCGGGCCGGCCCTTCGGTGTTGTAGTGCGCGAACCCCGGCCGTGGAGGCCGGAGTGCTTGCCGTGGCCATATCTCGTGGTCAGAAGTGCGTGCGGTCGGCACTGCGTGCGTCATGGACACGCCGCTCTCGATAGATCTCTCCATTCCGAGCTGACTGCCGCCAAGGCCCGGCCTTGTTGAGCGCGAACTCCAGGCCGGGTTGGGTGCGATCGAGATCCACGCAGACCAGTCCCTGCTTGCCGTCTGTGGTGCACCTGCCGAGCCAATAGCCGTGTGGGCCGACGACCCCGGAGGGCATAGCGGAACTGCACTGAGACGGAACCGATACGGACACCCAGCGGTTCTGAGTGGCAGCGTGGCTGCGTGCGAGCACGTCGAAGATCGGATCCTTGGAGAAGGACGACAAGAGGACGCAGTCCGCGCCCAGGGCGGTGTACTCCATGAAGAGTTCAGGGAAGTTGACCTCGATACACAACGCCGTGCCGAACCGGAAGCCGTCGACTTCGAACAGCAGGGGCCTGAAGCCGGGCGAGTACCAGCCGGACAGTTCGTTGTACGAGCAGCGGCGCTTGTCATAGCGGTCGATCAACCGGCCTCCGTCCGAGATGACGTAGAGGCTGTTGTGGGGCAGATGCGGAGCGGCGAGCCGGTGGCTGGAGCCGACGACAACCCAGAGGCGGAGTTCGCCGGCCAGCCGCGCGATGAGTTCCAACTGCTCTGTGAGACCGCTCCAGTTGATGTCCCAGCCTCGTAGAGCCTCCTCGGCTTCCCCTCCTGAGGGGTAACCAGAGATCGCCCCTTCGGGAAAGTGCACGAGCCGGGCCCCCATTGCCGCTGCCTGAACCATCAAGTCCCGCGCGGCTGTCGCATTGACGGCCGGGTGGGTAGTGACGGGGCTCTGCGCAGCTGCGATCCGCACCTTGTCTGCCATGCACATGTGTCTATCGCATTTCGTTGGCAGAGCTCTGCCCGCCCGTCCGGCTACCTCAGCGACGTGATTTTCCGGCCGACGGAACGAAAGCTGTCTACCGAGGAAGTGATCGACCATGCCTTGGTCTGCCAGCCGATTGCCTCGTGACACTGGAACTCAGCTGCGTAGCCCTATCAGGTGGGTCGCCGCGGAGGCGGTGCCGAGGAATACGCAGCCGAGCCGTCGTGGCGGGTGGCCGCCACCCGATGCTGCTTCACGCGGCCGATCGCCCGTTCGACGGTACCGCTCTCCGCCGAGGCCGAGGCCGGGGCCGCCCGCCGCGTGGGCCTCTGCGCAGGCGGAGTACTCGGCTGCCGACAACGGTAAAACTCTGCCGCCCACCCCTGTACACCCGAACTTACCGCCAGTAACTTACTGCGCAGTAACGGCAGTTGCCACGGCACGCATCGCCACCGCACACATCGCCACTGCACGCACCACCACTCCACACACCGCCACCGCACGCATCGGGAGAGTCATGAACCGGAGAACCGCAGGTCTGCTGGCCACCGCCGCTGTCGCCGCTCTCACCGTCGGCATGGCGCCGGCTGCGACGGCCGTGCCCGCCGGGGGTGGGCAGGTGAGCGCCACGGCGTCCGATCCGTTTTACAGCTACGACGGCAGCAAGCCGCTTGCCTCGTACGCGCCGGGCGATGTGCTGAAGAAGCGCACGCTGAACTATCACGTCGTCGGCATCCCGACGCCCCTGAAGGCCACCCAGCTGCTCTACCGCACGACCGACGCCCAGGGGCGGCCGTCCGCCAATGTGACCACGGTGGTCCGCGGGCTCCACAGTGACGGCAGCAAGGCCGTGTCGTACCAGTCGTTCTACGATTCCCTCGACCCGGCGGACGGGCCCTCCCGGGCCATCGCCGGGGATGTCTCACTCGGCGGGCTGATCGCCAACGCCGAGAGCATCGTTCTGGCGCCGCTGCTGCTCCAGGGCTACGACCTCGTCATCCCGGACACCGAGGGCCAGAGCGCCGACTTCGCGGCCGGGCCCGGTTACGGGACGAACACCCTGGACTCGGTCCGGGCGAGCACCCGCGCCGAGGAGACCGGCCTGAGCAGCAGCACCCGGTTCGGTCTCTTCGGCTACTCCGGCGGTGCCATCGCCACCAGTTGGGCCGCGGCACTGGCCCCCTCGTACGCCCCCGATGTGAACAGGCAACTGGTCGGGTTCACCGAGGGTGGGCTGCTGGTCGACCCGGCGCACAATCTGAAGTACGTCGACGGCGCCCCGGTCTGGAACGGCGTGATCCCGATGGCCGTCCTCGGCGTCTCCCGCTCGTACGGCCTCGACATCAAGCCGTATCTCAGCGCGAAGGGGCTCCAGGTCTTCGACTCTCTCGAACACGGCTCGATCGTCGATGCGTTGGGCCACTACCCGGGGATGACCTGGAAGGACCTGGCGAAGCCGGAGTACAAGGACCCGGACTCCATTCCGCCCTTCGTCGAGGCGGTCAACAAGGTCAACCTCGGTCAGGCCGCCACCCCGACGATCCCCGGGTTCATCGGGCAGGGGAACGCGGGGAAGCTGGAAGGGACGTTCAACAACCCCCCGGGTATCGGCACGGGGGACGGCGTCATGGTCGCGGGCGATGTGCGGGCGCTGAGCCGGCAGTACTGCGCCACCGGGAACAAGTCGATCAAGTACGAGCAGTACGACCTGCTCAGCCACGTCGGCAGCATGCCGTACTGGGCGCCGCGCGCGATGGCCTGGCTGAACGACCGCTTCGCAGGCCGGACCGCCCCGACCAGCTGCGGCAGGATTCCCGCGGGGAATTCACTGGAGGTGGAGAAGCCGGCCGTCGCGAAGTGACGCGGAGCGGCATTGGACGACAGCGGCCTTGAGTGAGGTGCGGTGCGGCCTTGAGTGAGGTGCGGTGCGGCCTTGAATGATGGGGAGGCAGGCAGGCAGGTGGGGTGAGGGCATCGGCGGCCGGGGCAACCACCACCCCGGAGGCCCCGCCTGCCTCCCTCTACGCACCCGCCCCGCCTGCCTCCCCCTACGCGCCCGCCCCCGCCGGCCCCTCAGTACGCCGCCCCGCCCCTCAGCCCCCGCCCCCTGCCCCCGGGGTCGCCCAGCCCAGGGGGTACAGCTCCGGACCCGGGCGGCCCGCCGTGGGCTCGCCGCCCGCGTCCGCGAATGTGGTCAGCGCGTCGACCAGAGCGGTGCGCTGGGACGGGGCCATGCGTTCCACGATGGTGGCGATCTCCGTGCGGCGCCGGGTCGTCACCTGCTCCACGATGCTGTGCCCCTCGTCGGTCAGCTGAAGCAGAGTGGCGCGGCGGTTGTCGGGGTTGATCCGACGGTCGACAAGACCGGCCGCGATCAGCCGGTCGGCCATCCGCATCGCGGTGGACGGGTTGACCCCCAGCCACTCCGCTACGTCCACCAGCTTGGCGGCCCCACGGGTGGAGAACGCCACGAGCAGCCGGAACTGCGGCAGTGTCACCCGGTCCTCGACCGCGGCCAGCGAGCGTGCGGAGACCGCGACGAGCACCCGGGAGGCGGTCAGTACCGCCCGTGTCACCGCGTCGACGTCGTCCGCGGCGCTCCCCGAGGGGTTTGTAGCTTCGACCATGCCCTCCTTTCTACCTCGGGTTGATCCTCCCTTGACAACGTTTGCATAATGCAAACTAAGAGAGAGGCAGGCCCATGACCGGAAGCGGCACAGCGGAACCCGACCACCCGATCACCCTCCCGGCCCCCCGGGACAGGGGCGGACCGGCCCCCGTCGCCGGGCTGCGTACCGCGTCCTGGGGGCTGATGGTGCTTGCCGTGGTGGTGGGCGCCGGGGCCGGGCTGGGGTCGATCGCGTTCCGGTGGCTGATCCAGACCTTCACGCGGCTGTTCTCCGGACACGCCGACTACGCGGGCGCCGGGCACGCCGCCAACCCGCACCTGCCATGGTTCGGCATCTACTTCGTCGTACTCGCCCCGGCCGTGGGCGGCCTCCTCTACGGGCCGTTGGTGGACCGTTTCGCCAAGGAGGCGCGCGGACACGGCGTACCCGAGGTGATGCTCGCCGTCGCCCAGCGCGGCGGCCGGATCAACCCGCAGGTCGCCGTGGTCAAGGCCGTCGCCTCGGCCCTGTGCATCGGATCCGGCGGCTCGGTGGGCCGCGAGGGTCCGATCGTCCAGATCGGCTCGGCGCTCGGCTCCACACTCGGCCGGGTGATCAAGGTCGCCGAGGGCCGGATGCGGCTGCTGGTGGCCTGCGGGGCCGCGGGAGGAATCGCGGCCACCTTCAACGCCCCGCTGGCCGGGGTGTTCTTCGCCATGGAGCTGATCCTGGGCGCCTTCACCGCCGAGGCGTTCGGCGCGGTCGTGATCTCGTCCGTCGTCGCCTGTGCGATCGGCCGCGCGGCGTTCGGCGATGTCGCCTTCCTCACCCTGCCGGCCTTCCATGTGGACCACGTCGCCCAGTTCGGCCTGTTCGCCGTTCTCGGCGTGGCCGCGGGCGCCGTAGGTGTCGGCTTCACCCGGGTCCTCTACTGGATCGAGGACGCCTGTGACTGGCTCTGGCGCGGCCCGGAATGGCTGCGTCCGGCCGTCGGCGGGCTGCTGCTCGGCATACTGCTGCTGGCCCTGCCCCAGATGTACGGAGTCGGGTACCCCGTCCTGGAGAGCGCCGTCAAGGGCGGTTACGTCGTCGGGTTCCTGCTCCTGCTGCTGGTCGGCAAGATCCTCGCGACCAGCCTGACCATCGGTATCGGCGGCTCGGGGGGCGTGTTCGCACCCAGCCTGTTCATCGGGGCCATGCTGGGCGCGGCCTACGGCAGCGCCGCCCACGGGGTGCTCCCCGGCACCGCCGGATCGGCCGGCGCCTACGCCCTGGTCGGCATGGGCGCCGTCTTCGCCGGGTCCTCACGCGCCCCGATCACCGCCGTCGTGATCCTCTTCGAACTCACCGGCCAGTACACGATCATCCTGCCGCTGATGCTCGCCGTCGTACTCGCCACCGCCACCAGCCGGCTGCTCTCCCACGACACCGTGTACACCCTCAAGCTCCGCCGCCGGGGCATCGACCTCACGGCGCCCGCGCAAGGAGCGGAACTCGGCTCCCAGAAGGTCGCCGCCGCCATGGAGGAGCTGCCGTCCCCTCTCGCCTCCCGGGCCGAACTCCCCGAGGCCGCCCAGGCCCTGGGCCTTTCGGGGCATGGCGCGCTCCCTGTGCTGGACTCCGGAGGCGGCTATCTGGGCACCGTCACCGCCCGGGCCGTCGCCGAGGCCCTCGCCACCCCGGTCGACGACGCCCCGGGCCGTCCGCGCACCGCGGGCGAACTCGCCGAACTCCCGCCCCTGATCACCACCGGGATGCCCCTGGCCACCGCGCTGCACTCGCTGGTCACGGCCCCCGGCACCGGCCTGCCCGTCCACGACGGCGACCGGCTCGTCGGCTGGCTCACCCACCAGAGCGCCCTGCGCAGCCTGCACAGTAAAGTGAACGCATAGTGAAGGCATGACGGAGGCGGAGTGACGGCCGTCTGCGGCAAAGGTATGGGCGAGCGGTTGCCCGGCCACTAGAGTCGGCTCATCACTGCTGGTTATGGGGCCAGGAGCTGGTTATGGGGCCAGGATCCGGTGGATGCGCACCGGTCGCTGGTGGGGAGGTCCTGTAGAGCATGAGCCGTCGTTCCAGTGGACTGGCCGGTGTCTGGGCCGAGGCGCAGCGCCAGCAGCAACGTCAGCGTGAGGCGCAGGCCCGGTACCAACGGGAGCAGGAGCGTCAACAACGCGCCTACCAGCGGGAGCTCACCCGCAGCCGCCGTGAGCAGCAGGCCGCGTACCGCGAGCAGCGCGAGACGGATGCCAGACGGCGTACGGAGGAACTCGACGCCAGAGTGGCGGCGTTACAGCGGCTGCTGGCCGCGGGGTGCCGCGCTCCGGCGTTCAGGGCCGAGGCGCTGACCCGTACCGAGCGGATCGAGGCGTTCGCCCCGGGGCAGCTCGCGCACCCTGTCCGTATGCCCGACCCGAACCAGTACCAGCCCCAGGGCGGCTGGTCCGCCGGGCGGCGGGCCCAGGCACAGGCGGAGGCCTGGTCCAGGTTCGAGCGTGACCGGCAGGCGGCTCTGGCGGCCGAGGCACAGCGCCAACACCAGCTGGCCGCCCACCAGTCGCAGTACCGGCAGTGGGCCGATACCCAACTCCGCGAGATCCGGCGGCACAACGCCGACATCGCGGAGATGACGGCGGCGCTCCGCGACGGAGATCCCGGGGCCGCGGTCGAGTACTTCTCGGCCGCCCTCTACGCCTCGGCCTCGTGGCCGGACGATCTGCCCCGCCAGGTGTCCGCCGCGTACGACTCCGGTGCGCGCCAGCTGGTACTGGACTGGGAGCTGCCCCCGTACGACGTCGTCCCCGGGGCGAAGTCGGTGCGCTATCTGATCAACGCCGACCAGGAGAAGGAGACGCCCCGGCCGGTCACTCAGCGCCGCGCCCTGTACCGGGACGTACTCGCCCAGTGCCTGCTGCTGGTCCTGCGGGATCTCTTCGCGGCCGACGAGTTCGGCGCGCTGGAATCGGTCGCGCTGAACGGGTTCGTGAACGACCACGATCCGACGACCGGCAGACGGGCCCCCATGGTGCTCGGCACGGTCATGGCGGACCGTGCGACGTTCGCCACGCTCCATCTGGAACAGGTGAACGCCGTCAACTGCCTGGTGGACGGCCTCCGCGGCCGGCTGTCCGCGCGCCCCGACCAGTACGTACCGGTACGGCCCTGCCGGGTTCCCGAAGACGTCGGGAACGGCGTCGTCACCCATGGGGGCGAGGAGGAGCCGGATCTGTACGCGATGGACCCCCTCGCCTTCGAGGGGCTGGTGGCCGAGCTGTTCCGGGCCATGGGCATGCGGGCCGTGACCACCCAGCGCTCCAACGACGGCGGCGTGGACGTCGATGCGCTGGACCCGGCCCCGATTCGCGGCGGCAAGATCGTCGTACAGGTCAAGCGCTACCGCAACACCGTTCCCCCGACGGCCGTCCGCGATCTGTACGGAACCGTCCAGGATGCCGGTGCCAACAAGGGCGTACTGGTCACGACGTCCTCATTCGGCCCCGGCTCGCGCACCTTCGCCCAGGGCAAACCCCTGGAGCTGGTGACCGGTGCCGAACTGGTCGACCTGCTGCACCGGCACGGGCTGCGCGGGCGGCTGGGCAGCGGCGAGCGGCAGGGGCCCGGCCGGCGCCCGGAACCGGCCCCGGCACCCGGGGCCGCGCCGGGCACCGGGACCCGTACGGATGACCACAACGTACTGGGCATGTTCTGGTCGGGCAGCGTCGCCCTGGACGTGTGCGCTCTCGTCTGCCACGGCAACCGGGCCTTGGACGACGACCACTTCGTCTTCTTCAACAACCCCCGGACCCCGGACGGTACGGTCCGCGTGCTGGCTCCCGCCGCGCCGGACCGCGCCGCCATCCAGGTGTCCTTCGACGCCCTGCCGGCGCGCGCCGACCGGCTGGTCGTCATCGCGGCGGCCGACCCGGTCGCCAACCCCACGGCCGATCTGTCCGGGTTCACCGACGCCGGGATCCGGCTGCTGGACGCCGCGGGAACAGCACTCGAAGAGCTACGGGTCTCCGACGGCAGGCCGGGCGAGACGGCCCTCGTCCTGGGGTCCTTCCGCCGCCGCGCCAACGGTGACTGGGAGTTCGTCCCCGGAGGCAGGGGGTACGGAGGCGGCCTGGAAGAACTGATCCAGGAGTACGGCATCGAGGTGGACTGAGTGGGCTGAGAGGAACGACGGGGCAGGCCGAGGGGTCCGGACGCACGGGCCGGACCGATCCGGGCGCACGGGGCCGGGCGGATCCGGGTGCGCGGGGCCGGACGGATCCGGGCGCATACAACGGGCGGGCCACTCCCCAGCAAGCAACCCGCGGGGCTACTCCTCGGTCTCCTGCGCCTCTTCGCTCACCGTGGCCGGGGCGGGCTCGGACATCACCCGGGTGGCATTCGACTCCGCCTCGCGCTCGAAACGGTCGGAGGGGTCGCTCACCCGCAGCCCGTCGCCGTGGTCCGTACCGGCCACCGGCCCGGAACGCTGCTGGATGACATGCGTCAGCTCATGCGCGAGCGTGTGGGCGTCCCCGCCGCCGTCCCCGATGACCACATGGTTGCCGGATGTGTAGGCGCGGGCGCCCATCTCGGCCGCGGACGCCCTCGCCGCGCTGTCACTGTGGACACGGACATCGGAGAAGTCGGCACCGAGCCGGGCTTCCATGTCCGTACGGGTGCCGTCGTCCAGGGGACTGCCACCGCCGCTCAGGACGTCGTGCACCGCGGAACGCTGGATCTGCGGCTGCTCCTCGCCACCGTGACCGCAGCCGGCACCGTGCTGGTGCTCGTCCTGCGCCCAGGCGTGCCCGGACTGGCGGAGCATCTGGACGACGGCGGCGTTGCCCGCGTTGCCCTGGAGCCCCAGCAACCCGGGCAGGGGTGCGTCGGTCCGGGCCGGGGAGCGGTGCGTCGGGATGCGGCCGTGCCCCGCATTGGCGTCTATGTCCCGGTCGGAACTGTGCATACGGGTCTCCTGGATGACGGTGCCGCTCTCTTTCTAACCGCCGCCCCACGGAATATCCAGAGGCGTGAGGGCACTGTGCGCCGCCTGAACGGGCACCACACCGGCAAGAAATGGGCAAGGCCGGAGGTGCCGGGCCGCTTGGCGGGTGCTCCCGGGGGGGGGGCTCGGTAGCGGGTTGCTCAGGGGGGCCGGACTGCTCGGGGGGAGGCTCGGTGCCGGACTGCTCGGTGCCGCCCGGGTTGTGCCCGGGAGACGTACGCCGTCCGTCCCTACCGCCTGATTGCGCCCCCGCGATCCGGCGCCGCACCGCTGAGCGCGCTCCCGCGCCCGACCGGTGCGCCGCTCCGGTACCTCACCCGGTGGTCGTCGGTGGGTTCCCACACCTGGCGGCATTCCGCGCAGTACCAGCGCCAACTGTCCGGGGCCTTGGGCCCGGTGGTGCTGGTGTCCTTCCACAAGGGGCGCGGTTCGCGGCAGTGGGGGCACTGCGGCGGTCTCAGCACCATGGGAACGTCTCATCGGCCATCTCCTCAGCCTTGCGCCCCACCCGCCGTACGTCCGGTGGACTCGCTGCTGCCACCCGTACGGATTAAGGACACCGGGCCCGGATCCGCCACCGGATCCGCCACTTGGTCCGCCACCGGGTCCGCCCCCGCGATGCGGCGGCCGTGCCGCAGGAACGAGTACGTCTTCGTACCGGCCTGCAGGAGGTTCGCACCGGCCAGCGCCGCCCAGAGGCCCGTCAGTCCGTACCGATCGGCCACCGGGACCGCGACTGCGGCAAGTACCCCGAACCACACGGCCGTTGACACCAGGCTCGGGCCGGTCTTCCGGAGGCCGACCAGGGCGAATCCGGCCACCGCCTGCAGCGCGTCCGCGACCACTACCGCGAGGACGAGAGGCAGCAGTCCCCTCACCTGGTGGCTCAGCGAAGGGTCCGTGGTGAACAGGCCCACCACGGGTACCCGCAGGGCGAACAGCGCCGCCCCCAGCACGGCGACCGCGCTCAGGGCCACCCGTACCCCCGCCCCCACACTGCGGCGGATCATCGGGAGGTCGCGCCGGGCGGCACAGTCGGCGATCAGCGGGACCGTGGACTGGCCGACCGCGACCGCCGCGGTGAAGATGATGTTCACCAGCGACTCCGAGACGCCGTGCACGGCCGCCGCGTCCGTACTGATCCGGGCCGCCGCGAACGTCAGCACGCCCAGTACTGAGAACTTCACCAGGACCGTACCGCCGAGCGGGATGCCCACCGCGGCCAGCCGCAGTACGCGCCGCGGTTCGGGCCGTCCGGGCCGCAGCGGTCGTCCCCTGAGTACGGTCCTCCGGCGCAGGGCGAGTTGGTTGAGGCCAGTACTGATCAAGCTGGACGCGAGCATGGCGACACCCGCGCCGGTCAGGCCCAGACTCGGCAGCGGCCCCGGGGCGCCGACCAGCAGGACCGACAGGGTGACGGATACGGCGGTGCCCACCAGCCCGGAACGCATCACCTGGGCCGAGTGACCCAGCGCGACCAGCACCGATGTCGCCGAACCCCCGACGGCGATCAGCAGCACGCTGCACGCAAGGAGCCAGGGCAGCGGCCCCAGTTGGCTGAGCACGGCGGGCCGCACACCCCACAGTCCACCGATGAACGGCACGGCGGCGACCACGGCAGCGCACACCCCGCCGACCGCGAACGCCAGCCACATCCCGCTGCGGACCAGGGGCAGCAGTTCGTCCTGGTTCTCACGGTGGGGCGCGATGAACGGCATCACGCCACGCAGCGCGCCCACGACGGTTGCGGTGGCGGGCGCGAAGACCGCCACCGCCACCGCGAAGGCGGCCAGCGAGGCGGTCGCGTGCCGGCCGAGCAGCGCGGTGTCGACGAGGGATCCCGCCGACGCGGCCAGGGTGGTCACATAGAGCGGGGCCGCGGTCCTCGCGATGGTCATGAACGCGCCGCGGTCGTGGCTCACATGGCCGGGGTCGATGCTCACACAAGGGAATCCTGCCACCCGCACTGATTAAGGGACAGCGGAATCACGCCACCGGCCGACAGAGGATGATGAGGGATGAGCACGCGATGAGCACTGAGGGGGTTCTGCGGGTGGACTCGGCTTTCGACGTACACGAACGGAAGATGTGGGCCGGGCGGGCCGCCGCCTACCGGGGCAGCTTCGCCGACCTGTGCGCGCACACGGTGGACGACCTGCTGGACGCGGCCGGTGTGCCGAGCGCCGGGGTGGCCGGTACGGACACCCGCGCCGGCGGCGGGGACTCGGTACTGGACGTGGGGTGCGGGACCGGGAGCGTATCCGCCGGCGCCGTGGCACGCGGGGCGCGTGTGACCGGTGTGGATGCCGAACGCACCATGGTCGACGCCGCGCGCGTACGGGTGCCGGCCGCTGCGTTCCGGGAGGCCGTCCTCCCGGAACTCCCCTTCACTGAAGCGGAGTTCGACGCCGTTGTCGCCAACTTCGTCATCAACCACGTGGGCGACCCCAAGGCCGCGCTGGCCGAGATGCGACGGGTCGTGCGGCCCGGCGGCCGGGTGGCCGTCACCATCTGGCGCGGGGCGGGAGCCGAAGGACAGGCGCTGTTCTGGCGGGCGCTGGAGGCGGCCGGGGCGGAGCGGCCCAGCGGGCTGCCACGGCTGGCGGCGGAGGCGGAGTTCCCCAGGAACGAGGACGGCTTCGGCGCCCTGCTCGGCACCACGGGGCTGCACGACGTCCGGTGCGCTGCGGTCACCTGGGAGTATCGCGTCGACCCCGAGGTCTGGTGGACGGCGGCCACGGCGGGGGTGGCCACCATCGGGCTCGCGGTCGGCGGTCTGACGGACGGGATACGCGCCCGGGTGAAGCAGGAGTACGACGTCCTGGCCCGGGAATTCACCACACCGGGCGGCGAACTCGCCCTGCCTCACACGGCGTTGCTGGCCTCGGGGGTGCGCTGAATCAGGGGTGCCCCGAATCCGGCTTCCCGGGGGTCAGGTGCTGGCCGGGGCCGCCCGCGGGAAGGGTGTCCTTCAGTTCGTCCGGGCACGGGGTTCCGCGCGGCAGCCGGTAGGGCGATGCCAGGTGGTAGACCCCGGCCTTGGGGGCGAGCAGTTCGGTCCACTCGTCGCCGTCCGCGTCCTTGTCGGTCCGCACCAGGCAGCCGTGGGCGTTGGCGAAGACCTTCGGCTCGCCCTCGGCCCGTCCCTTGGACGCCTCCGTCTCCTGCGGCGGCTCCACACTCTTGCCCTTGGCGTCGACCAGACCCAGCCAGGGCGAGTACGGGATCCGGATCAGCACCCGGCCCCGCTTCCGTACCCGTACGGTCAGCTCGCCCTCCTCGGCACGTTCCACGGTGCCCGGCGGGTCGGCCATCGGCGTCGGCCGGTCGACCGCGAACAGCTGCCAGTTGGCGTCGCCCCAGAGCCGCTTCAGATACGGCAGGCCGTCCTGGACGAGCTTCTCCTCCTGGCCGGCCCCGGTGTCCGGCTCGCCGGTGGGCAGGACGACGTACCGGACCGCCCAGCGGGACAGCCAGGCCCGGTAGTTGACCGAGTCGAGCGAGTCGTCGTAGAAGAGCGGGTTGCGCTCCATGTCGGCCTGGCGGTTCCAGCCGCGGGCGAGATTGACGTACGGGGAGAGCGCGGACGCCTCACGGTGGCTGCTGGCCGGGACGACCTCGACCCGGCCCTTCTCGGCACCGTGCTTCTGCAGCTCGTTGACGAGCGGGGCCAGCTCCCGGGTCCAGGAGGCGGCGGGGGCGGTGCGCACCACGTCGTCGACGCCCTTGAAGCCGATCCACACATTGAGCCCGGCGAACGCGATCACGAGCGCGTACCACTTGCGCGACTTCGGCACGGTGTACGGCAGCGCCGCGAGCAGCACCACACCCGCGAAGATCATCGGCAGCCGGGAGACGTTCGAGCCGATCTGTGAGTCGATCAGCCAGGTCAGCACCACACCCAGCGCGTAGACGGCAGCGCCGGTACGTACCGTGCGCCACTCCCTGGGGACCAGGAAGAGGACGAGCACCCCGTAGAGGAAGGGCAGCGAAGCCGTCCCCACGGACATCGGCTGGGTGCCGGAGAACGGGAACAGCCAGGCCGACAGCGCGACCACGACGACCGGTGCGAGCCCCAGCGCGTAGGCCCCGGGCCGCCGCTTGTTGAGGAAGAGCGCCGCGGCCACGACGCCCAGGAAGAGCCCGGCCACCGGGCTGCTCGCGGTCGCGATCCCGGCGAGCGGGGCGGCGACCCACGCCTTCGCCCAGCGGCGCTCGCGCCAGCGGTGCGGCCAGCAGAAGACCGCGGCCACCGCGCCCATGGCGAACATCGTGCCGAGGCCGAAGGTGACCCGGCCGGAGAGCGCGTTGCAGAGAAACGCGAAGTCGGCCGCGAGCGCGCACAGCAGCGGATTGCGGACGGCACGCAGCCGGACGAGGATCAGCGCGGTCAGCGCGGCCGAGACCGTCCCGGCGATCATCATCGTCGTACGGACCCCGAGCACGGACATCAGATACGGCGAGACCACGCTGTACGAGACGGGGTGCATCCCGCCGTACCAGGCGAGGTTGTACGCGGACGCCGGGTGGCGCCCGACGAACTCGGCCCAGGCGTCCTGCGCGGCGAGGTCTCCGCCGCTGTTGGCGAAGAAGAAGAACCAGAGGATGTGCGTGACGGCTGCGACGGCGGTCGCGGTGACGACGGGGCGGGCAGCCAGCCAGGACCACGGCATCCGGTCCGAAGGCCGCTGCCCCGGTCCGCCCCCCTGGCCGCCCTGTGAGAGCAGGCCGACGCGGCCCCCGGCACGGGGGCGCCCTCCGCCTTCTTCACGTATCGGGTCTGCAGTGGTCACCAAGGCTCGCTCTCCTGCGAAGGAGGACGCAGTCCCCGCGCCCAGAGTTGCCCAGCGACGCTAACACGTACGAAACGGGCTGCCGCCGCCGGTCGTGAAGGCC